>JAXGWH010000006.1:0-59834 GCA_040773385.1 Aeriscardovia sp. | reverse complement strand
GGTGCCGTCGAGCGAGCCGTGCGAGCCGCGGGAGGTGAAGTTTGCCACCGTGTCCTGCAGCTCACCGGAGTAGTCGACGTTCTGGGCGTGCTTGAGCGTGCTGTCGAGCGTCACGTTGAGCGTGCCGGCCTTGAGGGCGGCCTGCAGCGCGGCGGTGTTGGAATTCTTGCTCAGCTGGAAGCCGGGGATCGTGGTGTTTCCGGCGATGCCCGCCTCGGGGATGTTCGACTGGGAGACGAACAGGACGGCCTTTGCGCCCGCCTGCTCGGCCATGTTGAAGCGCTGGCCGGAACCGCACGTCACATGATTGTCATCCCAGGAGATCCAGACGATGTGGCCGCTGACGGCCGCCTTGTCCGCATCCGAGTAGGCCTTGCATCCCTCGAGATTGTCCTTGTCGGAGAGGGCGACCACCTTGCCGGTCACCGAGAAGTCCTTCGTGATGTTCTCGGAATACTGGCCTGCGGCCTGTCCGGCGACGTCCGCCGGGGCGTTGACGCGGATGGCGTCCTGCTTCGTCTTGCCGGAGTTGGTGGCGGCGACGGTGAGCGCGGTGGAAGAGGTGGACGGCTCGCCGGTGATGTCGGTGATATCGCCGTCGTTGCCGGCCGCGACCACGGAGAGCACGCCTGAATTGCTCAGCTCGTCGACCATGCGGTTCTCCGGCTCGTCGGCGTCACCGTAGGCGCCGCCGAGGGACATGGAGACGACCTTGATGTAATCCTTGGTGTTCCCGGTCGCGATTGCCTCTGTGTTGTGCTTGGTGACCCAGTCGAGCGCCTCGCCGACGAGGCCGGTGGAGCCGCCGTTGTCACCGAACACCTTGAGCGCATAGACTCCCGCGAGCGGGGCGGAGCCCGGGGCGATCATCGCGTTCTCGAGCTGCTTGGCGGTGAGTTTGCCATACCGCTTGGCGGTACGCTTCATGGACTTGCCGTTCTTGGTGACGCCGTAGCCGAGCGAGGTGCCGGCCACGTGCGTGCCGTGGTGGCCGCCGGGGCCGTCGATCGGGTTGGCGTCCGGGATGGCGGTGCGGAAGGTGCTGCCGTTCACCTTCGAGCCATACTGTTTGCCGGCGAAATCATAGCCGCCCTTGAACTTTGCGGGATCGAGATAGTTCTTGAGCTCGTCGTCCTGCAGCGGGGAGGTCTGTGAGTCGCTCTTGGCCATTGCGGCGTCGTAGACGGCGGTGGTGCCGGTGCCGCCGAAATCGGCGTGCGTGTAATCGAGGCCGGTATCGACGATGGCGACGTTGACGCCCTTGCCGGTCTTGCCGGTCTTCTTCCACTCCTTGAGGTTGCCGACGAGTTCATCGGAGTTGACGTTGGCCGGCTTCGCCTCGGACTTCGTCACGTCCGCGGTGGTCTTGGCCTTCTGGGAGGAGGAGACGAGCTTGAGCGGGACCTGGTAGTGGATCTTCTGGACGGAAAGCGCCTTCGGATTGTCGGAGACGAGCTTGTTGAGCGCCGAGACGGACGCGCGGACGGCGACGCCCGGGATCGAATACGACGCGGTGTACACCTTCTGGGCCGTCGGGTCGAGCTTCCTGAGCGCGGCGAACACCTGATCGGCGTTCGACTGAACCGCCTTGGCCGACTTCTCGCCGGCGACGGCGGCCTGCTTCTTGGCCGAGGCGGACGCCGTCTGCTGGTTGTCGCCGAGGACCTGATCGACCTTCTGGGCGGCCGACGTGCCGCTGATGTTGATGAAGACCGTCGCCTTGCCGTCGGCCTCGGCGGCCGAATCGGCGAGCTTCTCATTTGCGATGGATGAGAGCGCGGATGATTTTGCCGACTTCGACGCCGATGACTGCGGCGCCGCGACGGCGGTCAGCGCGGGGCTGACCAGCATCGCCGCCCCCACGGCGAACGCCGTGAGAGTGGCCCACCTGCTGTGATGTGCCATAGAAATTCCCTTCTTCTTCTCAATCTCCCCTCCGCGTGGCGGCAGCCGGCAAGAGCATCATCACCCTGGGCGACGGACAGGTCCGTCGGGCCGTCAGGGCGACACATGCCCTCCGCAACGCCGTTCATGCCGCGGTGCGCGAAAAGGTTGCCCCCAGTGTGCCCGGCGCCGGTCACAGAATCAACACAGGAAATATGCAGGAAACCCGCGGGATCAGACGGCAATGGGCAGCAAGAGGTGCCGTATCAGGTGCCGACATCCGCATCAGAATGCGCCATCTGCTTCGACCTGCTTTGGTCGACAGGCTTCATGCGCTTCAACCGGACCGAAAACGCGTTATCAAAAATTCGTATAACGACACACCAACTCGCACCAATCACCAGAGGGCCGTCCACAATCCTGTCCGCGTGCCGAGGGATTGTTTTGGAAATTTTGGTCGGCCAAAACGGGTTCCGGTGGGACCCTGAGGACTCCGCTCACAACGGTTCGGACCGTGATCCGTGTGGATCAGGGCCCGACTGCCCCAAGCCCCACCGAGCTTGGGCCGTTATTTGTGAGAGGAGCGATCGTGGACGACCGCCACGGCAAAATCAGGTCACTACCGCTCGGTGAGCGGAAGATGACATACTGGGATATGTTCGCCACCTGGATCGGTGCAAACGCCAACAATGGCACATGGTTCGTCGGAGGGGTGCTGGCCGCCTGCGGGTTCGGCCTGGCAATGAGGATCCTCGTCCTCTCCTCCGCGCTTTCCTACGTTTTCCTCAGCCTCATCGGCTATATCGGCTACCAGACCGGCGTCTCGACGATGGCCGCCAGCCGTGCCTCCTTCGGCGAGCGGGGCAGCTACATCCCCCTCGCTCGTCAACATCACGCAGTTCATCGGCTGGACCGCCGTCAACACGTTCATCGCCGCCCAGTCGGTCGGCCTGCTCTGCCATGACCTGCTCGGCTGGCCGGTGTGGGGCCGGCCCGGCGGTACGAAGGGCATCATCGTCGGCATTCTCGTGATGAGCGTCCTGCACGTCATCAGCGTCTCCTCCGGCTCACGGTCGGTGCAGATGATCGAGCGGATCGGCATCATCCTCGTCTTCATCTTCGCCATCTGGGAGTCGGTGGCCGTGTTCCGCACGGTGTCGATGCGCCAGATCGCCTCCTGGCAGGTGCCGGCCGGCCAGAGGATGGCCACGGGCGCTGCCATCGACTATGTGGCGGCGTTCAACCTCGCCTGGGTCACCGCGGGCGCGGACTTCACCCGCTACACCTCCAAGAAGAACAACTCGACGATCACCCCGTTCGTCGGCGCGCTCATCGGCGTGGTGTGGTTCGCGTTCATCGGCCTCATCTCCACCATCAGCATCGCCATCACCTCGGGCACCTACGACGCCAACAACTCCGACCCCTCCACCATCGCCAGCAAGCTCGGCCTCGGTGTGGTCGCGCTGCTCGTGATCATCCTCACCTCGATGACCGGCAACGCCGTCAACCTGCTCGCGGCCGGGTCCGCGCTCTCGAACATCTTCACCCGGCTGCGCCTGAAATACTCGCTGTGGATCGTGGTGCTCGGCGCGACGCTCGTCACCTTCATCCCGCTTTTCTCCGGCTCGTTCCTCGACACGTTCGAGACGTTCCTCGACTACGTGGGCATGGTTCTCGGACCGGTGATCGCCATCATCTGCACGGACTACTACATCCGCTCCCGTCGGCACTATGACCCGAATGACCTGGGTGTGGACCACGGCAAATACTGGTACGCGGGCGGCTTCAACCTCGTGGCGCTGGCGGTGTTCGTCATCGGCGTCGCCTTCTTCCTCGGCACGCACACCCTGCCGTTCTTCGCCGGCACGGTCGGCTCCACGTTCATCGACATGGCCCTCTGCTCGCTGCTCTACTGGGGCGGCATGCGGATCTACGACGCCCACGCGGCGAGGAAGGCCGTGCCGGCCGGGACCACGGCTCACGCCTGACAGGCACACCCACACCTGACAGACGCACCCACACCTGACAGGCACAGCGACGCCTGACAGGCACAGCGGCAAACAAACAAGCTCAGAAACATCCATCTCAGAACATGAAACAGGAAAGGACAACCATGAACATGCTCATCACCAATGTCCATGCGGACAACAGCGAGACCCTTACCGACGTGCGGGTCACGGACGGAAAATTCAGCCAGATCGCGCCGAACCTCACGCCCGGGCAGGGCGAGGAGGTGCTCGACGGCAAGGGACACCTGCTCCTGCCGCCGTTCATCGACTCGCACGTGCATCTCGACGCCACGCTCACCGCGGGGCAGCCGGAATGGAACGAGTCCGGCACGCTCTTCGACGGCATCCGCATCTGGCGCGAGCGCAAGGAGAGCCTGACCGTCGAGGATGTGAAGAAGCGCGCCAAGGCGACCATCGAGAACATGGTGGCCCACGGCATCCAGTGCGTGCGCAGCCATGTGGACGTCACCGACCCGAAGCTCACCGCCGTGCAGGCGCTGCTCGAACTGCGCGAGGAGATGAGGGACGAGGTCGAGCTGCAGCTCGTCGCCTTCCCGCAGGACGGCATCCTCTCCTTCCCCAACGGCAGGCAGCTCATGGAGCAGGCGGTCAAGGAGGGCCTCGACGTGGTCGGCGGCATCCCCCACTATGAGTTCACCACCGAGTACGGCTGGCAGTCGGTCCACTTCCTCATGGATCTGGCGGACCGCTATGGCAAGCTCGTCGACGTGCACTGCGACGAGATCGACGACCCGGCCTCGCGCAACCTCGAAGTGCTGGCGACCGAGGCGCTCGAGCGCGGCATGAAGGACCGTGTGACCGCCTCGCACACCACTGCGATGGGCTCGTACAACGATGCCTACACGTACAAGCTGTTCCGCCTGCTCAAGATGAGCGGCATCAACTTTGTCTCCAACCCGCTCGTCAACGTGCACCTCGGCGGCCGTTTCGACACCTACCCGAAGCGCCGCGGCGTCACGCGCATCAAGGAGCTCACCGAGGCGGGCATCAACGTTTCCTTCGGTGAGGACGACATCCGCGACCCGTGGAACCCGATGGGCGACGGCAACATGCTCGACCCGGTGATGATGGGCGTCTACATCTCGCACATGATGGGCTACCACCAGCTGCAGGACTCCTATAAGTTCGTCACCTACAATGCGGCCCGCACGCTGCACATCACCGACCATTACGGCATCGAGGTCGGCAAGCCGGCGAACTTCATCATTCTTGACGCCCCTGATTTCTACACAGCGCTCAACACGCACGCCACGGTGCTCGACAACGTGCGCGGCGGAAGGTTCCTCGCCCGCACGACGCCGGCACAGACGCGGCTGTTCCTCAAGTGACCCGTTCCAGACCCATTCTCCGGTCTCCACTTGCGGGAGCGGTGAGAGGCGGTCTCAGAGATGGATGTCCCATCGCCGAGAATAGCATCCCGGATATTCTGAACCCTGTTTCCCGGGTATCCGCAATGGACTGACGGCCGTCCGGACTGTCCCCATGGGAGGATCCCATGGGGACAGTCTTGTTCTGGCTCTCATTTCCGATGCATGACACCTCTCATCGCCGGTGCCGCGGATGCTGTGAGTGCTGTCCGCGCCGTCGTCCGGGAACGATGAGGATTGTGCCGAGTCCGAGCACGCCGAGGGCGGCCGGCAGAAAGATCAAAACGGGCGTGCCAGTGTCGGCGAGCGCGGTGCGTTTCCCGTTCCAGTCGTCGCTCTCCTTGATCGGCGTGCTGTCGCAGTACTTGACCTTGGTGCCGTCCTGCGGCTTGTCGATGTCCGGTGTGCCATCGGTCAGGCACGGCAGAAGTGGTATGCCGGTCACGCTGGCGCGGTCCGTGTGGACGTCCCTCACGCCGTTGAGCGTGCCGTGGACGGTGAAGCTCTTGCCGGGCCTGAGAGTCAGGGACTTCAGCGCGTCGAGGTCCTTCTGGTCCCATGTCACGTCGCCGGTGCCGGCGATGGTCCTGTCCGCCATGTCGAACCTGTGCAGGTCGCTCTTGCCGGTGTTGGTGATGAGCAGGCCGATGCGCGTGCCGTCCGTCGCCGGGTCCAGGGCCTCGCCGGTCTTGTTCCTGTCGCCCAGTTTGAGGCCGGACTTGAGGTCGTACTTCTCGATCCTCATGCCCGGCGTCTGGTCGGGGGTGCGCGTCCACACCGTGTTCGACGGGCGCGGGGTGCCGTTCAGGTACTCCGTGAACCGGTTCTCGTGCTTCGCGGTGACCTTGAGACGCTGGCACTGGACGTACGCGGACCATGCGGCCTCATGCTGCCCGTCGCTGACGAGCTTCCTGTAGCTGTCGGTGGCGGCGACGGTCACGGTGCCGTCCGTGGTCTGGGACACGGCGAACAGCTGGGTGTCCGTCCCGGTGAGGATGCCGCCCTGCCTGAGTTTCGAGGAGTCGAAGCCGCTGCCGGCGATCTTCCCACCCTTCCTGTAGAGCAGCTGGCCGTCGGTGGCGTACAGGTCGGCGTCCGCGTACACCGCCCACTGGCCGGTGTACCGGTCATAGGCCGGGTCCAGTTTGTCCACGATCCGCCAGTCGGTGACCTCCGGGTAGGCGAGGTCGGTCGGCCGCCTGGAGCTGTCGAGCCTGTAGAGGAAGTAGTGGTTCAGATAGACGTCCATGCCGTTGACCGACTTGTCACCCACGCTGACGACCACATCCTTGCTCGGGTTGATCTGCCTGAGCGGGTTGTGGACCGTGTTGGTCACGTACTTCTGGTCGTCCACGATCTGCACGGCCGTGTTCTTCACATCGTAGCCGTCGGCCACCTTGATGACCGTGACCGGCAGGACGATCGTGTAGTCCTGTCCGAGCAGGCCCTGGTCGATGTACGGGTCCGACAGGCGGTCGAGCTTCCTCTCGGAGTACTCCTTGAGGCTGGCCGGCTGCGGGTCGCCGGACACCTTCGCACCGGTGACGGGGTTCTTCCCGTCGACGGTCCTCGCAAAGATGTAGGTTGCGTCGCCCTCCACGCTCGCATTGAACTTGGAGGTCACGTCCCTGCCGTTCTCATCGAGCACCCTGATGTCCTTCGCATCGAGGGACAGGTACTGCTCGTCGTAGTCATCAGTCATGCCCAGGCGCTGCACCCGGTAGAGCTGCTCGCCCTTCCCCGGGTCCTGCTCGTCGTACCTGAGGTCCTTGGCGGAGAGGGTGAGACGGTAGTCCAGATGGTCGCCCAGCAGCGCGGTCTTGCCGTTGACGGTGATCGACGGCTCGCCCTTCCGGGTGACGTCCTTCTTTGTGTCGGGCGGGCAGTACTTGTTGGACACAGTGTTCGACACGGACTCGCCGTTGTTGACGGTGAGGATGAAGTGGTTGTCGACGATCGTGCAGGCGTCCCTGGGCAGGTCGTCGGCCACCCTGCCCTCGAACACCACGTCCAGGTCCACGTCCCGGCCCGCCTTCCACGTCCGGCCGATGTAGTCGGCGTGGAAGGTGAGCGTGATCGTGTGGGCCTTGGCGTCGATCACCTGGTCGTAGGCGGTCTTCGGCACGGTGTAGCCGTGCGAGGCGTTGTCCACGATCTTCAGGCTCTGGCCGTCAACGCCCACATGCGGGTCGTAATGGTCCGTGACCACCACCTTGTCCACCTGGTAGCCGGCGTTGTCGGGCACCCTGTCCAAAACGTGGAGGCGGTACTCGATGTTCTGGCCCGGGCGCACATCCTGCCCGTCGCCGTCATGCTGGTCGCCGCCGTACTGCGCCTCGGCCACGATGCCCTTGTCAGGGTTGGGCACATGGGTGCAGATGGACGGCTCGTTCGTCGGCACGGAGACGCCGCCGGCCTTCTCGGAGCCCTGGTTGAGGAACCTGTCGCCCTTGGACACGCCCGTGCGGGCGGCCGGGTTGGAGCAGACCTGGTAGCCGTTCACGTCCTTCTGGTCCGCGCCCGGCCTGAGCGCCCTGCTGTCGTTCTTCGAGTAGCCGGTGTCCTTGTACACCTGCCGGTTGCCCTTGCCGTCCGCCAGATTGATCCGGCCGGGGACCAGCAGGACGATCTGGCGGCCCTTCTTCAGGCCGACGAGGCCCTGCTCGTAGGCGCCGGACGCCTGCGCGGTGATCGTCGCGCCCTTCCGGGACAGGGCGAACGCGCCGGTCACGTCACGGCCGTGGTTGACGATGTCCGCCACCGTGGACCTGGAGTAGTCGTCCACGTCCGCCTCGTAGACGCGCCACACGGCCTTGTCGGACGGGTCCCACACGTAGTCCGCCTTGCCGTAGTCGTCGGACAGGGAGATGTCCGGCCGGACGGCCAGGCCGGTGGGGACCGTGCCGTTGACGACCAGGCCCACCGGGTCGCCGTCACGGTAGACCTTCTGGTCGCCGCCCACGCTGTTGGTCTTGGACGGGTCGATGACCGCCTGCCAGGCGCCGGTGCCGTCCGCCTTGGTGTTGCGGATCCACGCCTTGTCCGGGCTCGGCGTCCACGTGAAGACGGCCGGGATGTTCGTCGGCTTCCTGTGGTCGTTCCACGTCTCCGACGCCGAGTTGGTCAGCCTCTCCGTCCTGCCGGCGGTCTGGTAGTCGGTGCGGAACGCGCCGCTGATGACCAGCTTGACCGGCCTGTCCTTCTTCAGGTGCGCGGTGCCCTTGAGGAACGCCGGCCTGGCCGTGGCGACGGTCCTGGTGCCGTCCACCCTGACATCGAACTGGCCGGTCACGTCCCGCCCGTCGTAATACACGGCGGCCTTCGACGCGTCGGAGAAGTCCACGTACTTGGCGGCGTCGCCCCAGTCATCGGTGATCCCGTAGGAGGCGAGGTCATGCACCAGGTCCGCAGGCACGCGCCCGTTGGCCACCGCGGACACGGGGTCGCCGGGCAGGAACGTCTTGCCGTCCGCGCCCACCTTGTTCGACCACTTCGGGTCGTCGGTGGTCAGGGCGCCCTTCCTGTCCAAAACCCACGCCTTGTCCGGCCTGGGCTCGTGGGTGTCGAAATGATGCTCGTCGGTGTCGCCGCCCGTCTTGTTCCACAGGACGTTGGCCTTGTCGGCGAGCCTGTTCTCCTCGCCCGGCTTGTCGACACGGACAGTGAGATGAAACTCAAACACATGGTCGAGCGGAAGCTCATCACTCCTGTTGTAGGTTGCAGTCACCTTTTGAGGTGAGCCCGTGCCGTTGGAGAAAGTGAACTCGGATGTTACATCCTTGTTCGCCGTCACATCGCGCACAGACATTTCAGAAACGTTGTAGGTGAGCTTGTCCGGGTTGGTGAACGTGTCGGTGAACGTCATGTGGTAGCCGCCGCGGCCCGTCTGACTGCTGATCACCGTCCTGTCAGGCATGGCGGACGCGGTGTGCCCCTCCTCGATCCGCTTTTTGGCGGGCGGCGGGACGACCTCCTTGAGGGTGAAGCTCTCCCCGGGCTGGCGGTCGGGCGTGTCCACCGCCCCGCCCATCTGGCCCTGCTTAGGCACCTGGATGTCGAACCAGTAGTCTCCCGCCTGCCAGCCGTGGCGCGCGGGCTCGTCCCAGCCCAGGTCGGACGGGGTGAACGAAGGCGAGTCGACGCTGCCCGCACCCGTGATCGTCATCTGCTTCGACGCCTGCGCCGCCGGCACATAGTCGTTGCCATCGAAATGCAGCGTGACGGTCGCCTTATCCGAAATCGGGTCCAGCGTCGTGTCGGATGACGACCTGCTGACGCGCACGGTCAGCGAGTCACGGACGGGCGTGGTGCCACCTACCCGTGCATCCCCCGACTTTCTCGTGGTCGTCACACCCAGCGTATAGGTCGGGGAGACCTCCGCGAACTGGACACCCGAGGGAAACCACCGCTCTTCGTGGATCGTCGTGAACAACGACTGTCTGCTGCTGGATGGCGCCTCCATGCGACGGGCGACCGCGGAGGAGTACTGGATCTGATATTTGACTGTGCCCTTTTTCCTCGCATGATAGCGGACGTGTATCGGTCCGTTCGTCGTCGTCCCGGAGGTCGGCCCCTCCCATCTGACGGTATCAGCGCCCTCCAGCATGACGATCCTCCATGGCACGCCCGCCGCATACCGGCCGTCCTGTGTCCTGATCTCCGCGGTTGCCGAACCCTGGGAAAGGTCCCCTGTGATGACGCGCGTGCGTGCCGATGCGGGCGTGAAGGATTTTGCCTGATCCCAGAAGGAGGAAGCGGTGGCACGGACACGATTCAGGTCACCTCCCTGCAGACCACCGCCGACGATCCGCAGGAACGCGGCATGATCCGAATCCAGATGGTCATGAATCGCATACGCCACCGATGCCTGTGTGAGATCCGTCCTGTCCGCCTCATGTTCCTTGACCATCCGTGCGGCAATACGGTAGTCGATGCCCGTGTTCGTCGACCATGCCCCCGCATTCTCGTCACCCCGTCCGTACAGGCTGTCCATGTGCAGGCAGTAGAACGGGTGTCCCGACTTGTAGCCCAGCACGCCCAGATCATCGACATGTCCTGCCGACGACCTGTTCACCGTTTTGTAGCCCGGCGTGCCCTCCCATGTGGCGGCGGCCGCCAGGCCCGCGCCTGTGATCAGAGCCGCACCCGCCGCCCCGAGTGCCACTATCCGTCGCACGAGTCTTCTCCTTGCCGTATGCGCCCGTCGTGTGCTGCCGAACAATCCCATAACAATCCTTCCCGAACCGGATCCTCCTTCCTCCCGGTCAACTGCCGGGAGGAAGCGATGGGAAGGATCCGGCCTGTCCCATCGCCTACCGGCAACTGTGCCGGTCATCGGAACAGGATTCGAGGGAAAGGATCGAATGTGGAAAACTGGGCGGTGGCAGAAATGGCACGGCCGGGTCTTTCAGAGAATCCAGAAAATCTGCCATAGATCGCACGATCTTCCGGACAAAAATCGGGACGCACAGGCGTGCGTCGCACGGCAGAGAAGGGAGATCATGTTTCCTGTCGCGCGCCGTGCCGTCCGTACGGCCCGACCGTCGGCCGGCCACATCCTGCCGGCCGACGAAATTGTCCAAATGGTTCAGATTGCCCGGAGCCGTTATCGCACGGTGACGCTGATCGAGGCGGTCCTGCCACCGGCCTCGACATGGATCCGGCACGTGCCGGCAGCGGCGCCGACCACATAGCCGTGGCCTGTCACCGCGGCGGACGCCCCGTCGGACCACCATGTCTCCGCGGCATCCGACGGGAGCCCGGAGACCCGCAGCCGGATCCTCTGCCCGCGGGCCATTGTCATCCGCCCGTGTGCGACACCCTCGCCGGAGATGGAGAACTGCGGCGGTGTGACCGGCACCGTGCAGGAGGAAAGATCCTGCCCGCTCCCCTGCCATCTGGCGATGCCGCCGTCATAGGCCATGCCCGGCTGTCCGGAACCCGGCACCTGCCTGCCTGCGCCATCGGTGAAGATGACCCTGGCGTTGTGTGCGAGCGCCTCCGGCACGGTGTAGGAATAACCGGCGCCCGAGCAGGCGTCGGCATCCCCGACCCGCGTCATTTCCACGCCCGGCCAGGCGGCATTGTGCGTCGAACCGTCCACGTAGACGTACGCGTACATCGTCTTCCAGCCGGCGGGCCGGACGGCATAGAGAATGTTCCTCGGCTTCGGGGCGATGCCGGTGACGACCACCGTCACACTGCTGTCATGGCCGTTGGAGGTGCTGGCGGTGATGATGGCCGTCCCGGCCCGGTGAAGGGTGACCGTGCCATCGGCACCGACCGAGGCGATGGACGGATCGGAGCTGGACCACGCCACCTGCTGCCCGGCGCCGTCCGGCCCCACTTTCGCGGTGAGGGTCAGACTCGTCCGTCCGGTCGTGATGTTGCGGCTGACCCTGCCGTCCACCACGCCGTCACCCGTGATGGTGACACTCGTGGCCTCGACACCGGTCCCACCCTCATAATCCGGCTCCTGCGCGGAGATGTACTTCGCCGGATCGTAGCCGTTCTTCCTCATATAGGCCATGCAATAGGTGTCGCAGGGGCTCCGCGTCCCGTCCGAGGGATCGTAGGCCGGATCACCCTGTTTTGTGTACGAGTACGTATGGTCGATGCGCCGCCCGTCGCTTGCGGTGCCGTGGACGCTGACGGTGAGCGTGTCACCGGCCTTGGCGTGGGATCCGATTCGGATGACGTCCCCATCGGCAAAACTGCCGGATTGGCCGTCTGAGGTGGAGAAAGTGGTATCGGTGGCCTGGAAGCGGCGCAGTGTGATCTTCTTGGAGGTGCCTGGGATGGTCCCCGCGTTCGGATATGCCTCGACGGTCGAGATCCTGCCCCGGCAGGTCTTGTTGTTGGAGAAGGCGGCGATGCCCCTGGCGCGGACGGAGCCGGAGGTGACGGTTCCGCCCGAGACGGTGAGCCTGCCCCCGTCCACCTCGTCCGTGTAGGTGCCATCGGCGAGGTGTGTGCGGGTGCCCGCGAGATTCTTGACGGAATCGTCCGCGTTGGCGACAGCCATGCCGTCCGTGGCGGCGGAACCGGCATAGCGCTCGACCATGAGGCAGCGGTCATCGCCGCAATTGCCCACAGAGGATCCCTCACCGATCATTGAGTTGCGGAAATGGTTGATGGCCACGACCTCGGGATCCTTCCACAGATCGTCGCCCGCGTCCCCGAGTTTCGAGTTCTCGGTGAACGGGCCGCTGCCGTTTCCATATGTGCCTTTGCCACCGGTGCCATATGTGCCGCCGTCCTTGTAGGGACGGTCGAGGAAGAGCGCCATCCCGTTCTTCTGCGCGGTGACGCCGACCCAGCCGTATTTGATCCACTCGTCGTCCAGCTCCTGGGGGATGTTGGCCTCCCCGTTGGCGAAGTTGTCATGCGATTCGACCCAGTTGACGGTCTTGTCCTCGCTGACTTTGTTGTGGTGGGTGAAATAACCGGCCGACAGGCTGCCGTGCTGCACGCCGTTGCGGACCTCGTGGCCATAACTGGAATCGGTGATCCCTCCCCCGTCGACGGCGCTTGAGGAGAACATTCCGGCGTAATCGGCCTCACGCACGTTCGCGTCCTCGAGCACCTCGCCGTATTGGTATTGGGCGCCGTTTTTGAGGATGGTGTCCCAGTACTTCGACCGTGCCCCGAAGACCTCATCGGGCAGCTCGATGTGCTTTGCGGCGTCGTAGCGGAACCCGTCCGCACCATCGGCCACCTCACGCCGCAGCAGGTCCGCCATGCCGCGTGTCACGGTCGGATCCTGCGTGTTGAGGTCCCACAGGCCGGAGAGTTTGTGCTGGGTGCAGTCCTCGCGATTGTTGTAATCGGAGATCTGGCGGTCCTCGTGGAAGTATTTCTTGTTTCTCCACTTCGGCGAGATGGCATCAAAATCGGAGGTGAAATGGTTGGAGACGGAATCGACGATGACGCGCAGACCGTACCGATGCGCCTTGGCGCACATGGAACGGAAATCCGCCTCGGAGCCGACGACGTAGTTGCCGATCGACATGTCCGTGGGCTGGTAGACGTAATACCAGTTGAGATACCAGTTGCCCGTGCCGAGCTTGCGGTTGTCCTTGATTTTGACGATCGGCTCGGTCTGGATCGATGTGTACCCCGCCTTGGCGAT
Source organism: Aeriscardovia sp. (assembly GCA_040773385.1). GTDB lineage: Bacteria > Actinomycetota > Actinomycetes > Actinomycetales > Bifidobacteriaceae > Aeriscardovia. The sequence continues at coordinate 46,422 of JAXGWH010000006.1, read as the reverse complement.
ATCGGGGATGTTCTCCTCGATGGTCCTGAACGACCATTCGAAGGCGTGCAGGGTGGCGCCGTCCCTCATATTCCTGGCGAGACCATATTTCTTCCGGGCCGCCTCGAAAACTGGGTTGCCCACCGTGTCGGCGTGGCTGTCACGATATGATGCCTGCTGTGCCGAGCCGGCCGTGCCGGCTGACGTCTCCTTTGCGGATGCCGCGGAGACGGACAGGCCCGTGCCTGCCAGCGCGGCCAGTGTGGCGATCGAGGCGACCGCGGCGACCAGCCTGCGGGGCCAGAGCCCGGAGTGCCGTATGGATGAGTGTATGCCGGGGCGCGGCATACGGCGAGAATCTGTTGCTCGCATGAATCCTTGTTCCCTTCTTTCCCGTCGGCATCCTTGCCGACGGGCGCATCACCGGTCCTCATCGACGACGATGCGTGCCAGAGGCCGCCGGCATCACTGTCGACGGCTGTTGTGGTTCTGATGTGTTCCTGTTTGTCGTGTTCCTGTTCTGATATCCCGGCTTGTCGCCATGACCGTGCCGTCTGCCGCATTCGGGGAAATCCGGCAATCGGCGCGGGCCGGCGCGGCCGGCGACAGGGACGTGTCTTCCCCGCCTCCGACCGCATCACAGACCGGTATCACCGGTTCTCACCGCACGGTGATCTCCAGCAGGGCGGTCTTGTTGCCACAGCGCAGATGCACACGGCAGGTGCCTTTCTGCACGGCGATCGCATAACCGGTGCCCGTGACCGCTACGGCATCACCGTCCGACCACCAGCGCGAATCGCCCGAGGGCCGGTTCACGGCGGCCAGCTGGATCGTCTGCCCGTCGGACAGAGTGAGCCGGCCGTCCGAGACCCCGGCGCCGGTGATGGCGAACACCGGGTCCTGCACCGTCACGGCGAGCGTGGCGCACGCTGTGCCGGCGGTCGCGGTGAGAATCGCGGTACCGGCCCTCTTCGCCGTCACCGTCCCATCGGAGGAGACGAGAGCGACCGAGGGGTCCGAGGAACTCCAGACGACCTTCTTGTCCGTCGCCCCGTCCGGATGGACGGTGGCCGTGAGCCGGACGGCGGCACCCGTCGTCATCGTCAGACGGCCGTCCTTGGCGCCCGTGCCCGAGATCGTGACGGACGATGCCGGGACGACCGGGGTCGCCGTGCAGGCGAGAGCGGCCATCGTGGTCGATGACCCGTCCCAGACGGCAGGGGTTCCACGGCGGAATGCCATACCCGGGGCCATATTGCCCGGGTATCGGTTCAGCGCGTTGCCGTTGTCGCTGAAGATGACCCGGTACGTGCCCGTGCCGAGGTCGGGGACCTCGATCCGGTAGGTCCCCTTCTGCGCGCAGGAATCGGGGGCGTCCATCCTCTTCATGGCGATCCCCGGCCAGAGGGCGTTGCTGCGGGCAGAAGGACCGTCACCCGTGTAGATGTAGGCGTAGATGCTCCCCCAGCCGGCCGGCTTGCGCGCATACACGGCAGTGGCCGAACCAGGCGTCACCGGGGTGACGGGACCCGCACCACAGGAGGGCGACGACAGTCTGGTCGCCGAGCCGTCCCAGACGGCAGGGGTGCCGCGGTGGAATGCCATGCCCGGGGCCATATTGCCCGGGTACCGGTTGGATCCGCTGCCGTTGTCGCTGAAGATGACACGGTAGGTGCCCGAACCCAGATCCGGGACACGGAGGCGGTAGGTGCCCGCCTCGGCGCACCCGTCGTCGGCGCGCATCGCCGTCATCGGCACACCGGGCCAGCCGGCGTTGCTGCGCGCCGAGGACCCGTCACCCGTATAGATGTAGGCGTAGATGCTCCCCCAGCCGGCCGGCTTGTGCGCATAGAGGACGTCACCGGACGCCGGCACGGATTGTCTGACCACACGGATGGAGGCGCTGGCGCTGATGCCGTCCGCCGCCTTCGCGGTGATGGTCGCCACGCCGGGCTTGTGCGCCATCACCTCTCCGTCGGAGGAGACGGAGGCAACCGTAGGATCGGAGGATCCCCAGGTCACGGCGGCTCCCCGCGGATCGGTGGTGGCGGTCAGCCGGGCTGTCGCACTCCCATGCGTCACGTCCAGCGTGACATCGGTGCGGTCCAGGGACACAGATCGCACCCTCTGGCCGGACGGGCAGGAGATGTCCGTCCATGCGCGGGCGACGGGATCCGAGATGTCACCGTCCCAGGCTGCCGTGCCGTCTGCCGCCAGCCCTGCGGCGTTCTCACCCTCGGTGGTGTCCGCAGGATATTTGAGCGTCCCGTTTTTCTCGCCGTTGTCGAAGATGACGCGGACGGAGCCCGACAGGCCCTCAGGGATCTCATACATGTAGTCATAACCAGCCGCCTTGCCGCAGGCGTCCGCCGCCTTCATCTCGACTCCCAGCCAGGCCGCGTTCTGCGCGACACGCGAGGCTGTGGGGTCGTCGACGTAGGCATAGGCGAACAGCCTGTTCCATGAGCCCGGACGCCGCGCATAGACGATGGTCCGGGCGGCGGGATCCTTCTTGTGGAAGGTGAAGGACCTGCTGATCGTCGTCCCATCGGGCTGCGTACCGCTGACAGTGACGGTGACGGAGGCGCCGACCGCCGTCCCTGACCCGATGGTGATGACGTCACCATCGGAGAAGCTGCCCGAACGGCCCTCGGACGTGGCATACCTCGCACCTGTCACCGACGAGGAATGGAGCGTGACATCCAGTGTCCCGGAGGTGAAGCCCGTCCGGTCCGCCGACACCGACACGGAGGGCACGCCGTTGTGACGGTTGAAGAACACACTGACTTTTCCGGCCGGTGCGGTCCCGGAGGTGATCCTGCCGCCGGAGACGGAGATCCGGCCCCCGCCGACCTGATCGGTGTAGGTGCCGTCATCGAGTGTGGTGGACAGGCCTGCGAGCGACTGCCGCCCGCCCATGTTGACGACGGTCACGCCGTCCGTGTCCGCGGATCCATCAGACTTGTACCGCTCGACCATCAGGCACGATTTCGGCCCGCAGTTGCGCAGATATTCCGCGGCGTCCTCGTTGTCCATCGCGTTGCGGAAATGGTTCACCGCGCTGACCTGCGGATCCTTCCACGAATCCGATCCGGCGTCGCCCAGCTGCGTCTGCTCGGAGAACTGCGGCGACGAGCCGCCCGAGCCCGCAGGACGGTCGAAGTACAGCGACATGGTCCCGGCGCGCGAGCCGATCACGCCCCAGCCCATCGTCATCTGCCATTGGCTCATGCCCGTCGATTCGCGGCTGTCGTTTGAGTAGTTGTCATGCGACTCCACCCAGCTCGTCAGATTCGATGCCTGGACGCCGGCCGAATCCCACGAGGACAGCGAGCCGGCGTCGAGGGTGCGGGAGTTGAGCGCACCGCGCAGCTTGAAGCCGTAGGAGGAGGCGGTGATGCCGCCGCCCGCCTTGTCCGAGGAGGAGAACAACCGGGCATAATCGGCATCCCGGGAGATCCCGTCATGCAGGATCTCGCCGTACTGGTACTGGGCGCCGTTGGCAAGGATCCGCGTCCAGTAGGACGAGTTGTTGTACTCGCCCGGCAGCTCGATGTGCTTGGCCGCATCGAAGCGGAAACCGTCCACACCGTCGTCGACGAGCCGTCTGAGGAAGTCCGCCATCATATCGCCGACCGCCCGGTTGCCGTCCGTATTGAGGTCCTGCAGGCCAAGGAGCTTGCAGTGGGTGACCTGATAGCGGTTGTTCCAGTCGGAGACGTTGCCGTCGTTGCAGTCGTGGTGGTAATAGCCGCTGTTCTTCCACCGTGCGGCGATCGCCCCCGTGTCCGAGGTCATATGGTTGGCGACGACATCGACGATGATACGCACGCCATATGAATGCGCGGTCCGGCACAGGCTGCGCAGATCCGACTCGGAGCCGACGATCCAGTTGCCCACGGTGGTGTCAGTGGGTTGGTAGGCGTAATACCAGTTTTTCGTGAACCGTCTGCCGTTGCTGCCCGCATGGATGGCGGAGACCGGTTCTGTCTGCACCGACGTGAAGCCCGCCTCCGCGATGGCGGGGATGGCGTTCTCTATGGTCTTGAACGACCACTCGAACGTGTGCAGGGTCGCGCCCTCGCTCATATTCTTCGCGAGACCGTATTTCTGCCGCGCCGACTCGAAGGCCACGTTGCCGACGGTATCGGAATAACTGTCCCTTCGCGTCGAGGCATTCGCCGTTTTGGCACCGACCAGACCGGTGATGCCGCAGGCGGCCATCAGCGCGGTCGAGGCGACGAGGGCGATCAGTCTGCCGCCACGGTGCCTTGTTGCTGTGATGTGTCCAGGCACATTCGCTCCTTTCGCGAACATACATCCGACCGCAAGAACCACACCGGCACAACCATCGTGCCGGACGCAACACTGCATGCGGGTCCTGTTGTTGGTCCTGGAGGAATTCTTTTATTGTGTGTTCACGCGCGTGTTCTCCATCGCACGACGCGCGGCACCCATCCCCGATCGTTCCTGCGGTCATCGTCGCCGCGCTCGTGTGGCAACGTTTTCACTGCGAGAACTGATCCAAAACGGGTGTTATGCCCAATATTAACACAGAAATTCTTCAGCCGCCCTTGAGCATGTTCCCAGCGTGTTGTCAACAGATTCTACAAACGTTTGCACCTTGCCGAGGAACGACTCCGCCGACAAAAGTCACCGGCCGTATGCTTCGCCTGGGCCTGCGAGGATCATCCCCTCAACAAATATTGAGGGACACGGGAAGCCCCGCCCCAGACATCACGGAACACGGATTCCCGGACGTACGGAAAAGCAGGCGTACGGACAGACAGACAGACAGACACTGGCCCAACCACGTCCACGGCCGCCGGCCGCCCTGCGGGCTCCGGACCACGGACGGACCTCGGCCCGCAACCGTCCCAGGATCGATGATGCTCAAAACAAGCAGCGGGAAGACCTTCTGCACTCCGAGGCGGACACGATGCAGAGCACGGCGGACAGATCCGATGGAAGCAGCGGACGACGGTAATGGCGAACCATCCTGCCGCAGTGCCGATATCGTGGTTGCCTGACGTATGCCTAACTACGGCAGACAACGGTGGGAATCGGGCAAAACGATAAGAAAATCACGCACCGGGCATCACAACCGCGGAAAGGAATGGATCCTTGGGATTGTTGGGATCTCAAGGGTTCCGGGTGGAGCGGGCGACGAGAATCGAACTCGCGTAATCAGTTTGGAAGACTGAGGCTCTACCATTGAGCTACGCCCGCAAGCGAAAAGCCACTATACACGAGGGAGAGGCCATGGCACAGTCACCGGCAACGTCCGCATCGGCAGAGCCGTCAGCAAAGAAGACCCAGACGGCACCGTCCGACCCGACGCCCGACCCGATCCTGGCCGACACCCTCGTCACCTCGAAGACCGCCGCCTCTGGGCAGCGCAACACATTCGTGCTGCGCAAGGCGGGCAAGGACGACCTCGACGAGATCATGTCGATCATCGCCGCCAGCCGCGAACTGCTCAGACGCGATGGCATCCCCCAGTGGCAGGACAAGGCGACCACCCCCACGCGGGAGGAGTTCGCCGCCAGCATCGCCCGCGGCGAGACGTATGTGCTCGTGCCGATCCACGGCGGCCCAATCGCCGGGCTCGCCAACCTCGTGCCCGGGCCTGACCCTTCGTACAACAAGATCTACACGGGCAGCTGGCGCGAGCCGGACGAGCCGTACATCGCCATCCACCGTGTGGCTGCGTCGGGCGCCTATGCCGGTCAGCACATCGGTTCGCGTCTCCTCGCCGCACTGCTGGAGCAGTCGCTGGCGCTCGGCTACACCCAGGCACGGATCGACACACATGACCGCAACGGGCGTATGCGCCATCTCATCCTCAAGGCCGGGTTCCGCTATGCCGGCAAGATCCTCATCCACGGCGACTCGTACAACTCACGCCGCGCCTATGACATCCTGATGTGACCTTCTTCAATCTTCTGTGACCTGCGTTGACCTGTTTGGCCTCTTCCGACACCATTGGCTTCCTCCGGCATCTGGCCGCATTTCGCCGGACTCCCTCTGTTCCCGCCGATGCCGGTAGGGTGGGTGTATGGCACTTTCACAGAGCATGACGACGTCCGAACAGACGTCAGCACAGCAGAATGACACACATCCGCAGGGCAAGGACGGTGCCCCACAGGCCGCCTCCTCCCAGCCGCGCCCGCAGGACGACTTCTTCCGCAGCGTCAACGGCGCATGGATCGACTCCTATGAGCTTCCCGACGACAAGTCGAGCTACGGCTCGTTCATGAAGCTCAACGACGACTCCGAGCAGGCGATCCATGAGATCCTCACCGACCCGCACACCACGGCGACCCGCTCGAAGATCCTCTTCGACACGTTCATGGACACCGAGTCCATCGACAACGCCGGCTCCCACCCGCTCGACCCGGTGCTCGCCGAGATCGACCGCGCGAAGACCAAGGCCGACCTGACCCGCGTGCTCGGCCGCCTCAACCCGGAGGGCGGCCCGGACCTGTTCGCCCTGTTCGTCTCCGCCGACGCCGGGGACCCGGACAACGCCATCGCCTATATCGGCCAGGGCGGCATCGGCCTGCCCGACGAGGCGTACTACCGCGAGAAGCGCTACGAGCCGATCCGTCAGGCGTACACGCGCCTCATCTCCCGCCTCCTCCTGCTCGCCCATCGCGCCGACGACGAGAAGGACGCCGACGCCAAAGCCGCCCGCGTGCTCGCCCTCGAGACACAGATCGCCGCCTGCCACTGGGACAATGTCACCGACCGGGACGACTCGAAGACTTACAACAGGCAGACATGGAAGCAGTTGGCCGCCCGTCTGCCGCACTTCGACCTCGACGCGTGGGCCGATGCCTGGCAGAGCGCCTACGACGACACCGCCGCCGCGCTCGACCAGCCGCTGGACCTGCGCCAGGCCCTCTCCACGCTCGTCGTGCGCGAGCCGGACTTCTTCGACGGCCTCGACAAAGTGTGGGACGGGGCGGATCTCGAGGATCTGCGCCTGTGGGCCGTCAGCCATGTGGTCATGTCCGACGCGCCGTTCCTCTCCGACGACTTCGTGCAGGCCTCCTTCGACTTCACCGGCCGTGTGCTCTCGGGCGCGAAGAAGATCCGCGACCGCTGGAAGCGCGGCGTCTCCCTTGTCAACTCCGTGTGCGGCGAGGACGTGGGCAAAGAGTATGTCCAGCGCCACTTCCCCGCCTCCTCGAAGAAGAAGATGGAGGAGCTCGTCTCCCATCTCATCGATGCCTACCGCGTCTCCATCACCACGTCCTCCTGGCTGGGCGAGGCGACGAAGAAGAAGGCGCTGGCCAAGCTCGACAAGTTCACGCCGATGATCGGCTACACGAAGCATTGGCGCGACTATTCCGCGCTGCATGTGAGCCGCGACAACTCCATCGTCGACAACCTGCGGGCGGCGAGCGTGTATGAGAACGCCCATGAGCTCTCCAAGGCCGGCAAACCGGTCGACAAGGAGGAGTGGCTCATGAACCCGCAGGAGGTCAACGCCTACTACGAGCCGGACATGAACGTCATCGTCTTCCCCGCCGCCATCCTGCAGCCCCCGTTCTTCGGCCCGGACGCGGACGATGCCACCAACTTCGGCGGCATCGGCTGCGTGATCGGCCATGAGATCGGCCACGGCTTCGACGACCAGGGCAGCAAGTACGACGGCGACGGCCGTCTGCACGACTGGTGGACCGCGGAGGACCGGAAGAACTTCGACAGGCTCACCCACGCCCTCATCGACCAGTACAACGCGTTCGTCCCGCTCGCCCTGCAGAAGGCGTACGCCGCCCAGGGCAAAGCGGACGAGGCGCCGCATGTGAACGGCGCCCTGACCATCGGCGAGAACATCGGCGACCTCTCGGGTGTCAACATCGCCCTCAAGGCCTACGTGCTCAGTGAGGGCAAGAAGGCCGACACCCAGAAGGAGCTCGAGGACTCGCTCGCCTCCAGCCCGGTGATCGACGGGCACACCGCCGCCCAGCGCTTCTTCCACAACTACGCGCTCATCTGGCGCGGCGTCGTGAGGAACGAGCTGGCCGAGCAGTATCTGGCCATCGACCCGCACTCCCCCGCCGAGTTCCGCACCAACGGCATCGTGCGCAACGTCGACGCGTTCTACACCGCCTACGGCGTCAAGCCCGGCGACAAGATGTGGCTCGACCCGGACAAGCGCGTGCGCATCTGGTAAGGCGCACACGCCCTGTCAAACGGGTGCGTATCCGACCGGTTCGCCCCGGCCGGATACGTTCCCACCCACGGTGTCCGAAAAGGTCACACCCCGGTTGCCTGCAGATCGTCCTGTGCGGCAATGTCTTGTGCAGGGTCCACGGTCTCGTCGGACGGGGCATCCGATGACGCACCCTCCGGTGTGACCGCCGTCCCGTCTGCGGCACCGGTGAGCTCGTCCGGCACGGCGAAGTCCTCCGCCTCCTCACCGTCCGGGCCGGTGGCATGCACCTCCTCGACCGGGTCCTGTCCCTCGCGCAGACGCGAGAAGCTCGAGACGCCGTAGGCGAGATCGTGCCCCGCCGCCCTCGCCTCCAGCACGAGGGCCGTGCGGGGACGGTCATCCTCCCCCATCCATTCGTCCATGACGACGCGGCCAGAGACGGTGACCGGATCGCCTTTCCTCAGGCTCGCCGTGATGTTCTTGGCGAGCGTCCTGTACGCCCGCACGGTGATCCACACGGTCGGGGCGTCCTTCCACTGCCCGCTGTGCCTGTCGCGGTAACGGCGTGTGGAGGCGAGCCGGAAGCTGCATCCCTCACAATTCTTGGTGGTGAACGGCTGCGGGTCGGTGCCCACAAGCCCTGTCATGCTCAGATCTGCCTGTGACATTGTTTGTCCTTTCTTCCGCGCCCTGTCCCCGAGACCCTCTGATCCCGGGTACCCGTCAAAGGATCCGGCCGGGCGTCATTCGGGTGGCCGGTTTGTTTCCCCGGACCATGCCGGGGAATGTCCCTGGCCGTCCGGGCCGGCGTGTGCCGTGATCCCACTGTCCCGCGGAGAAAGGGAAGGAAAAAGCCGGAAGGCCGATTGTGGAAAACTCGGATTCCGCAGACATGCCGGACAGGTCACAGACCATGACCGACGAGCAGACCGGACAGATCACGGACCGGGACCGGCCAGAACGGAGAGAATCCGACCGCCGGCTGCCGCACCGCCGCCACACCCTCCGGTACACTGGCCGTGGGGATGTAGCTCAGTCGGTTAGAGCAGCGAACCCATAATTCGTCGGTCCTCGGTTCAAGTCCGAGCGTCCCTACCAGTGTCCTCACGGCAGCGCCGCCGGGCGGAAACGATCATCCAACCATCAGGCCACCGGCGGACGCCTCGCCATACCTGTCAGCACTGCCGTCATTACAGCCGTCATCACCGCCGCCGTCGCCGGACGACCGCCTCATCGCCGGACGACCCGCCGCCTATACTGGGAGCGTGTTCCGCAGGAGGGTGCGCCCTCCACAGCACGGCCGGCTCAGGGTTGTTGCCGGCAGAGCCCCGGTCGGACGGGGCCTCGGAGGATGGTCCCGGTCATCAGTCACAGGTCGTCCAGAAAGAAGTGCGGCACCGGGACGCAGTCGCGGTTCCTGTCAGCAGGACGCGCACAGCCAGCCGTCTGGAACGGTGCGACACCGGTCTCGGTGCCAGGATGTGTACGGAAAACCAAGCGATGACGAAGATTGACAGCAGCAGTCGCCCAGACCTCGACACGGTCGACGACCGACAAGGGGCACGCCACCCGGGCGGTCCTTCACGCGGCCCTCAGACAGCCCGCAGCACACAGACAACCCGCAGCACACAGACGGCACGGACAGCACAAATTGACACGGCACACCGGACAGACAAAGCGGATCAGGGCGCACGGCACCCGTCCGCCAAACAGCCGGAAGGCCGGCCCGAGCTCATCGTCCGCGACGACGACGGCGCTCTGCATCTCAACTACCCCGCGCGCCAATCGCACTGGATCCACAAGGCCGAGTCAAAGCAGCGCCTGACGCGCCTGTCCGACCACATCCGCCAGGAGGGCTTCGGCAAGGCCGCCTGGGGCTTCATCCGCAACCATCTCTTCCTCGCCGTCCTCATCGTCCTGACCATCGCCACCTCCCTCGCGCACGGCGTGCAGACGAGTAAGATCGACTGGCACATCCTCGCCGTCCTCTTCCAGCTCATGGTGGCCATCGAGGCCCTTGAACGCTACGGGATCCTCAGCTGGATCTCCCTGCACATCCTCAACCGCTGCAAGTCGGAGCGAGGCCTTTCCATCGCCATGGGCCTGCTGGCCCTGTTCCTCGCCATGTTCGCCACCAACGACGTGACGATCCTCACCCTCATCCCGCTCATCCTCGTGATGAAGAAACGCACGAACATCAACATATACGTGCAGATGACGATGGTGACCATCTGCGCCAACCTCGGCTCGTGCCTCACCCCGTTCGGCAACCCGCACAACCTGTACATCTACACGCACTACCACCTCTCCGTGGGCCAGTTCATGGGCTTCTCGCTGCCCCTGTTCATCGTGTCGGTGGTGCTGATCCTCGTGATGCTCGCCTTCGTGCCCAAGAAGCCGATCGATCTGAGCCGCGACGAGATCCCCCGTCTCGTGCGCCCCCAGCGCGCCATCCCGTTCGTGCTCGTCTTCATCGCGTTCATCGTCAACCTGCACGTGAACACCACCATGGTGAGCGTGACGTGCATCCTGTTCGCCTGCCTCATGATGCTCGTCTTCGACCCGCGCATCATCTTCCACATCAACTGGAACCTGCTGCTCACACTGTTCTTCATCTTCATCTGCATCGGCAACGTGGCCAACATGGCCTTCCTGCAGGACGCGATGCACGCCATCGTCCACTCCCCGCTCTCCACGTACGTCTCCGGCCTGCTGTTCAGCCAGGTGATCTCCAACGTGCCGATCACCGTGCTGCTCGCCCAGTTCACCCAGCAGACGCCGGCCTTCGCCGCGGGCCTGTTCTACGGCGCGGACATTGGCGGCCTCGGCTCCCCGATCGCCTCCCTCGCCAACCTCATCACCATCAGCCTGCACCGTCAGGAGTTCCCCGGGGAGAACGGCAGATTCCTCAAGGTGTTCCTTGGCATCAACTTCGCCGCGCTGGCGTTCCTCGGCGTGCTGTTCGGCGTGCTCATCGGCACCGGCGTGCTCGCCTGAGATAACTTGCCTGAGATAAAAATTACAGGCGATCTCTGGTGACGTGAGGCCATACCCATCGGACGGCACCCCTCCGGCTCCGCCCTCAGAGGGGCCGGGCGACCTCATATGAGATAATCGGCCACGGCTTATCGATATCCCAAGAGAACGGAAACGCAGTGGCAGAGTTTATCTTCCAGATGTTCAACGTCCGGAAGGCTTTCGGGGAGCGCGTCATTCTCGACAACGTCTCCATGAGCTTCTATCCGGGCGCGAAGATCGGCGTGGTGGGCCCCAACGGCATGGGCAAGTCCACGCTGCTCAAGATCATGGCCGGCAAGGAGCCGGTCAGCAACGGCGAGGCGAGGCTCTCCCCCGGCTACACGGTGGGCATCCTCGACCAGGAGCCGCCGCTCGACGAGGACAAGACCGTCATCGAGAACATCGAGCAGGCCGTGGGCGACATGAAGGCCAAGCTCGACCGCTACAACCAGATCGCCATGGAGATGGCCCAGCCCGACGCCGACTATGACAAGCTCGGCGCGGAGATGAGCGAGCTGCAGAGCCAGATCGACGCCGCTGACGCGTGGGACCTCGACAACCAGCTCGACCAGGCGATGGACGCGCTGCAGTGCCCGCCGCCCGACACCCCCGTCAAGGTGCTCTCCGGCGGCGAGCGCCGCCGCGTGGCCCTGTGCCGGCTCCTGCTCGAGGCGCCGGACCTGCTCCTGCTCGACGAGCCCACCAACCATCTCGACGCCGAGTCCATCCTCTGGCTCGAGAACTTCCTGCATGACTACCAGGGCACCGTGGTGGCCGTCACCCACGACCGCTCGTTCCTCGACTCCGTGGCCGAGTGGATCTGCGAGGTGGACCGCGGCCAGCTCTACCCGTACAAGGGCAACTACACCACCTATCTCGAGACGAAGGAGAAGCGCCTCAAGGTGGAGGGCCAGAAGGACGCCCGCCTGCAGAAGCGCCTGAAGAACGAGATCGAGTGGGTCCGCTCCTCCGCCAAGGCCCGCCAGGCCAAGTCGCATGCCCGTCTCGAGCGCTACGAGGCGATGGAGGCCGAGGCGCGCAAGTTCCAGAAGCCGGACTTCTCCGAGATCCACATCCCGCCGGGGCCGAGGCTGGGCACGAAGGTGCTCGAGGCAAAGCATCTGCACAAGGCGTTCGGCGACCGCGTGCTCATCGACGACCTCTCGTTCTCCCTGCCGCGCAACGGCATCGTGGGCGTGGTCGGCCCCAACGGCGTGGGCAAGACCACGCTGTTCAAGATGATCGTGGGCCAGGAGAAGCCGACATCGGGCGAGCTGACGCTGGGCGACACGGTCAAGATCAGCTACGTGGACCAGAACCGCGCAGGCATCGACCCGGACAAGACCCTGTGGGAGGCCGCCTCGGACGGCAAGGACATCATCGAGGTGGGCGGGATGGAGATCCCGACCCGCGCCTGGGTGGCGTCGTTCGGTTTCAAGGGCTCCGACCAGCAGAAGAAGGCCGGCGTGCTCTCCGGCGGCGAGCGCAACCGTCTCAATCTGGCGCTGACCCTGCAGGAGGGCGGGAACCTTCTGCTGCTCGATGAGCCGACGAATGATCTTGATATCGAGACGCTCGAGTCGTTGGAGAATGCGCTGCTCGAGTTTCCCGGCTGTGCGGTGGTGATCTCCCATGACCGTTGGTTCCTCGACCGTCTTGCCACGCATATCCTGGCGTGGGAGGGCACGGATGACGATCCGGGCAACTGGTTCTGGTATGAGGGCAATTTCCAGGGTTACTTGGACAACAAGGTGGAGCGTCTGGGGCCGGACGCGGCCAGGCCGCACCGTCTGCACCGCAAGCTCACCCGCGGGTGAGTGGCGGGTGCCGGGATCCCCGGGGTTTTGTCCCGTGCGGGTCCCGGCTTTTCTGTCAGGCGATCACTGGACCACGATTCACGATGAGCGAGAACGACTCAGCGATATGGAGGAGATATGAGCGATTCGCCGCTTTCCGGGCTACTGCACGCTCTCGAGATGAACAGCGAGCCCGCGCCGGGGCAGGCCGGGCGGGGGCAGGGGCAGATCCGCACGTTCCGCGGTGACAGCCTCGACTTCCCCACCGGCAGCATCTACGGCGGCCAGATCGTGGCCCAGGTGGTGGCCGCGGCGCGCAAGACCGTGCCCCAGGGGCGTCTGCCCCACTCGGTGCACGCCTATTTCACCACGCCCGGCGACCTGCGTCACGGCGTGTGCTATGACGTGGACACGCTGCGCGACGGGCATTCCTTCTCCGCCCGCACGGTCGACGCCCGGCAGGAGTCGCGTCAGGTGCTCACCGCGATCGCGAGCTTCCAGACGGCCGGCCAGGACGGGATGAGCTTCGCCGATCCGGCGCCGGACGTGCCCGGTCCTGAGAGCCTGCCCAGCTCGTTCGACCTGTTGCGCCCTTGGGCGGCGAAGAACCCGATGGCCGACTATTTTGTGAACAAGTCGCCGTGGGACATCCGCCACGTGCAGGAGCCGGTGCTGCTCAAGCCCGACACGTCCGCGGAGGAGGACCGGCGCGAGCAGAGCGTGTGGATGCGCGCCGACGCCTCGCATCTGCCCGAGGAACAGCTGCAGAGGATCCGCACCGACCAGGCCTTGCAGCGGGCGCTGCTGGCCACCGGCTGCGACCAGCTGATGATGGAGCCGGCCCTGCGCCGGGCGGGACTGAGCTATCTGACGCCGGGGATCCGTTTCGCCACCATCGACCATTCCATGTGGTGGTACGGCGCGCTCGACGTGACGCGCTGGCACCTGTACGTGCAGGACTCGCCCATCGCCGGGCATGGCCGGGCCTTGTGCCGGGCGCGCGTCTATCAGGACGGGGATCTCGTGGCGGAGATCGCGCAGGAGGCGATGATCCGCGTGCCGCGCCCTGACGAGGATCCTTCGGGCGGGACGAAGTGACCCGCCCCGATCAGCGCACGTGCGGGATGGCCGCGCTCTGACACGACTGGGGCCGGCTGATCACTGACGATCGGCCGGCCCCTGTTCCGTCTGACAGGCAGACGCGTCATCGAGACGGCCGCCTTCTCAGATGACCGTGGGGAAGTCTGCCACGCGGACGAGGGCGACGAGCGCGAGCACCAGCTTCTCCCGTGTGGGGATGGTCGAATAATCGTTCTGCGCCGCCTCGGGCCGTCCGACGAGGCAGTGGACGGACAGGACGATCAGGGCCAGGACACGGGCGAGAGGGGAAGGCGAGCCAGGCGATGCTGTGGGAGACGATGTCCGGCATGGCGCCGTTCTTCTCATGCCAGTTGGGCAGGCGGACCGGCATGACGAGCAGCAGCACCGACCACACCGTCATGGGGGCCAGGCGGGGATGATCCTGCCGTTGCTCAGCCCGACCAGCGTCTTGACACGCTTCTGCGGCGTGCGGCTGGCCCTGGCGTTCTCGTACAGTCTGTCCGACGTGGCGGACGGCCCCGACGGGTCTTTTCTCCGATCACCCGTCGTTCTCACCGCACTCGTTCCGGCCGGGTGCCGCATCGCACAATGGCAGAACGGCATCTTTTTCCGTGATTTTCGTGGAGGCGACCATCGGCCGTATCGCGATGACTCGTGTGGCAGGAGATGGGTGCCACCGGGCATGCATGTCCCTGGCGATTGTTCCTGGAATCGGGCAACATTGCCCGATTCCCGTCCTGGACATCATCGTCGGCCGTCTCTGATGCGGCGACCGGCCCCGGATGGTCGACCGTGACGGTTCGACCGCGCGGATCAGCAGGAGGGCAGCACGCGACACGGCGGGAACACCTCTGTCGCGCTCTGGTCGGCGGCCGCCCGCCTGCGACAGGCCCTCTGTCAGGGCAGGGAGACTCACCGGTCCTTGGCGCGGTGGGGGCGGAACATCTCCCACCTGTCCTGCGCTTTGCGCGCCAGAGGCGGGATGCGGCCGATGAGGAAGCCGGCCAGGAGCGTGCCGACGATCACCCACGTCTCCACGTCCTTGCGCATCACCATGAGCACCACGAAGATGACGGCGTAGACGAAGCCGACTGCCGAGGATACGCGCTCCTGCCAGGAGGTCATCTGCTCGCGGCGGGAGGGGAAGAAGCCGAGGAACACGCCGCCGGCGAGGCAGAACAGGCCCAGCAGGATGTCGATCGCGATGCTCATCGGGCCTCCTTCACGGTGACGCTCCCTTTCACGGCGACCCCGGTTTGGGAGGACCTGTTTGCCGTATTCCCACTGCCCGCGGGCTCGTCCTGGGAGCTGTGGCCGTCCCCGGCCCGGCTGTCGGATTCGTCCCGGTCATCCTGCATCTCCTTCCTCTCCTTCTCGGAGGGGCGGACCCACAGGATGATCGCCTCGACGCCCGTGTAGGCCACGACGATGCCGATGCACACGAGCAGGAAGATGCTCGGCGCGCTGGTGAGCGTGCCGGCCTTGCGGAAATCGGCGTACGACTGGGCGAACCAGAGGATGCACGCGATGCAGGTGAAGGCATACAGGTTGGCCCGGAACTTGGTGGAGACCTTCTTGTTCTTCGGTGTCATGATCGTCCTTCTGCCTGCCGGTGCGGAACATGTACGGTTCCAAGAATAACGGCCGCCGGTCACGGTCGACATGCGGCCGGCGGCACAGATAGCAAATGACCGGCCGTCACAGTGCCGCGCCCCAGGGGATGGGCGTGCCGACGATATGACGACCGGACGGGATTCATACCGGGATCCGCAGAGGCATACCGGCCTGATGGGGAGCGGCCAGAATCACAGACCCCGCCCACCCGCGGGCGCGCCGGCGCCGT
This sequence comes from Aeriscardovia sp., assembly GCA_040773385.1. Taxonomy (GTDB): domain Bacteria; phylum Actinomycetota; class Actinomycetes; order Actinomycetales; family Bifidobacteriaceae; genus Aeriscardovia. The sequence continues at coordinate 30,518 of JAXGWH010000006.1, read as the reverse complement.
GTGTGGCGATCCGGCGCGCGAGCGCGGGGGCCGGGGATCCGATGAGGCTCAGTGCTTGCTGCGCTTGCTCAGGATGTCATAGGCCACGGCGAGGATGACGACGAGGCCCTTGATCACACTGACCCATGCGGCGTTGACGCCCATGATGAACAGGCCCTGGTTGAGCATGCCCATGATGAGCGCGCCGACCATGGCGCCCGGAATGGTGCCGATGCCGCCGGTGACGGCCGTGCCGCCGATGAAGCAGGCGGCGATGGCGTCCATCTCGAACGACTGGCCGGTCTGCGCGGTGGCGGAGGCCAGACGCGAGAGGGTGATCACCGAGGCGACGCCCTCGAGGAAGCCCATGTTGAGGAAGATGCAGAACTCGGTGCGGCGGGTGTCGATGCCGGAGAGGATGGCCGCGCGGCGGTTGCCGCCGATGGCGTACACGTTGCGGCCATACACCGTGCGGTTGAGCACGAACCAGTAGACGGCGATGAGCACGACGATGATGAGCAGCGAGACGGGGATGCCGCCTGAGGTCTCATTGCCGGACTGCGAGAGCAGGACGGTGAAGTAGCCGCCCAGGAGCGCGACGAGCACGCACTTGAGCACCACGTAGCTCATCAGCTCGGCCTGCAGGCCGTTCTTGAGCGCCTTGCTGCGGTTGCGGAACTGCATGACGATGTACGCGGCGATGCACACCACGCCCACCACGATCGTCAGGCCGTCGAGATTGCCCCAGAACCCGAGGATGTTGGGCAGGTAGGCGCTGGCGATGGAGCGGAATGTGTTGTCGGAGACGGGGATGGACTCGCCGGCGATGACGGTGGCGAGGCCGCGGAAGAGCAGCATGCCGCCCAGCGTGGTCACGAAGCCCGGCACGCCCACGTAGGCCACCCAGAAGCCTTGGAAGGCGCCGATGAGCAGGCCGATGACGAGCATGATGATGACGGCGAGGAACCAGTTCATCCCCCAGTCGCGCATGGCGATGGCGCCCACGCCGCCGACGAAGGCGATCACCGAGCCGACAGACAGATCAATGTCGGTGGCGATGATCACCATCAGCATGCCGATGGCGGTGATCATCACGTAGGCGTTCTGCTGGAAGAGCGCCACCACGTTGTTGGGGGTGAGGAGCCTGCCGCCGGTGAGACCCTGGAAGACGAGGATCACGACGACGAGCGCCAGGAAGATACCATACGAGCGCACGTTGGCCAGCAGCATGTCCTTGAGTGTGCGCTGCTGCGCGGCCTGTTTCGTGGGGGCCGGTTTTGCGGTTGATGTAGTCATAATGTCAATGTCCTTCTTGCTGACATCCCGCGGATGAGGGCGCCGAAGCGTCTTACGCGTAGACGTCCTCCTTGCTGATCGGCTGCGAGGAGGTCATGTAGCGCATGAGCTCCTCCTGGTTGGTCTCGCTCGCCTTCTTGCAGGCGGTGATCACGCCGTTGCTCATCGTGTAGATGCGGTCGCACACGCCCAGCAGCTCCGGCAGCTCGGAGCTGATCATGAGCACGCCCGAGCCGGAATCGGCCAGCTGGTCGATGATCTCGTAGATCTCGTATTTGGCGCCGACGTCGATGCCGCGGGTGGGCTCGTCGAGGATGAGGACCTTCGGGTCGGTGGACACCCATTTGGCGAGGACGCCTTCTGCTGGTTGCCTCCGGAGAGGTTGCCGGTGGGCGTCTCGATGGACGGGGCCTTGGTCTTGAACTCGCGCAGGAACTTCTCGGCGGTCTTGCGCTCTTTGACGCGGTCGATCACCCCGCCCCTGGAGAGGTGGCGGAAGTTGGCCATCGACGTGTTCTCGCGGAGGTTCTGCAGCAGGTTGAGGCCGTAGGCTTTGCGGTCCTCGGTTGCGTAGGCGACGCCCTGTTCCACTGCGGAGCTGACGGTGGGGAACGTGACCTCCTTGCCGTCGAGGAAGATCCTGCCGGAGGATTCCACGCCGTACTGGTGGCCGAAGATCGACATGGCGGTCTCGGTGCGGCCGGCGCCGATGAGGCCCGCCAGGCCCACGATCTCGCCTTTGCGCACGTTGAAGCTCACGCCTTTGGCGACGAGACGGTGGGTGTCGAGCGGGTGGTGGACCTTCCAGTCCTCCACGCGCAGCACCTCCGGGCCGATCTTTGGGGTGTGCTCCGGGTAGCGGTTGGTCAGCGGGCGGCCGACCATGTCGCGGATGAGGTTGTTCTGGTCGAGCGGGTGGTCGGCGTCCACGCTGATGTGGCTGATGGTCTTGCCGTCGCGGATGACCTGCACCTCGTCGGCGGACTCGGCGATCTCGTTGAGCTTGTGGGAGATGATGATGGCCGTGAGCCCCTGGGTGCGGCGCAGCTGGTCGATCATCTTGAGCAGGCGCTCGGAGTCCTCGTCGTTGAGCGCGGCGGTGGGCTCGTCGAGGATGAGCAGCTTGACGTTCTTGAGCAGTGCCTTGGCGATCTCCACGAGCTGCTGCTTGCCCACACCGAGGTTGGAGATCTTTGTGTCGAGGTCGACGTCGAGGCCGACCTGGTCGAGCACCTTCTCCGCCTCGATGCGCTCGGTCTGCGTGTCGATGGCGAGGCCTTTCTTGCGCTCGTCGCCGAGGAACAGGTTGTCGAGCACCGACAGGTAGGGCTGCAGGGCGAGCTCCTGGTGGATGATGACGATGCCCTTCTGCTCCGAGTCGCGCACGGAGCGGAATTTGCACACCTCGCCGTTGTAGACGATGTCGCCGTCGTATGTGCCATAGCCGTACACGCCCGACAGAACGTTCATGAGCGTGGATTTGCCGGCGCCGTTCTCGCCGCACACCGAGAAGATCTCCCCCCGGTTCACGCTGATATTGACGTCATCGAGCGCCGTGACGGGCCCGAAGCGTTTGGTGATGTGGCGCATCTCAAGGATGACGTCGTTTTTACCAGCCACGATTTCCTCCTCATCGAGTATCGATTCCCGGCTGGTGCCCGCGTTCCCTCCGGGGCGCGGGCGCACACAGAATGCATGGCCCCGGACGCTCCCGTGCGGGCGGGCTGCACGCCCGCACGCACGGGACCGGGGTTTGCCGGCCCGGCCGGGCCGCCCGGATCGGTCTTCCAGATCACATTCGGATCATCGGATCGGTCATCGGGGCCCGGCCTGCCGGCCGACTGGTCTGATCAGTCGTTGAGACCGGCCTTGTCGGCCGTGATGTAGCCGGAGTCGACGAGGACGGACTTGAGGTTGGCCTTGTCGACGGCGATCGGCTTGAGGGAGACGGTGGGCACGTCCTTGTTGCCGTTGTTGTACGACGTGTCGGTGGTCGGCTTCTTGCCCTCGGCCATGTCGTGGATCATCTCCGCGGTGGCCTTGGCGAGCTTGCTGGTGTCCTTGTAGACGGTCATGCTCTGCTGGCCGTGGGCGATGGCCTGGATGTTGGCCTGCTCGGCGTCCTGGCCGGTGATCACCGGGTAGTAGTTCCAGCCGGCGGCCTTGACGGCGTTGACGGTGCCCATGGCCTCGGCGTCGTTCTGCGCCAGGACGGCGTCAAGATGCTGGCCGTTGTTGTAGAACGAGTTGACGCGGTTCTCCATCTCGGCCTGGGCCTTGTTGCGGTCCCAGTTGTCGATGCCGATGGACTGCCAGTCGTCGGCGCTCTTGGGGACCTTGCCGGAGAGCGACTTGAACGTGCCGTTCTTGAAGTACTTGCCCAGCACGCTCCACGCGCCCTTGAAGTAGATGCCGGCGTTGTTGTCGGTGGGCGAGCCGGCCATGGGCTCGACGTTGAACGGGCCCTTCTTGCCCTTCTCCACGCCGAGCTTGTCGACGATGTACTGGCCCTGCATCTTGCCGACCTTCTCGAGGTTGAAGGTGGCGTAGTAGTCGACGGCGTCCGTGTTCATGATGAGGCGGTCGTAGGCGATGACCTTGGCACCGTTCTGCTTGGCCTGCTCGGCGGCACGGCCGGTGGAGGTGCCGTCGATGGAGGCGATCACCACGTAATCGGTGTTGTTGTTGGCCATGTTCTGGATCTGCGAGGTCTGCAGGTCGGTCTTGGAATCGGCGTACTGGAGGGTGACCTTGTAACCGTACTTCTCGAGCGCGGCCTTCAGGTTGTCGCCATCCTTCTTCCAGCGCTCGAGCATCTGCTCCGGCATGGAGATGCCGACGCTGATGTCTTTGGCATCCTTCTTAGACGAGGAGGAGGAAGTGCTACCCCACGTGTCGAACCGCAGGCGGCACCGGCGAAGAGCACGGTCGCGGTAGTGGCGACGGCGAGTGCCCTCTTGGTCCAGCTCATCTTCATGATGTCCTTCTTTATGGCGATGATCAGCACTGATATCGCCTGTCACGGTATTCGAGTGAATCAATCCGTGCTCATCGTTAAACACGGACCGTGTTGCGATGGTTATAACCAGATCCGGATAGTTAGTTCAAGCTTTTGACTAATTAATTTTTTGTTTCCGCTCGACTCGCCGTGGGTTTCCGCAAGAAATCAGAGGAATCGCCGTTGTCCGGAGAAGCAGACTGTCCCGCCCCTCCACCGCTGCACAAAAGAAGGGTAATATACGTCCGATCACGCCGGGTGGCCGATTCCAGTACTCGAACGGGCGGCACTGCGCGGCACGACGGCGGAAGCGGCGTGACGGCGCGGCCTGCGCGGTCATCGGCGACGCCGGGCGCAACGATGGCCGGCCGCCGGAGGCGGCCGGCCATCGAAAAACCTATTAGTTCGAGGCTTTACTTATATCACTGTCGACAAGGCATGTTCGTGGCACGGCCGTAGGTTTCGCCCGCCGTCCGAACCGGATGGTGATGCCTGCCCGGACCATGGCGGGACCGGCAGACGACGCCTTCTGCGAGGACGGCAGGACCCGCGCCGGGTCTCAGCGGCGGCGGGATGCCCCGTCCTTCTTCCGGGCGGCCTTGGGCGCGAGCCGGTTTGCCAGCGCGGAGACAGGGCAGCGGTTGTCGGGGCCGAGCCCGTCGAGGTCCGCGTTGGAGCCGGTGTGGGTGTCGCCGGGCACAATCTGCGCGCCGCGCGAGGAGCGGCGGTGCACCACGATCGGCGTGCCGGACTCCACGCAGCCCTCCTTGTGGCCCGCCTCGTGGCGGATCCAGTCGGCAAGGTCCCGGTCGTTGTGGAACACGAGCATGTTCGAGTCGCCCAGAAGCGCCGCCACCTGCCGGTAGGTGGGGTAGTCGAGGTTGCCGAGCACGTCCTTGCGCATCTGCTGCGCCTGCTCGCCCGCGTCGGCGGGCGCGGCGGGGTTGTCGGCGCCCTCGGATGCGAGCGTGTCGAGCACGGCGGTCAGCCCCCGGTAGGCATGCAGGGCGTCCTTGGCCTTGTTGGAGCGGGAGAAGGCGAGCGTGACGTACCATGCCTGCGGGTCGGCGCGCACCTGCGCCATCGGCTGGTTCTTGCGCCAGTTGCGGTTCTTGCGCACGTCGAGGATGGGTCCGTCGGTCGGGCGCACCACGGCGGAGACGGCGTGCTGCTGCATCTTTTGCCAGAGTGTGCGGGCGTCGTCGAAGCGGGCGTCCACCTTGCCCGACCCGTCGGCCACAGCGCGGGTGGTGCGCCGCACGAGCGTGCGCACGGTGACGGCCGGGTACGAGAGCGCCGCCTTCTCCTTGCCGGTGGAGGTGGCCCGCGGGCCGTGGCCGTCGAGCGTGTCGAGCACATCGACGAACAGGTTGGGCAGATCCTTGTGGTAGCGTGCCGCGCCCAGCGGGTAGAGCCGGTCGGGCCCGTAGAGGCTGATCTGCTCGCCGGCGGCGGCCCCGGACTTGTCCGCGCCGGCCGTGCCGGGCTGTCTGCCGGCGTCCTTGCCGGCGTCACGGGTGATGAGCGCGACGGTGGAACCGTCACGCGAGATGGTGAGACGATAGTTCTTCATACATCCCATTGTTGCATGTTTGCGGGGCGGGATGGTCCCGGCGCGGCGTTCCATACCAGACTCGCAGATGAGTTCCAGCCGTCATCCAGTCTCCCTGACGGGCGCCCCGCCCTCGCGCATCCTGCCCGCAGGCGACATGATCCGGGCCGTCGTGTCACCGCAGGCATGCCGCCGGCAGGCGGCTCAGCGTTCATCCTCCCGCGCCGAGGAAAGGCCCCGGCGGGCATCGGGCGTGTCGGAGGCCGTCTTGCTCGACGCCCCGGCGGAGGCGGCGGGGACGGGGCGCTTCCGCGCCTACTGCTTGCGGTGCGGGTTGTCCGGCCCCTCGTCGGGCGGCAGCGTGCACCACCACTCGGACACGAGCCCGGCCACGAGATCGACCACGGAGGCCGTGGCGGCCACGGCGCACTGCACGAGCACCTGGCGCGCCCAGTCGGAGGCCGTGTGGAGCGCCACCACCCCGAGCTGGCCCAGATACCAGCCCGCCAGGATCGCCCCCACGATCTCCAGCGCCTTGGCGGCCACGAGTGTGGGAGCGGCTCGGCGGATGTCATACTTCTTGTTCTTGCCCTTGGCGTAGCGGTGCACCTGCCAGGCCAGGACCAGCACCACCGCCGCGAGCACCACGAGGATGATCGGCACCACGACGGTGGTGCCCAGAAGGTTCACATCCGTGTTGTTGGTGGTCGCGGCCAGCAGGCCCCCGGCGAGCAGGCCGATGATGAAGGCGATGAGCAGCGTGGTCCATGGTGTGCGTCGAGCGGTCATGTCAGTCCCCGTCCTTCGTGCCTGTCTGGTCAGCCGTGCCGGATCCGTGCGCCCGTCGGGCCGTGCCGCGGCGGGCGCCGTCCCCTCCCCCATGGTACGGGCCGTCCGCCGACGGGGCGGAGGGGCGGGTGCCCGCGGCGAGGATCCAATCCTCCCCCGCGCGCACCACCCCGTCCCTGTCGGGGCAGGCGGCGAGCAGGTCGGCAACCCTGCCCCCGTGGGGGCCGGGCAGGACGAAGTCCGGCTCGAGGTCGGCCAGCGGGGCGAGCACGAACGCCCGCTGCCAGGCCCGCGGGTGCGGCAGCGTGAGCTGGGGGTCGGCGCTCACCGCGCCGTCGAAGTCGATGATGTCGATGTCGAGCGGGCGGCTGCCCCAGTGCACCTTGCGCGTGCGGCCGTGCGCCGCCTCGATGAGGTGGATCGTGCCGAGCAGGCGGTGGGCGTCGAGGAGCGTCTCGAGCTCCACCACGCAGTTGAGGAAGTCCGGCGTGCCCGGCCCCATCCCCCACGGTGTGGTGCGGTAGAGCGGGGAGATGCCCATGATCTGGTTTCCGGCGATGCCGTCGAGGGAGACGATGGCCTGTCGCATGGTCTCGGCCACGTCGCCGAGATTGCCGCCCAGGGAGAGCACGGCGCGATGGATCTTGCGCGGCGCCCGCCCCGCCTGCGCGCCGGCCGCACGCGCCGCGGCCGTGCCGGAGACACCCGCGATGCCCTGTGCCGGCGAGCCTGTCGAGGCCCCGCCGGCCTGATCAGGACCGTCGGGACGACCGGCAATCTGTGAAGCGTCTTCTGCGGGGAAATCATCGGAACCGGCCGGATCGTCCCGGTCGGCGGGATCGGCGGGCACCCGTGAGCGTGTGATCCGGACGGCCACGTCGGAGAACGGCACGGTGACGGGCGCGTGCGGCTTGTGCACGGTGACGGTGACCTGCCTCACCGGGTCGGAGCGCAGCACGGCGGCGGCGATGCGGTCGGCGAGCGCCTCGATGAGGTCGCAGTGGGGGCCTTCGATCACCGAGGCGATGCGCCGGGCGATCTGGCCGTAGTCCACGGTCTCGGCCAGGTCGTCGTCGCGGCCGGCGGCGGAGAGATCAAGGAAGAGCCGCACGTCCACGACGAACGTCTGCGGGCGTTTCTTCTCGAAGTCGAGCACGCCGTGCGTGCCCTGGGCCGTGATGCCGGTGATGGTGATCGAATCCATGTGTTCCTCTCGTCTGTGCCGCCCGGCGGGGTGGTGTGCCGGTCTTATTGTCGTCCTACCGCCGGCCGGGCGCCCATGGCGGCGGCGATGGTGATGGCGTCGCGGCTGCGGGCGGGCTCGTGCACGCGCACGGCCCAGGCGCCTTTCTGGGCGGCGAGGGCGGAGATGACGGCGGTCGCCTCGTCGAGTCGGGTCTGGTCGGGCGTGTCCGCGCCCTCCTGTGTGAGCAGGGTGGTCAGGAAGCGTTTGCGTGAGGCGCACACCAGGACGGGGAACCCGAGGCGGGTGAGCCGGTCGAGGTGCGCGAGGAGCGTGAGGTTGGGTTTCGGGCCGGGTTTGCTGAAGCCCAGGCCCGGGTCGAGGATGATCTGCCGGTCGTCGATCCCGGCCGTGCGGGCGGCGGCGACGCGGGCGACGAGCTCGGTGAGCACGTCGCGGTCCACGCCGTGCTCGTACACGTGTGATCTGGCCGTGCCGTCCGTGCCGTTGCCGCTCATCCAGCCGCGCCAGTGCTGGATCACGTAGAGGCGGTCGCTTGCGGCGATGAGCGGCATCATCGCGGGATCGGACAGGCCTCCTGAGACGTCGGTGATGATGCCCGCGCCGGCGTCGAGCGCGGCCTGCGCTGTGGAGGCGCGCATCGTGTCGACGCTGAGCGTCACGCCGTGTGCGCGGGCGGTCGGTGCCAGGTCGGCGAGCGCGCGAGTGATGCGCTGCTGTTCCAGTTCCGCGGGGACGCGTACGGCGCCGGGGCGGGTGGACTCTGCGCCGATGTCCACGATGTCGGCGCCCGCCTCGATGAGGGCGATGCCGTGGTCTTTGGCGTCGGCGGGGTCGAGATAGCGCCCGCCGTCGGAGAACGAGTCGGCGGTGACGTTGAGCACGCCCATCACGAGCGTGCGGCCGCTGTCACGCAGTCGCAGAAGATCCTCGGAAGGCCTCATCGTCTCTCCTTGTCCGTCCCTGTCAGTTTCCCTGTATCCGCCTGTGGCAGCCTGTTCCCGGCCCCATGCCCGCGCCCGTGGCCTGTCGGGTCTGCCCGGGCGGCGGCCCTCACGCCTTGGTGAGGATGAGCCGCATCGCCTCGGCGCGCGTGGTGGGGTTGCGCATCATCCCGCGGATCGAGCTGGTGATGGTGCGCGCGTTCTCTTTCCTGACCCCGCGCATGGCCATGCACAGGTGCTCGGCCTCTGTGACGACGATGGCCCCGCGCGCTCCGGCGTCCTTCATGAGCGCGTCGGCGATCTGCTGGGTCATGCGCTCCTGCACCTGGGGGCGGCGGGCGTACACCTCCACGAGCCGGGCGAGCTTCGACAGGCCGACGACCCCGGATTCCCCGGGGAAATAGCCGACGTGGGCCACGCCGAAGAACGGCAGGAGGTGGTGCTCGCACACCGAGAAGAAGTCGATGTCGCGCACGAGCACCATCTCCTCGCTCTGCACCGGGAAGCGCTTCTCGAGGATCGTGGCCGGGTCCTGGCTCATCCCGGCGAAGATCTCGCGCGAGGCGCGGGCGATGCGGTCGGGGCTCTGTCGGATGCCCTCCCTGTCCGGGTCCTCGCCGATGGCGGTGAGGTAGAGCCAGGCGGCCTGCCGGGCGGCGTCCATGTCGATGCCTGTGGCGGGGTCCACGCCGTGCTCGAGCCCGTCCTCATGGGCCGGTTCGAAGCACTCCGGCGCGGGCACGCGCACGCTCACCATGCGGCGCGGGCCCGGGGCTCCCGCCTGCGCCCGCCCGTCGTGTTCGTCCTGTTCCTGCATCAGCATCTCCCCTTTCGTCCTGGCAGCCCCGTCCCCGTCCGCCTGTCCCGTGCGCCCGGTCTGACGGGCTGTCCCGGCCCCATCGTGACGGTACGAAACAGCCCGGTGAGGATCGTCGGACCCACCGGGCTGTGTCGTTGTTCTCATCATCGCCGGCCGGCACTGCTATACCCCCGTCCGGCGGGCCGCTCACCGGCCCTCGACGTGCGCCTGATGGCCGAGCACGGAGTTCTTGAGCGACTCCGGGATCGGCACCGGCACCCTGTCGGGCAGCGGCCGCTGCGGGTCGGAGAGCCACTCGGCGCGCTCAGGCGCCTTCTTCAGCTTCGAGAAGATCTCGCCCAGCTCCTTCTCGCCGAGCGTCTCCTTCTCGAGCAGGCGGGTGACGAGCTCGTCGAGCACGTCACGGTTGTCCATCAGGATGTCATACGCCTCCTGATGCGCCGTCTCGATGAGCTTGCGCACCTCCTCGTCGATGAGGTTCTGCGTCTCATCGGAATAGGGGTGCGGGGCGATGTCGTCCACCGAATCGTTGTCACTGTCGGCGCTGGCCCATTTCACGGCTCCCAGCTTGGAGGAGAAGCCGTACTCGAGCACCATCTTGCGGGCGATCTGCGTGGCCTTCTCGATGTCGTTCGACGCGCCGGTGGACGGGTCGTGGAAGACGATCTCCTCGGCGGTGCGCCCGCCCATCGCGTAGGCCATCTGGTCGAGCAGCTGGTCGCGCGTCTCCGAGTAGCGGTCGCGCGTCGGCATGACGGCCGTGTAGCCCAGGGCTCGCCCGCGTGGCAGGATGGTGACCTTCGTCACCGGGTCGGTGTGGTGCAGCGCGGCGGCCACGAGCGCGTGGCCGCCCTCGTGGTAGGCGGTGTTGCGCAGCTCGGTGAGGGCCATGCCGCGCGTCTGGCGGCGCGGGCCCTCGAGCACGCGGTCGATGGCCTCGTCCAGGGCGCGGTTGTCGATGAGCTGCGCGTTGGAGCGGGCAGTGAGCAGGGCGGCCTCGTTGAGCACGTTGGCCAGGTCGGCGCCGGTGAAGCCCGGCGTGCGCACGGCCACGGTGTGCAGGTCGACGTCGGGCACGAACGGCTTGCCCTTGGCGTGCACCTTGAGGATGGCCTCGCGGCCCTCCAGATCCGGCGCGGACACGCCCACCTGGCGGTCGAAGCGCCCGGCGCGCAGCAGGGCCGGGTCGAGCACGTCGGGCCTGTTGGTGGCGGCGATGACGATCACGCCCGTCTCGTTGTTGAAGCCGTCCATCTCGACGAGCAGCTGGTTGAGCGTCTGCTCGCGCTCGTCGTGCCCGCCGGACATGCCGGCTCCGCGCCGGCGGCCCACGGCATCGATCTCATCGATGAAGATGATGGAGGGCGCATGCTTCTTGGCCTCGTCGAACAGGTCGCGCACACGCGAGGCGCCCAGGCCCACGAACATCTCCACGAAGTCCGAGCCGGCGATGGCGTAGAACGGCACGCCCGCCTCGCCTGCGATGGCGCGCGCCAGGAGGGTCTTGCCGGTTCCCGGCTGGCCGTAGAGCAGCACGCCGCGCGGGATGCGCGCGCCGAGCCTGCGGTACTTCTGCGGGTCCTTGAGGAAGTCCTTGATCTCCTGCACCTCGGCGACGGCCTCGTCCTCGCCGGCCACGTCGGAGAACTTCGTATCGGGGATCTCGGAGTCGGGCACGCGGCCGTTGTTGCCGTTGTCGCCCATGCCGAGCAGTCCCCCGCCCTGGCCGCGCAGGCTGCGCATCGACCACCAGAAGATGAGGAAGATGAGCAGCAGCGGGAGCACCGAGGTGATGAACAGCGTCATCATGCTCGTCTGCGGCACCACGGAGTTGAACGTGTAGTCCGAGTGGTTCTTCGCGGCAGACTCGACGGCCTTGGCCACCTGCAGCGACTGGCCGGACGTGTAGTAGAACTTGACGCGCGAGCCGTAGTTCTGGGTCTGCCCGTTGACCTTCTTGACGTAGTTGCCGTTGAGCTTGAGCTCCACGGACTGGTCGCCCTCCGTCATGGTGGACGAGGTGACCTGCACCGACTGGTTCTGCTCGAGCAGCTCGAGACCGTCCTGCGTGTTGATGGTCCGCGGCCCGCCAAGCTGGGAGGCGCCGTAGCCGAGGAAGAGCACCACGAGCGCGAGCACGATCCAGAACCACGCGCGCTTGTAGAACGGCGTCTTGTCGGAATTGGCGCGGCGCCCGTTGTTGCGGCCGCCGTAGGGCCCGTTGCCCCGGCCCGGGTTCGGTCGTCCCTGCGGATAGGTCATGCGGCATCCTCCTCGTAGACGGATGGCTTGAGCACCGCGATGCAGTCAAGATTGCGATATTTCTCGTTGAAATCGAGGCCGAAACCGACGACGAACTCGTCGGGCACCTCGAATCCCGTGTATTCCACCGGCACCTCGACGGTGCGGCGGGACGGTTTGGACAGCAGTGTGAAGATGGTGACGGACTTGGCCCCGCGGCGCCTGAGCTCCTTGCGCAGCCAGTCGAGGGTGACGCCCGTGTCGATGATGTCCTCGCAGATGAGCACGTCCTTGCCGCGCACGTCCGTGGTCAGGTCGGAGCGCACCTTGATGACGCCGCTGGTCTCCGTGCCCCGCCCGTAGCTGGAGATGCTCATGAAATCAATGGGCGTGGGGATGCTCATCTTCTCGGAGATGGCGGTGATGGTGTTGACGGCGCCCTTGAGGACGGCGATGAGCAGGAGGTTGTCATCACCTTTGAAATCGTGGCTGATCTGGGCCGCGACCTCATCAAGGCGCTTCTCGAGCTGGTCATGGGTGATGAGGACTTTATCGATGTCGTCCCGAACGTCAGCGATCTGCATGGAAGTCATTGTGGCACAGAACTGTGACGGCCCCCTGACGATACGCTGAGAGATTGCTGGAGATTGTGAGAATCCCGGTCGGCACGCGGCCCGTCACCCAGCGGTCGAGGACCATGACACTCTCCCTGTTGATCCCTGCCATGCGAATATCCGCACGGGCCTGACTACCATCGTCCTGACCGGTCCGGGCACCGTCATTCCGCGCGGGATATGCACTGTTGCCGGGATCCCGGACACCCCGCGTGCCGGCGTCCTGAGCCAGGAGGCGGGCGATGGCCGAGACGAGCACGCGCGTGCGCAGCGCGGGATGCAGAGCGCGCAGCCCTTGTGTATCAAGGGCGAGACGGGAGCAACCGCCTGCCCGCGGACCGGAGCCGTCTGCCCGCGGACCGGAGCCGTCTGCCCGCGGACCGGAGGCTGCCCGCGGACCGGAGGACGGGACATCGCGCAGGAGCCGCCTGGACGCTTTGTCGGCCTCGCGGCCGAGGAAATCCTGGTCGAGGCGCTGCTGGTCGGCAAGAGAAGCGAGATGACCGTCGACAGCCGCCCCGCCCAGACGCCGCAGCAGCGGCATCACGCCCTGCCGCACACGCGAGCGCAGCGGCAGCGCGTCATAGCGGGGATCACCAGGACCGGTCCCCTCCCCGTTGGTCGGGTCGTCCCACCACCCAAGGCCCTCCGCACGGCAGACCGCGGTCGTCTGGGCGCGTGTCAGGCCCAGGATCGGGCGCAGGAAACAGACACCGTCATGCAGAAAACGATCGGGCATGCCGGAAAGCGCCCTGGGCGAGGAGCCGGCGAGGAGGGCGAGCAGGAGTGTCTCGGCCTGGTCGTCCTGCGTGTGGGCGAGCAGGACCGCGCGGGCCCCGGCGGACCGGGCCGCGTCCGCGAGTGCGTCATAGCGCGCCTGCCGCGCGGCCGCCTCGGTGCCCTGGGAGCGCCTGTCGGCATCGGTGATCTCCAGCACCCGTGTGATCACCGGATCAAGCCCGATACCGCGGCACTGTGCGGCCGTACGGGCCGTGACCCGTGCCGAGCCTTCCTGCAGGCCATGATCGAGCAGGACGGCACCGGCGCGCAGGCCCAGCTCCCCCGCCACAATGTGCGTGAGCGCGGCGAGGGCGAGCGAGTCGCGCCCTCCCGAGCAGGCGACGAGCACGAGGGGGGCATGCGGGTCGGGCTGGTGCGCGCCATGCCTCCTGAACCGGTCCGACTGGCGGGTCAGACCGACGCGGGCGAGTGCCGCGCGGACGAGACCGATCCCCTCCCGCTGCGCCGAGCGGGCGAACCGCTTGTCATGATCGTCGGCCATGGTCCGGCCTCACATCGAGACAAGGCGCCCGGCAAGCCGGTGCAGGGCGGAGAGCCCTTCCGACCGGGCCGCCCACTGGCCGTCGGGAACGTTGACGATGGCCGCGTAGTAGAAGAAACCGCCGTTGGTGCGCAGCACGACCCCGGAATCGGATGTCACCTCGTTCAGCGAACCGGATTTGAGCCTGACACGGCCGAGCGCGTCGGCCGAGTAGTCGGAGGAGGTCTTCGTCACCACGGGCAGCCCACGGAACGCCGACGCCTCGGCATGGGTGCGCAGCCGGCGCATGACACGGAAGAGCATCCTGGGGGTCAGTCGTGAGCCGGGCGAGAGGCCGGAGCAGTCGGCGATCTCGGCGCCGGAGAGGTCGATTCCCTGGCGGGCGAGTTCCTTCCTGACCGCCTTCACGGCAGCCGCGGGACTGTTGCCGGTCTTCATCCGCAGGGCGGCGAGCCGGCCGAACTCCTCGGCGAGCGTGTTGTCGGACAGGCGCAGCGTCAGCCCGAGGATCCGGCGCAACGGCGCGGAGCTGACCCGTGCGATCCTTTCGGAGCTTTTGCCGGACCCCTCCTGTGCACGCTCAGCGGCGCCCACGGCGGGCACACTGATCCCCCCGCCCGATGAGACGTTCGTCAGGCGGATCCCCTTCGACGCCAGTGCGGACGTGAGGGCGAAGGAAAAAGCGGAGACCGCCGCGGAGGCGGGATCGTCGGTGCGCGGGACGGTGCTGCGGGCGGAGGAGTCCGGGTCCGAGCCGGGCACGCTCTGCCGCCCCTCGTCGACGGCGAGCGCGGAGGTGGGGGTGAAATAGCCTGTCTTCACGTAATCCTCGGTCATGGTGGCCGGCCTGTGCACGGCACCGAACAGCGTCGTGTCGGACAGAAGGCGCACGGAGCGGATCCCACGGCGGGAGAGCGCGGCGGCCGTCTTCCCCGCAAGGGTGGCGAGCCCGGCGTGCCCGTTGATGTGGGAGGGATCCGAGGAACCGGACCCGAGGAGCATGTCCCCGCCGCCCAGCAGCACGATCGTGGCGGTCCCCGACCGCCCTGAGGAACGCCCGGTATGGCCACGCCCGGCATGGCCACGCCCGGCATGGCCACGCAGCACGAGCACGTCGGTGTCGAGCGTGGAGTCCATATCGAGCACGCCCGTCGCCGTGAGAGCCGTGAGGGTCTTCATCGTCGAGGCCGGTTCGAGTGGCGTGTCGGCGTTGGACGAGGAGACGACGGTGCCGTCGCCGTTGGCGATCACATATCCTTCTTTTGCCGGCGAACCCGTGTGGGAGAGGAAATCCTGGGTCGCGTCGGACAAGGCCTTCGTGTCGGCGGGCTTTGCCCCGGTCGACGCCGGCCATGACCCGTCTTTCGCGAGGCTCTTTCCCAGACCGGCCACCCCGCCCGCCTTCGCGGAATCCGTCCGCGCGCCGGAGGAAGCGGACGAGGCGGATGCCGTGCCGAACCGGTCACCGAACCGTCCGAGGCCGGGCAGATCGATCACATCAAACACCCACACTGCGGCGGTCGCCAGCACGACGCAGAAGGCGACGATGATACCGCTCACCGTCCATGCCCGCCGGGCCGTCCTGCGGGAGGAGGCAGGATGGGTGCCCTCCTGTCTGTCCTGCGGCTTTTCCTGTGCGTCGCTCATGCGGCAGCCCCCGCCGTCGCGGCCTTTCTCCCGGTACCCGCGCCGGATCCGCCGCTCGCGCCCACGGACCTCGCGCCCTGGCCGTGGTGGACGATCGGCTTCCACTGCGGGCGCGAGAACACCGCGACAAAGGCGATCGGCACATAGCTGAGCATGTAGAACGGGAACGAGAGGCAGTAGGCGAACAGCTCCTTGTTGCTCGCGCCGATATTGCGCCGCTCGGCCAGCGCGGTGAGCGCGGCGAGCACCATCATGCCCACGAGATACGAGGCGATGCCGGCCAGCCAGCCGGTGATCTGCTGGATCTGCGAGTCCCAGGTGACGAACCCGCACGCCGCGAACACGAGGCCGAGCAGGATCCTCACGGCCGAGACGAGCGTGAACGGGCAGAGCATGAGCGACAGGTCGATGCACGAGAAGTCCCGCTCGTGCACGGCACGGCGGATGAGCGCATAGCCGTAGTAGTAGAACACCTCGTAGAAGCCCTTGGACCAGCGCACGCGCTGCCGCCATGACTGGGAGAAGGAGACGGGCTGCTCGTCGTAGAGCATGGCCGCGCCGCAGTAACCGATCTTGTCGCCGTGGAGGATGCAGTCGAGCGAGAACTCCATGTCCTCGGTGAGCAGGTGGAACTTCCACCCGTCGTTGCGGCGCATGATCCGCTGGCTGAACAGGAAGCCGGTGCCGCCCACATGGCAGCTCGTGCCGAACACCATGCGCGAGTTGTTGAGGAAGCGCGACTCCCTGATGAACCAGAGCGCCGAGCCGGAGGAGACCCAGTTGGCGCTGAAATTGCGCGAGTTGCGGTAGCTGGTGAGCACCTCATAGCCGGCGTGGAAACCGTCGTTCATGGCGGAGAGATAGTGCCTGTCGAGCAGGTTGTCGGCGTCGAAGACGAGGAACGCGTCGTAACGGGCCGAGACGCCCATGAGGTTCATCCTGTTGAGCAGGAAGGTGAGCGCGTAGCCCTTGCCGATGTGCGCGGTGTCGAAACGCTCGACCACGTTGACGCCGAGCCCCCGGCACAGGGAGGCGGTGTCGTCGGTGCAGTTGTCGGCCACGAGCCAGATGTCGACCAGTTCCTGCGGATAGTCGTTGGCGCGGATCGAGGAGATGAGGTTGCCGATGACGTTCGCCTCGTTGCGGGCGGAGATGAGGATGGCGTAGCGCTTGTCCTTGGGCGCCTGCGGGAACGGGACGGGCCGGTTGACCAGTCCGACGAGGACGGTGACGACCTGGTAGATGACGGACAGGCCGCCGGTGACGAAAATGATGAGGTCGAGCAGCGAGAGCAGTCCCATCCTCAGTCCCCCTCCTTGGCGTCCTTGTGCGCGGGATCCTCCTGATCCGCGTCCTTGCGCCAGGCACGGCGCAGCGAGGGACGTTTGGTGATGGCGACGGTGGCGGACGCGTCCATCTCCTCGTCCGTATGGAAAGTCGTGTTCTGCTCCCCCGTCTGCTCGTCCCCGTCCGCGATGGCAGAACGGCCGTGCCGCGGACCGGCCTTCCCGTTTTCCGTGGTCTTTTCTTTCTTTCCGGTCTTCTTTTCGGCTTTCCCGGTGAGGGAGCCCTCGTCCTGGATCGGCACGGAGGTCGTCACATCGTACAGGTGGGCGGACTCGAGCAGCTGCTGGCGCGTGGAGCTCGGCGCGCGCCGGCTCGAACCGCTTGCCGTGCGGCCGATGTGCAGCCTCTTGCCGATCTGCTCGGACGCCTCCACCACCCTCGACTTCTTCTCGGGCTTGGGGTCGTCGAGCAGCGGGCTGTCCACCAGCTCCTGGCGCATGGTATAGGCGGAGATGATCACCTGGATGGAGGCGACCACCGGCAGGGCCAGGAACGAGCCGAGGAAGCCGAACACGTCGCCGAAGGCGAACACCGCCACCAGGCCGACGGCCGGGTTGATGTCCATGGTGCGCTGCTGCACGTGCGGGGCGATGAGCATGTTCTCGATCTGCTGGTAGACGGTGACATACACCACCAGGATGATCGCCCACAAAAAGCCCTTGTCGGAGAGGGTGACGATGACGGGCAGGATGGCGCCGATGATGCCGCCCACCATGGGCACGAACTGGCTGATGACCGCGTAGAGCAGGGCCATCGGCAGCCAGTAGGGAATGTTGATGGCGACCATGAAGATGCTCATGCACACCGCCGAGATGGCGGCGAGCACCACGCGGGAGCTGAGGAACGAGGAGATCTGGCCGGAGATCACGTCCCACACCACGAGGAACGTGCGCTGGCCGGAGGGCCGCAGCCACGAGCAGACCGTGCGGCGGAAGGCGGGCCCGGAGGCGGAGATGTAATACGTGACGAACAGGATGATCATGAGCGACATGACCATGCCTGTGGCCGAGGAGATGGTGGCCACAGCGGTGCCGGCGATGTTGGAGATCCACTGGGAGCTGAACGAGGAGCTGATCGCGCTGCCCAGATCCGAGATCTGCGGCAGCTTCCACGGGGTGTGCGAGCGCACCCAGGAAGCCAGCTCCTTGTACATGCTGGGGATCTGGCCGACGAGGCCGGCCACCTGCTGGACGAACATCTGGCCGAACAGCCAGATGAGCAGGAAGACGACGATGAGCACGCCGATCCACACGGTCAGCGAGGCGACGCCGCGCCGCCAGCCGTGGCGGATGAGACCGAGCACGGCCGGCTCGATGGCCATGGCGAGGAAGAAGCAGACGATGAGGTCGACGAAGACGGTCTTGAGGTCACCGAGCGCCCACCACACCCAGATGGCGAGGAAGACGGTGATGACGGTCATGAGCAGGGCTGTCGGCAGCCACAGGGGCGGCCGGCGGGGGTCGCCCTCGTCCGGCAGGAAGCCCGTGAGGTTGAGCCTGCGTTTCTTCGCGGCCGTCGTGCCGTTTCCGGCGTCGCGGCGGGCCTTGTCCCCTGCCTGTGCCAGTGCGTCGGTCTGCGCCATCCGTCCTGCCTCCCGCCGTCGTGTCGCCGTCATGTGGTCGCCGAGGGCCCGTCCCCGGGCCGTTTCGCGCTGAGAGTCTATCCTAGACAGCATGCTGTCTGTTTCAGTGATCATCCCGGCGTGGAACGAGGAAGGGCACATCGCCGATTGCCTGCTGTGCGCCACGCGCCAGAGCGTGCCGGCCAAGGAGATCCTCGTCGTCGACAACAATTCCACCGACAGGACGGTCGAGATCGTCACCAAATTCATCGCCGACCATCCCGACAGCAACGTGCGCCTGCTGCACCAGGACGCCGAGCAGGGGCTCATCCCCACCAGAAATTACGGCCTCAACCATGCAACCGGCGACATCCTGGGCCGTGTGGACGCCGATTCCATGCTCCGTCCCGACTGGGTGGAGCAGGCCACGCGCATCTTCACCGAGCATCCCGACGTGATGGGCGCGACCGGACCGGTGGCCTACTACGACATGCCCGCCGCAAAAGTGAGCCTCAAGGGCGACAACGCCATCCGCCGCCACATCTACAAGGCGGACGGCGGCCAGTCACTGCTCTTCGGCTCCAACATGGCCCTGTGCGCCACCGCATGGAAGGTGATCGCCGGCGAGGTGTGCCGTGACAAGGCGGATGTGATGCATGAGGACATCGATGTCTCCCTGCACCTGTTCAGCCATGATTTCCGCACATACTATTCCCGCCATCTTGTGGTGGCGATCTCCGCCCGCCGCATGGACACCTCATTCCAGAGCTTCAACGAGTACATGGACCGCTTCCACAACACGTTCGCGGCACATCCCTCGCACACCCGGTCCACGCGCCCGGAGTTCCTGCTGACGGCCATGTACCCGTGGCTGCACATGATGTACCCGGGCTACCAGCGTTATCTGCGCTCCACCGACACGAACCCCGCCGAGAAGGTGTGGGAGAAGCAGCGGATGGAGCTGCTCGACGACCAGGCGCGGGCCGACGCTGACACTGGGACCGATCGCGGCGATGAGGCGGACGAGGGTGACAGCCTCGACGAGCAGACCGCCATGGACTCCCTCTCCCCCGCCGACTCGCAGATCAACTCCTTCTTCGCCGACCTGTTCGCCCCCACGCCCGAGGAGCTGGAGCGCCGGCGCCAGAAGCGCGAGATCCGCCGCCAGAAGTCGGAGCTGCGCGAGGAATCGAAGCAGATCAAGGCGGACAAAAAGGTGGCGCTCGAACGGATCAAGAAACAGAAGCGTGTGACGACGAAGGAGCTCAAGGCCCGCTCCCGCCATGTGCGCAAGAAGATCAAGGCGCTCAATAAGAAAAGCCAACGGATCTGACGCTGGCAAACCAACACAGTGCCAGCGGATCTAACGCTGGCAAATCAGCACAGTGCCAACGGATCTCACGACAAAAAGAGGCAGGAAGCGATGAAACTTCCTGCCTCTCGTCGTCGTGGCCGAACCGGGCCCTGCCGGAACAGGACCGGTCAGCCGGAACGCCGGAACGTGACCGGTCGGGCAATCCTCGGCCGGATGCCAGACCGGTCTCAGTCGACCTGCTTCCAGCCCTGCGTCTCGAAGTGGTGCTCCGGGTTGGCCTGCCAGGCCTTCCAGGCGGACTCGACGATGTCCTCGACGTCGTACTTGGCGTGCCAGCCCATCACCTCGTTGATGCGCTTCGGGCTGCAGATGAGCTGCGGCGGATCGCCGGCGCGACGCTTCTCGATCTTCTCGGTGAACGGCAGGCCGGTCACCTTCTTGACCTCGTCGACGATCTGGCGCACCGACGTGCCCTTGCCGGTGCCGACGTTGAACGCGGAGTACGGGCGGTCGGCGTCATCGCGGTCGAGGTAGCGCAGCGCGGCCACATGCGCGTCGGCCAGGTCGGAAACGTGCACGTAGTCGCGCACGCAGGTGCCGTCCGGGGTCGGGTAGTCGTCACCGAAGATGGCCGGCGCCTTGCCCTTCTTGAGGTTGTTGAACACCATCGGGATGAGGTTGAGGATGGCCGGGTCCTCGAGTTCCACCGGGCCGCAGCCGGCCACGTTGAAGTAGCGCAGGCCCACGAAGCGGATGCCGTGCGCCTTGGCGACGGCGTTGCCCATCCACTCGCCGAAGAGCTTCGTCTGGCCGTAGGGGTTGATCGGCACCATCGGGGAGACGTCCTCGGGAACCACGGAGACGGGCGGGATGCCATAGGTGGCGGCGGAGGAGGAGAAGACGAGCTTGTTGGTGACGCCGGAGTCGACCATGGCCT
The DNA here is from genome assembly GCA_040773385.1 of Aeriscardovia sp. Lineage (GTDB taxonomy): Bacteria > Actinomycetota > Actinomycetes > Actinomycetales > Bifidobacteriaceae > Aeriscardovia. The sequence continues at coordinate 9,992 of JAXGWH010000006.1, read as the reverse complement.
TGAGCACGTTGAGCAGACCGTTGATGTTCTGCTGGTAGTACCAGATCGGCTTCTCGACGGACTCGCCCACCTGCTTGCGGGCGGCGAAGTGGATGACGGCGTCCACCTTGTAGAGCCGCATGACCTGCTCGAGGACCTTCGGGGCCTCGGGTGCGGCCACGTCCTGCACGACGAGCGGGAAGCCCTGCGTGCGCGAGGCCTTGCCATAGCTGAGATCATCGACGATGACGACCTTGTCGCCCGCCTCCTTGAGGACGTGGACGACGTGCCCGCCGATGTAGCCGCAGCCACCGGTGACGAGAACAGTAGCCATAACAGTCCTTCCTGTTCGGACAGCACGGAGATGTGTTGTTTTGTTCCGCACTGTTCTGTTTTGTTCGTTTCCGTTCGGTTTTTATCCTACTCGTTTTTGTGACCGATGGGTGACATCCTCCCGCGTGTTTTCCTGCCCGTCATTTATTTCCATCGAGGAAAGGGCAGTTCTGATCGAACGGCGCCCCGTCCGCCAGGCCGGCACATCCGTCAATCCGGTAAATCCGTCAGACCGGTATACTGGTCGGCTGTATGCCCCTGTCGTCTAATGGTCAGGACATCAGACTTTCACTCTGACAACGAGAGTTCGATCCTCTCCGGGGGTACCAATTTCCCAGTTTTTTCTCCTCCGTCAGATGAATGACGCAGCCGCACAGAAGAGACAGCCGCCTGTCAGCCGAAGGCGCAGGCCCGTCAGCAGAAGGCAGAGATCCGTCAGTCCGACGCGGCGATTGCCCTCTGCACCGCCCCGAGCAGGATGTCCATAAATTTTTCGTTGTCGAGCCGCAGAACGATGCGCGTGCGGGGGTCCGGGTCCGGGATAAAGAACGTGTCGACGATGGTGCGCCCGCGCGTGGGGCCAGTGAGGTCGACCATGAGGTGCCGGTCCAGTGCGAGGGTGATGAGCTCGGGGTGCAGGGCGAGCACGACGGCAGTCAGATCGGAGATGCTGCAGGCGCCGGGGCCTGGGAAGCGTGCGGCGAACGAGCGCATGTACCAGCCCATGATCGCCGTGAGGAACCGCCCACGATCGGTGCCGGCCTTCGCCCACCCATCGGCCTGTTCCTGCGTGAGGACGGTGGTCGATGTCACGTCCCGGCCGACGATGAGCAGATCCGCGCCGCTGCCGAGAACCCGCGCCGCCGCCTCGGGGTCGGTGCCCACGTTCGCCTCGGTCCAGGCGTTGATGGAGCCGGGCACGCTGACCGAGGTGCCCATCAGGACGATGCCGGCGATCTCCCGCGCCATCTGCGGGCGGGCCGCGAGCGCGTCGGCGAGGTTGGTGAACGCCCCGGTGGCGATGATCGTCAGATTCTTGCCATACTTTTTCGCGGCACGCGCCATGAACACGGAGGCGGTCATCGATTCCGCTTTTCTCGGGGAATCGGGGATCTCCTGGTTGCCGAGGCCGTTTCTCCCATGGACGAGCTCCACACCGGGCGCCACCTCGAAACTGCGCATGCCCAGGGCATGTTCGACGCCCGGATAGACGGGCACGTCGTCGGCGCCGAACAGGTGCAGCACCGCCAAGGAATTGCGCAGGCCCTGCTCCATGGTCACGTTGCCGTAGCTGGCGGTCACGCCGAGAAGATCCGAGCCGGGATCGTTTTTCAGCAGCTCCAGGAGGGTGACGAGGGCGAGGGAATCATCGATACCGGTATCGCAGTCAACGATGTAATGCATTCCCCCAGCCTAAACCGCGGTGTCGGCGCGGGGAGGAACACAGAAGATGCGCACTCCGCACAGGCGCATACGGATGGCACGCACCGATGACGCGTCCGCATGGCACACTGACACACAGCGTGAAAACGCGCACAGACAAAAACATCCCGCCGTCCGCGTCGTCGTGACGAGCGGAGGGTGGGATGTCGGAGATCTCGAGTCCTGTATCTCGGTCCTGTCTGCCGGACTCAGTCCTGCATGCGGATGACGAGACGGCCGGCCTGCTCGGAGAGCTGCTTCGCCTTCTCGGTATCGCCCTCGCCCCGGGCCTTCCAGTAAGCGGACTTGAGCTCGAGGTAGCGCAGACGCACGCGCAGGAGCTGGCGCTGTTTCTCCAGTTCCTTCTTCTGGGCGGTGATGATGTCCTCGCGCGTCTGGCAGTACTGCTCGTCGGACTCGGTGCCCTGCGGGGCGAGATACTTGCGCATGTTCTTGAGGCTCATGCCCGTGGCGGAGAGGCACGAGACCGGGACGAGCCGGTCGATGTCCTCCTGGGAGTAGATACGCCGCCCGCCGGTGTCACGCTTCGCCTTAGGGACGATGCCCTCTTTTTCGTAGAAACGGATGGTCGATGCCGGCAGACCGACCGAGATGGAGGCCTGCAGGATCGTCATGTATTCTTTTCCATTAATTGTGGGCATAAGAACAATGTACACACGTCAGACGTGAAATAACAGCCTTTTCCCGTCACTCAAGGCATAAACTGCCTTTTTGTTCACAAAACAAGAACTATTCCGGCTGGTCCGGCATCTTTTTATCTTGCTCACCCACAGCAATTCTGTGGGATGCGACGGCACCCACGGGCCGCTCACCACCGGGACGACCCGTCGTGCACGGGCCGCAGATGCCACGCGGCCAGCCCGAGGACGGCGGCAAGGACGTAGCCGGCAAGCACGATCACGAACGAGAAGACGAACGACCCACCTGCCGCATCGTAGAGGACGCCATGCAGTCCGGTGGCAAGGGCGAGCGCGAGCTGGCTGAACACGTTGGCGCGCGAGAGGATCCGCGAGTAATGCGCGGAACCGAATCCGCCCCGGATGAGCCAGGGGACGGCCACGAGCAAATAGCCCTGCCCCAGTCCGGCGAGGAAGCCGAAGAACGAGGACAGGCCCGCCTGCCGGCACGCCCAGACACCGGTCCATCCGGCGATGCCCGCGGCCACGAAGGCAAGGACCACCACGCGCACGTCGAACCGGTCGAGCAGTGCGCCGATGGACGCCTTGCCTGCCGCCGCGCCGAGCATGATGCCCGTCACGACCGCGGAGGCGGCGAGGGCGGTGAGCCCCGTGTCCTTCTCGAAGGTGGCCACATGCTGCACGAAGCCGGAGGCGGTCTGCAGCAGGACCATCACCACGACGAACAGGACGAATGAGGGCGTGCGGAACGCGGCGGCCGGCTCGAGCGATGACCCGGCGGCAGGTCCCTCCGCCGGCACCGGCGACCGCGACAGCCCGGCCGATGCCGACACGGCCTGCCGCGAGGAGGCGGCCCGCGCGCCCGACCGGGCGGCGACGGGAGCGGCCTGCGCGGTGTGTCCGTAGGCGACTTCGCCACGATCCGGGTCAGGGGCAAAGCGCAGGAAGAGCGTGAACGGCAGGGCGAGGACGAGGAAGGCGATGCCCGTGGCCAGATAGGCACCCCTCCACCCCCATCTGCCGATGAGCAGGGTGACGAGCGGCTGGGCGACCGCGCCCGACAGGCCCGACAGGCCCAGCGCGATGCCCATCACCAGCCCGAGCCGCGCCTCGAACCAGTTGGACAGCAGCACCTGGGGGGCCAGGAGCACGGGGATCGCATAGGCCAGCCCGATGAGGGCGAAGAGCACGTAGAACTGCCAGAACGCGGTGACGAACGAGCAGCCGACGAAACACAGGGCGATCACCGCCACGCACACGGACAGCACGAGGCGCGAGTCGACCTTTTCCAGAATCCGGCCGGCGACGAGCAGCATGAGCGAGCCGACGACCATCTGCACGGTGACGGTGAGCGAGACGGCGGACTGGTCGACGCCGAACGCCTTTCTCAGCGAGGTGAAGTAGAGGCCGGGCGTGTTGACGATGATGCCGAACCCGAGGAAGCTCAGCACGCAGCAGCCGACGAAGATGAGCCACGGCATGGCCCTGCTCTGTGCGTTATTGTGCGCCGGTGCCACACCGGACGTCCGCGTCGCCGGTGCCTGCGCCGCGCAGTCCTGTGCGCGCGACGGCCTCCCCTGTCTGGCGGTCATAGGTCTCCCTCTCCCCCTCGATCTGCCGCATGGGCGGGCAGGCCGCCCGCAACACCCTGCGGAAGGCCCTCTTCCCTGCGGGCCATCGACCACGCCGTTTGCGTTTCCTGCTCCGCGGAAGGCGTCCCCTCTTCCCTGCGGGCCATCGACCACAGTAAAGAGCGGATGTGGAGCTGGAGAGGAGAAAACGCACGTGCGTGTGAAGGATTGGCAAAAGGATTGGCACAACGAAACGTCCGGCCCGCGCGAACCGACCCTCCGGCCACCGGTCACGCCCTGTGCGGACCGACGACCGGGGTGCGTCCATGGCGGACCGGACGTCCCGGAAGAGAAGAAAAGAAAGAGGACCGCGGATCAGCGGGTCTGACCAGCGGACGGATCAGCGCGTGGGATCGGCCGGCAGCGCGTCGTAGGCGGCCGGGTCCACAGGTTCCAGCCATTCGGCCTGGCCGGTGGTGATGGCCAGATGGCTGAACCAGCTGTCCTTGGCCGCGCCGTGCCAGTGCTTCTCGCCGTCATGGATCACGAAGCTGTCACCGGGCAGGAGCAGCACCGGGTCGTGGCCCTCGACCTGCACCCAGCCCTTGCCGCCGGTGGCGATGAGGATCTGCCAGCCGTTGTTGTGCCTGTGCCAGTGGTTGATGCAGCACGGCTCGAAGGTGACGTTGTGGATGCCGAACGGAAGCGCCTTGTCGACGACGACCGGCTTGAGATAGCTCTTGCCGGTGAAATACTGCGCGTAGGCGTCGTTGGATGCGCCGCGGCCGAACAGCCCGCCGTTCTTGACGACGAGGCTCTTGATGAGTTCGGCGAGCGCCTCCGGGTCCTGCTGCGAGGGGTCGGCCTGGCCGGGATTGGTCTGTGACTGTGCCATGGTGGTCTCCTTTGTCGGGTGATCTGCGTGAAATACCTGCCATACGCAAGGTTACCGGCTTCGAGCGCTCGAACATCAGCAGAATTCGCCCACAGGGCGAACGGAGGCGGACAGATCGGACAGATACTCCGCCCCCGGCCGGCCAGACCGGGTACGCGCATCGTCTAAGCTGGGCAGAAAGACAGACCGCCACCGGCCGGTCCGCCTCGATCACCCGGGACCGATCCTCCATCGGTCGGCGGGAAGCGTCCGGCCATCACACAACTCAGGGGACACCGTGAAAGAACTCGAGGACCGCATCCGCAGGGACGGCATCGTGCGCGCCGGCAACGTGCTCAAGGTCGACTCCTTCCTCAACCACCAGATCGACGTGCGCCTGTTCAACGACATGGGCACCGAGTGGGCGAGGCTGTTCAAGGACAGGCCGATCAACAAGATCCTCACCATCGAGGCGTCGGGCATCGGCATCGCCGTCATCGCCGCGCAGCACTTCGGCAACATCCCCGTCGTCTTCGCCAAGAAGAGCGAGTCCATCAACCTCGACGGCGAGCAGTGGACCACGAAGGTGTTCTCGTTCACGCACAAGTCGTATTACACGGTGATCGTGGCCAAACGCTTCCTCACCGCCGACGACCACGTGCTCATCCTCGACGACTTCCTCGCCAACGGGGCGGCCTCCTCCGGGCTCATCGACCTGTGCCGCCAGGCCGGAGCCACCGTCGAGGGCGTGGGCGTGGCCGTGGAGAAGGGCTTCCAGCACGGCGGCGACGACCTGCGGCAGGCGGGCGTCGAGCTGCACTCGCTGGCGATCGTCGACGCGATGGACCCCCAGACGGGCGAGATCACCTTCCGCGACGACGGGGAGTAAGACCAAACGAGCCCGCCGCCCCAGCGGTGTGAAACCGTTGAAACGACGGGCTTTCGTGGGGTGGATGACGTGGCTCGAACACGCGACCTCCTGAACCACAATCAGGTGCTCTACCGGCTGAGCTACATCCACCATGCGGCTTTCGGCACATGAATGCCGAACGCGACAGAAAAAATATACATGTCCTCCCCGACCTTCGCAACGCGCTGCCGGCCGGGCCCCCGCGCTGCGTCCTCCCCTGCCTGCGACACGCCTCATACCACCGTGCCGATAGGGTTGGGTGCGTCGGGCGATTAGCTCAGTTGGTCAGAGCGCCATGCTTACACCGTGGATGTCGGGGGTTCGAACCCCTCATCGCCCACCAAAGAGGAGGGATATGTCCGACACACGCACCACCGCCCCTGTGCCCTTCCCGTGGTACCGCCTCGTGCTGCTCGCCTTCGGCGTGGTCGCCGCCCTCACCGGCACGCTCACCGCGCTCAACCGCGCGGGGCTGCCGGCCTTCGACCAGCCCCGCCGGCTCGTCGCCGCGCACGGGGCGCTCATGGTGTTCGGCTTCCTCGGCACCGCAATCGGCATGGAGCGCGGCGTCGCCTACCGTTCCGGCTCCGCGCGCGACCCCCGCTGGGGCTTCCTCGCCCCTCTTTTCGGCAGCCTCGGCGTGCTCTCGCTCTTCCTCCTCGGTCTCTGCCATCCGCTTCCGGCCTGGTGGCAGGCCGTCCCCGGCACGTTCTGGGCCCTGTCGATGGCGGCGCTGGTGTCGGTCTATCTCGGCATCTGGCACCGGCAGAACCTGCCCACCCTCCTGCTGCAGATGCTCGGTGCGGCCACGGGAGCCGTGTCAATGGTGCTGTGGGCGTGCGGCCGGGACGCGACGAGCCTGGCCCCCTCGTGGATGGTGTTCCTCGTGCTGACGATCATCGGCGAGCGCCTCGAGCTCTCGCGCGTCAGCTTCACCGGCCGGCATGTGGCGCCGGTGCTGCTGTGCGCCGCCCCGGTGGCCGTGGCCGGCTCGTTCGCCGTCCTTGCCGACCGGCGTGCGGGGCTGGCGGTCCTCGGGGCGGCGTTCCTTGTGATGCTCGTGCTGATGGCCCATGACGACATCGCCCGCCATACGTGGCGGCGGCCCGGCTTCACCGGCTTTATGGGCACGGCCATGCTCGCGGCCTATTTCTGGGGGATCCTCGGCTCGCTGCTCTGGCTCGTGCTGCCGGCGATGGGCCCGCACACGATCTGGCAGACGTTCGCGCTCGACTGCTTCGACCTGGGGTTCGTGATGTCGATGGTGATCGCCCATGCGTTCCTCATCATCCCGGCGATCCTGCGACGACCCGCCCCGTGGCCGCGGGCGATGTGGGCGCCGCTCGTGCTCCTGCAGTCCGGACTGCTCGTCGGGCTCGCCTCGGCGGTCCTCTCCTCGACCGACCTCAACAAGACGGCCTCCGCGCTGGAGGTCCTCGCCCTCCTCGGTCTCGTCGCCACGGTCGCCGGGACATACATCGCACGCGGGATCCGGTCCGCGCGTCAGGACACAGAACCGCAGAACCCACAGGATTGATATGGCAAGCGGGCACGCACCGCCCGCAGAAATCGGCCTCGGGGATGATGAACGACCGGCCTGCCCGAATAGAAAATGAAAACGTCGAAATCAGGAGGACACCATGGACAACAACTATCAGCCGACACAGCCGATGGGACAGACCCCGGCCGACCAGCCCACGCAGGCGATGCCCCAGCAGGCCGGGCAGCCGCAGACACAGTACGGCCAGACCCAGCAGGGCGCGCAGTACGGCCAGCAGGCACCCCAGACGGCGCAGCAGCCCGTGCAGCAGGTGCCGGCCCAGCAGGCACCGGCCCAGCAGGCGCAGCCGGGCTGGATGCTGCAGAAGCAGTACATCAACGCCCCCGGCATGAGCACGCGCTCGAAGATCGTCGCCGGCCTGCTCGGCATCTTCCTCGGGGCGTTCGGCGTCCACAACTTCTATCTGGGCAACACCGGCAAGGCCGTCGGCCAGCTGCTGCTGACCATCTTCGGGGCGATCCTCATCGTCGGCCCGATCATCTCCGGCATCTGGGGTCTGGTCGAGGGCATCTACATCCTCGGCTCGCACCCGGGCTCGCACTGGCATCAGGACGGGGACGGCCTGCAGCTGCAGGACTGACCGCGCACAGGGCGCGTCGCGATTCACACGCGATCAAACGACAAAGCACAGACGCAAATCCCGCAGGGACGCGGATCACACCGCCCTGCGGGATTTTTATGCCGGAAAAAGTCGCGTCGAGGCCGGCACACAGGTATCGGAAGGCACCGCCCGTGGGCACAGTCCCGCGCCTCAGCGCTCGCGGCCCCCGAAATGCAGCAGGCGCACGGCCAGCCAGTTGGGGCTGACGGCCAGCGGCTGCTCGATGTTCATTCCCGCGGTCTTGGCGGCGTTGCGGATGGTGAAGGAGGACGCGGCACCGGTCCTGCCCGCCTTCGGCGTGAGGATCCAGAACGGCGCGTCGTCGTCGAGCACGGCGGAGGCGTCCACGATCGTATCCGAGAGCGTGTCCTCGTCATCGCCGTCACGCCACCAGATGATGGCGCCGTCGGGGGCGCCGTCCCAGTCCTCGTCGGCGATCTCCTCGCCGGTCAGGTCAGAAATGGCGGCACGGACGGACTCATCGACATCATCGTCCCACATCCATTCCTGGATGACGTCGCCTTTGGAAAAACCAAGTTCCTTTGCTATCGCGGTTGCATTAGCCACGCCTCACAGCATAGCAAAAACGAGGAATCGGTAGGAGGATCGGCACCCGACGGGCCGGATCGGCCGAATGGGCCGGACAGGGCCGCCCCGACCGGTCGATCAGTCCGAGGAGCCGGACTTTGCGGACGAGACCGTGCATGCGGGCAGCGAGGACGTCTGTCCTGTGCCGATTTTGACGAGCGCGGAATACGCGCCGGAAAGGGTCGAGACCTTGACGACCCGCATGCCGGCGGGGATGTTGCCGACCACCTCGTCGCAGTTGGAGGCCGGTGCGAGGAACCATGACGCGCCGGCGCGGCGGGCACCGATCATCTTGAAACGGATGCCGCCGATCGCGCCGACCTTGCCGCCTTTCCCGATGGTGCCGGTGCCGGCGACCGTCTTGCCGCCTGTCTCGGAGGCCGGGGTGACGAGGTCGATGATGCCCAGCGTCATCATGAGGCCGGCAGAGGGACCGCCCACATCCCCGGCCGTGGCGCTGACCTTCAGCTTCGAGACGTCATAGCCGCGGGCGGCGAGGAAAGCCTTCGCCTGGGACTGTGCGGAGGTCTGGGCACCGGTCATCTGCCGGTTCTCCTCCTGCGTATATTCCTCGTTCGTCTGGTTGACGTCGAAATACGCCTCACGCGGCATGACGGCCGCGTCCGGGCTGGCCCAGCCCCACAGCGCCTCGATGACGAGCGCGGGCTGGCCGGGGATGCCGTTGGCGTTGACGGTGGTCATGAGAAGACGTCCCGAATCCTGGTGGCGGGTGACGCCCGTCAGAGCGAGCACGGGTGTGCCGGTGAGCTTTTTCGCCTCTTTCTCGGAGAGATTGTCGGTAACGGTCGAATCGATCCTGCCCAGCACGTTGAGCGTGGGGCCGGGCGACTCGATGGTCAGCGAGGTGGGCAGGAACAGGCAGGCGACGAGGGCGAGCACAAGCCACGACGCGGCGTGGACGCGCCGCAGGAAGCCTCTGCGGCCTTTCGGCCCCCTCGCCCGGCCCCGGCGATGATGCCGGCCGGCAGAAACAGGGCTGACCGCGTCGTTCTGGTCGTCTGCCATCCCATCCTCCTCAGGGAAAACCGATCACTGGATCCTGATCGTGGGAATCCGGTGCGGGCTTTCGTCTCTCGGACAATTCACAGCGAATTCGCCATCGGTCTCCCATACTATGGCCTCAGACTGTATACGAGGAACGCGTGACAAGGCACGCAGGGGCGGACGCCCCGGGCCGGGTGACAAGGAGAGCCATGACAAGCGACGAACTCCATCAGTGGATGCTCAGCACGTTCGGGCCTGTGGCGGGGGAAAACGCCTGGCAGCAGTTCCAGCAGCTGCCCGAGCAGATCCGCTCGCAGATGCTGGCGGCCGGGGCGGACGAGCTGCCCACACCCGAGCAGATGCGCGGTCTCATGCAGGCATTCGCCACCGCGGGCTTCGGCGCGCCGGGCTCGCCCGCGGCCGGCACCGGCACCGGGTCCGACAAGGATTCCGCCGACAAACAGGCCGAGGGCGCAAAGCTCACCGTCG
>JAXGWH010000005.1:0-63253 GCA_040773385.1 Aeriscardovia sp. | reverse complement strand
TCCCGTCTGGTCGGGTTCGGGCACAAGATCCGTGCACAGTCGCAAACCGGTACGGATTGCTGTGTCAAGCGCGTCCAGAACGGCGGGAAGAAGAGCCGCGGTGGTGGAAGGCAGTGCGTCGATCTGCAGCCAGCGGAAACCCCTGTAACCCCAGTGTCGCAGTGTCTGGGCGCCCTCGCGCAGCGTCCACACGTCTTCGAAGCGCATGCAGCTCAGCGTCTCGAAGCGCACGCTGCCGTTGTCCGTATTTTCCACCTGCTCGCCCATGTGTAGCCGCAGGCGCACGCCCTCCAGCCCGAACGCGTCGCCACTGTCACTGATGTCATCAATGTCACCAATGCCATCAATGTGGAGACAGACGGCGTAGGCGCTTTCGATGCCCGCGTCCACGAGCCAGCGGGAAGAGCCGATGCGCCGCACGACCGCTGGTCGGCGGGAAACGCAGGACAGAGGCGTCGATTTATCCGCATGCGGTGCAGGAATCAGATCGACGTCCCCGACCACTTTGGCCGGGCGAAAACCAGCGCGCCGCACGGCCTCGGCATCCCAGTTGGGATCGCTGTCCCAACCCACCGGCTCACGGCGGGCATCCAGATCCTCACGCGGGGCCACGTAATAGTGCACCCCATTGTTCAGATCCCCGGTCCATGGCCTCCACGCCCCACCGCTGCGCGCCGACCACGAGCCGTCTGTACCAAAAGTGAGCGTGCGTCCATCGGTGTAGGTGACTCTCATCAGCGCACGGAACGAACCACCCGCCTGTGCCCAGCACAAAGCCGCCAGCACAGTGCGCCCCGGATGCACCAGATTCGTGACATCATGCGTCTCATACACCGGACCCCGGGCGTCACGCGCCGGACCCGTACCCGCCTGCCGGCCATTGACGAGCAGACGGTACACATATTGGCGCGCCCCCAACGGGGTCCGCCGCACTGGCAAACACGAGCGCCGACGAGATCGTCCCTTCGGGAAGATCAACCACACGGCGCAGGAGCGCCCAATAATCACCGGCACCCGGCTCACCGAACATGCCCGCCGACCCGGCCGGCACCACCATCATCCCGCTCTCGCGACGGGCGAACCACGGCAGCGGCCGGGTGGAATCAGCACTATCAACATCCGTGAGCAGGCGGCCGTCAGCCCCCTCCAGACGAGCCGAACAGATCCGCGCCTCCCGCCCGCCGGCTTGCACGCCCCAGGAGTCGCCCGCCCCTTGCACATCTTTTTGGCGCAGAACAACCGCCCCGTCCACGCCCACGCTTGCGGTGCTGCCGTGGCAGTCCACCCAGAACGTCAGCGTCCGGGCGTCAGACGGCGTGCCAGACGCCCGTTGAGCGCTGTGTGCCTCGACGCCGGATTCGTCAGAGTGCGGCCGTGCCTCAGACTGCGTGCGGGACTGCGTGTGGGGAAGCGCGGCCTTGGCGAGCGGGGTGAGCACACCGTTCATCTTGCGCGAGGCGGTGAGCGTGCCGGCCTGCAGATCGATCGTCCATGCGTAACCGTCGTTGCCGTCATCGGCCGCCCGGGCCAGGAGAGTGACCGGCGGGCAGGAAACGGGCAGGGTGAGCGTGAGCCGGCCGTCTCCGCTGTGCGCCGGCCCGGGATGCCGGGCCGTGATCGGTGTGCCTGAAGGCGACCAGAGGGGAAGCGCTTTCTGCCACAGGTCGGCCGACTCTGAGCCGCGCACGATGGTCTGCGGTGCCGACCAGGCACTGCACCGCGTGATGGCAGTGCACTCATTCGTCATCTGCACGCGCACCTGCCACGTGCGGTGCTCCAGTGGGGCGAGCGGTGCGAATGGCCATGCCACGGCGGTAGAGGAATCTGACTCCACCCAACCGGTGGATGCCACCGTCTGCCCGTTTTCAGCAAGGCGGATCTCGTAGGCCTTCTGCCAGCCGCATCCGTCGAGGATCGGGTCCTCCCACCACAGGTGCGGCCGCTCCTGCCGGATGCCGATGGGATGATCGTGCAGTGCCGCCATCAGATGGGTGGGGCACGAGTGCGGGGAACCATGCCCGGGATGGTTCGGGCCGGCGTGCCTGATGGGACCTGCCATGGCATCAGTGGAGGCAGGATGATCCGGATGAGCGCACGATTCCATTAGTGATCCTTTCGCACGGCTGGCACAGCAACGGGCTGTCAGACCAGCCACAGTGCTGTTGCCCGGGCGCAGGCGTTGCCATGACTCCTCTTCGTCACCACGCCTGTACACTGAACGGTATGACAGTCAACGGTGACGACAAAACAGAGACGACGACAACCATGACAGAAACCTTTGCGGACGGCAGCACGCTCTGCCCATTCTCCTCCCCACAGCTCAAAAACGTGCGCGTCCTAGGACGTCAGCCCGACGGCGCCCTGCGCGCCGACGGGTCCGTGGCCCGCGACCCGGTGAGCCTGACCTACACCTGCTCAGGCATTGAATTCGACTTCACCGGCACCTCCGTCTGGCTCGAGACCGACGCCGACTGGTCCGCACTCGAACCATGGCTCGCCGTCGAACTCGACGGCTGCCTCGTCTCGCGCCTGCCCGTGCCCAGAGGAAAGGCAGAGATCGCGATCTTCGCCGGGATGTCACCGCATACCGACCGCAGCTGGCATGTGCGCGTGCTGCGCGAGGTGCAGCCCATGCGCGAAAAGCGCGAGCATCTGCACCTGACGGGTCTGCGCTTTGAGGGCGGCACATTCCTGCCTCTGCCCCAAAAACCGCTCAACCTCGAATTCATCGGCGATTCCATCACCACGGGGGAGGGGGCCATCGGTGCTGTGCACGACAACGATTGGTCCTCCGTCTTCTTCAGCGGGTGGAACACCTACCCACGTATGGTGGCCGACGACCTTGGCGCCCGTTTCTCTGTTGTCTCTCAATCAGGCTGGGGCATCAGCTCCAGCTGGGATGATCACCGCAGCGGGCGCATCCCGCGCATTTACACACAAGTGTGCGGCGCGCTCACAAGCCCCGAATCCGTGGCCGAGGGCATGGCAGGGGAGTTTGATTTCACCCGCGACTCCGCCGACGCCGTCATCATCAATCTCGGCACCAATGACGATGGTGCCTTCCATCAAAGCCCCAACGGGTTGACCGATCCGCTCACCGGTGAGTTTTACAACGCCAGACTGCAGGCGGACGGCTCATATGATCCACAGAGCATCGCCCTCATCCGCGGCGAGATGCTCGACTTCCTGCACCTTGTGCGCGCGAAGAACCCCGACGCGATCATTCTCTGGGCGTTTGGCTCGTTCCCCTCGCCTATGACGGACGTGATCCGCGGGGTGGTGGACGAGTTCGTGCGCACCACCGGCGACACGCGCACGTTCTTCGTTGGGCTGCTCAAGGCCGAGGGGGATCTCATCGGCTCGCACGAGCACCCCGGCGTGCTCTGGCACCGCGCAGCCGCGCATATTATCGGCAACGAGCTGCGAGCCCGGCTGGCCCACTGGCGGCCGCAGATCGCGCTGCAGTGATCTTGTCTGCTTGATGAAGTGCACCAGGAGAGATTCGAACTCTCGACACGCAGTTCCGAGGACTGCTGCTCTCATCCGCTGAGCTACTGGTGCTGACGGAGGGGAGAATGATCTACCCCTCCGTTGAAGCTGTTGAAAGTACTCTTTCAGTTACTTTCAGTTATCAGAACGTCTGTCAGAACTTCACGTTGCCGTCGGCGTCCACCTTGGGCATGTTGAGGCCGCGGATGAAGCCGATGAAGCCGTAGACCATGAGCATGACGGCGATGAAGATCACCAGCGCGTACATGGAGCTCATCGGCCAGAACAGCAGCACGGTGCCGCCGAGGATGGAGACGATGCCGCTGAAGATGGACCAGCTCGTGCCCATGAAGCCGGCGCCCTCGACGATGGCGGTGAAGCCCTCGACGATCCACGAGATGCCGATCATGATCGAGGCCATGATGAGCAGGATGCCCGTGGAGGCGTGCAGGTTGCGGAACACGAACACGCAGCTGATGATGAGCAGCAGACCCGCGAGCCCGTCGAGCACGCGCCAGCCGGCCGGCGTGCCGGAGGCGGTGAACGCGCTGACGAGACGCAGCACGCCCATCACGCCGAACACGATGCCGAGGATGACGGTCATCGCGTTGACCGACTTGCCCGGGAAGAGCAGGACGAGCAGGCCGATGGCGAAGAGGATGACGCCGCCCCAGATGAACGTGTTGCGGGTCTTCTTGATCACCGACGAGGCGATGGAGCCGAGGTCCCAGTGGAACTGGTCACGCTGGGAGAAACGCTGCCAGGCGGACTGCGGGCCGTTCTGCGGTCCGAAGTCGGGGCCGGGCCGGCCGAACGTCTCGCCCGCGTAGGGGTTGCCGTTCTGGCCCTGGTTCGGGTTCTGCCCGCCGTTCTGGGCGTTCTGGAAGCCCTGGCGGTACCCGTTCTCATACGCCTGCTGGTAGTGGTTCGGGCCCTGCTGGCCGTTGCCCTGGTTGCGCCCGTCGTTCGGATCGGCCGGGCCGTTGTTCTGCGAAGTCATGCGGACTCCTTTCTCGTCGTCGGGCCGGGATCCTGGCAGATCCGTACCCGTGCGGATGACCCTTCCATCGTAAAACGACAGGCGTAGCGCGGTCACATCCCTGCACGATAGAGCGCCTGTTTTGTCGATCCTTCCCGGTCAATCCCTGGGCCGGTAGAACAAAGAATCCCGGCCGGCCGGGAGGATCCGGTCGACCGGGAGAATAGTCTCTGGCCGCAGTGATGTGCCAGTCAGATGTGTCAGTCAGATGCGTCAGTCAGACACGACGAGATACGACTTGATCGCGCGGCGCTCGTCCATGGCCGCGTAGGCGTCCTGGATCTGGTCGAGGGAGAAGGTCTGTGGAACACCTTGCCCGGGTCGATCTCGCCTTTGAGCACGGCGTCGAGCAGCACCGCCTTGTCATAGGTGGTCACCGAGGCCGGGCCGCCGGCAAGGCCCGCGTTGACGAAGAACGTCGAGCCGCCGTCGATCTTCTTGCCATGCGGCACGCCCACACGGCCGATCATCGCGCCCGGGCGCACGAGGCGCAGCGCCTCCTGGAACGACTGGTCGGTGCCCACGCACTCGAGCACCGCGTCCGCGCCGCCGTCGCTCGCCTCGAGGAGCTTTTTGATGCCCTCGTCGTCACGCTCCGCCACGTTGTCGGTGGCGCCGAACTGCGCCGCCAGGGCTTGGCGGTCGGCATGGCGGCTTGTGGAGATGATCTTCCTCGCGCCGAGCATGCGGGCGGCGATGATGGCGCACTGGCCCACGGCGCCGTCGCCCAGCATGATCACCGTGTCGCCGGTCTTCACATGCGCCACGCGGGCGGCGTGGTAGCCGGTGGCCATCACGTCGGCCAGGGCGAGCAGGCTCTTGAGCATCCCCTCGCTGTAGTCGGAAGGCTTGCCCGGCACCTTCACGAGCGCCCACTGGCCGTGCTGGAAGCGGATGTACTCTGCCTGGCAGCCGTCGGAGAAGTGGTCGGCGAACCGGGTGCAGGAGCCGTCGAACCCGGCGCGGCAGGCGCGGCACTGACCGCAGCCGTGCGTGAACGGGGCGATGACGAAGTCTCCGGGCCTGACGGTGGTGATGGCCGAACCGGTCTTCTCGACGATGCCGATGGCCTCGTGCCCCGGGTTCTGCGAGTGCGGTGCCTTGTGGTCGATGCCGCGGAAGCTCCACAGGTCGGAGCCGCACACGCAGCTGCGGACCACCTTGATGATCACATCATCATCCTTCTCGATCTGCGGCATGGGCGCGTCCTCGATGGCCATGTTCCGTTCGGATTCAAAAACAGCGCTCTTCATGATGATCTCCTGTCCGGTGGTTGTTTTATTCCACATTTGACAAGCGTAAAAGATTCGAGTGCTTGAGGAGAAGAGGATCGCCCGGGGCAGGTTGCCCGCTTTCGCCGGCCCGCCCACTTCCGTGACGCCGGGTAGTCTGAAAAGCAGAACGCAGCAGTATCACAAGGTATCCGAGGGGTCTTCATGAAACGTACTCGTATCGCCCAGTTGTATGCGGACAGCGACCGGTTTGCCGATTCCACGCAGACGGTCGCGGGATGGGTCCGCTCCATCCGCAACATGAAGGAGATCGCCTTCGTCACCCTCAACGACGGCAGCTGCTTCAAGGATTTGCAGGTCGTCGTCGACAGCAAGAAGATCGCCGATTATCAGAAGATTGTCTCGCAGGGCATCGGCTCCGCCTTCGAGATCACCGGAAAGCTCGTCCTCACCCCGCAGCGCCCGCAGCCGTTCGAGCTGCAGGCCGAGAAGGTCGTCATCGCCGGCGGCTCAGGCCCGGACTACCCGCTGCAGAAGCAGCACCAGTCCCGCGAGTATCTGCGAACGCTGCAGCACCTGCGCCCGCGCACGAACCTGTTCCGCGCGGTGTTCCGCATCCGCTCGGTGGCCGCCTACGCCATCCACACGTTCTTCCAGGAGCGTGGCTTCGTCTACGT
Organism: Aeriscardovia sp.; assembly: GCA_040773385.1. Taxonomy (GTDB): domain Bacteria; phylum Actinomycetota; class Actinomycetes; order Actinomycetales; family Bifidobacteriaceae; genus Aeriscardovia. The sequence continues at coordinate 56,816 of JAXGWH010000005.1, read as the reverse complement.
GAACACGCCGCTCATCACCACCTCCGACGCCGAGGGCGCCGGCGAGATGTTCCAGGTGACCACGCTCGACCTCGCCAACGTGCCCAAGACTAAAGACGGCAAGGTCGACTGGTCGAAGGACTTCTTCGGCAAGCAGGCGAGGCTCACCGTCTCGGGCCAGCTGCAGGGCGAGAACTTCGCCATGGCGTTCGGCGACATCTACACGTTCGGCCCCACGTTCCGCGCCGAGGACTCCAACACCCGCCGCCACGCGGCCGAGTTCTGGCAGATGGAGCCGGAGATGGCCTTCACCGACCTCGAGGGCTGCATGGAGGTCGAGGAGGCGATGCTCAAGTTCGTCATCAACACGGTGCTGGAGAAGTGCCCCGACGAGATGGCGATGCTCAACCGCTTCGTGGACAAGGGCCTGGTCGACCGCCTGAGGCACGTGGCCTCCTCACCGTTCGCCCGCATCACCTACACGGACGCCGTCAAAGTGCTGCAGGAGGCAGAGAAGAAGGGCGCGAAGTTCACCATCAAACCCGAGTGGGGCCCCGAGCTCGCCACCGAGCATGAGCGCTATCTGGCCGAGAAGCACTTCGGCCGGCCGGTGTTCGTCACCGACTACCCCAAGGACGTCAAGGCGTTCTACATGCGCCAGAACGAGGACGGCAAGACCGTGGCGGCCGTCGACTGCCTTGTGCCCTGCATCGGCGAGATCATGGGCGGCTCCCAGCGCGAGGAGCGCTACGACGTGCTCGTGGCGCGCATGAAGGAGCTGGGCATGAACCTCGACGAGTACAAGTACTACCTGGACCTTCGCAAGTACGGCACGTGCAAGCACTCCGGCTTCGGCCTTGGCTTCGAGCGGCTCGTCATGTACGTCACCGGCATGGACAACATCCGCGACGTCATCCCCGACCCGCGAGAGCCGGGAAACGCCGAGTTCTGATCTGCGCCGCCCTGCCGTCCGTCCGGCGCCCGATTGCAGTTGGAATGTGAGGCGTGTCGCCGGATCTGCCGGACGGCCTTGCGTTCGTCGTCCGGGGGTGTTTTAATGTACAGGTTGCTGTTCGGGGGATGAGCCCTTGTTCAGTAATACGGCTGGATGGCAGAGCGGTCAATTGCAACAGACTGTAAATCTGTCGCCTTATGGCTACAAAGGTTCGAATCCTTTTCCAGCCACGCCTCGATGGCTCAGTGGTAGAGCACGTCATTGGTAATGACGAGATCGTGAGTTCGATTCTCACTCGAGGCTCCATGGCGAGGTAGCTCAGCTGGCTAGAGCGTACGACTCATAATCGTAAGGTCGAGAGTTCGAGCCTCTCCCTCGCTACAAGTCCGCAGGAACGGATCAACAATTTTCGAGGTGTCTTATGGCAAGGAATGATGTTCGCCCGGGCGTCACGCTGGCATGCACGGTGTGCAAGGAGCGCAACTACATTACGAAGAAGAATCGTCGCAACACCCCTGACCGTCTGGAGCTCATGAAGTTCTGCCCGCGCTGCGGCAAGCATACGCTGCACCGCGAGACCCGCTGAGACCGGGTGCCGGGACCGTCTGCACGGTTCTCGGTACGACCGGTCATCGCGCAGGCGCGAAGAGAGCAAGGCCCGGATTTTATCCGGGCTTTTTTCGTATCATGGACACGTTCGGGCCGGCAGCCGATCGCCGATCGGCCCGCAGATCGTAAGGCCATCCCCGCCGGGGACGGCATAAGGCGCGGGGGAGCGCAATGGCGGATGCTTTGTCGGAGACGCGGATGACGGATGCGCAGGGGCGGGAGAAGACCGCCGGCACGGCCGGAACAACCGATGAGATCGGCGCGGCACCCAGCCTCGCCGATCTGACGACGCTGCGCGTGGGCGGGCCGGTCGCCTCCTACGTCGCCGCCACCACCCGCGATCGGTTCATCGGTGCGGTCATGGACGCCGACGACGCCGGTCGGCCGGTGCTCGTCCTCGGCGGCGGCTCCAACCTCGTGGCCCCTGATGCCGGGTTCGACGGCGTGGTGGTGCGTGATCTGCGCCGGGGCGTCGACGTGCTCACCGAGCAGGCCGACGACCGCACGCGCGCCGTGCGCGTCAAAGCCGAGGCCGGCGTGCGCTGGGACGCGTTCGTCCGGCTCATGGTCTCGCGCGGCTATCAGGGCGTGGAGGCCCTGTCCGGCATCCCCGGCACGATCGGCGCCTCCGTCGTGCAGAATATCGGTGCCTACGGGCAGGAGGTCTCTGCCTCCGTGGCGCAGGTCGAGGTGTGGGACCGGCAGACCGGGGCTGTGGAGATCCTGTCCCCTTCTGAGATGAGTTTCGGCTACCGCACCTCCGCCCTCAAACGGGGCATGTATGCGGGCGACGGCACCCCGGGTATCCGTTGGTTCCCCACGCCGCGCTGTGTGGTGCTCTCTGTCACTTTTGCACTTGTCAATTCCTCCATCGCCAGCGTTGATTTCGGCCAGCTCGCCCATGCCCTCGGTGTGACGACCGGCACGCGGATGGATATCTCCCGCGTGCGCTCCACCGTCCTGTCGGTGCGCGCCGCCAAAGGCATGCTCGAGGACCCGCGCCGCTACGACGACCCGTGGCTCGCCCCGCTCGCGCAGGACCCCGTGGTGACCGGTGTTCCCGCCGGCACGCGCAAGCATGTCGGGCCGGTCGTGCGCCAGACGGCCGCCGCGCCCACCGAGCTCGGCCCGGAGCTTCGGCACGACCGCTGGAGCTGCGGCAGTTTCTTCGTCAACCCGATCATCAGCCAGGCCGACGCCGACAAATTGCCCGAGGAGGCCCCGCGCTTCCCGGTCAGCATCCCCGGCGCGCACGGCTCCGAGCAGGCAAGCGCCGTCAAGACGTCCGCCGCCTGGCTCATCGACCATTCCGGGTTCCACAAGGGTTACGCGCTCACTGACGATGCGCCCGCCTCGCTCTCCACCCTCCACACGCTCGCCCTGACAAACAGAGGGGAGGCCACGGCCAAGGATGTGATGGACCTCGCCGTCGCCGTACAGGAGGGCGTACGAAAGAGCTTCGGCATCGACCTCGTCCCCGAGCCGGTGATCCTGCAGGGCTGGAAGGCACCGCACGGTTTGTCGGACCGCGAGGCCGGCAGGAATACGGCCGACGTTCGGACAGATTCTGACGCCCGGACAGACGAGGAGCAGGCATGAGCATTCGTGACAGAAAGCCGGTCCTGCGCCCGGACTCGCCGGGCATGGACAACTTCGTCACCTTCGCCCCGCTCGTCGTGGGCATCATCGCCATCCCCCTCGGCATCAGCACGGGGGACGCGGCGTTCACCATCATCATGGGGGCCGGCGGCATCGGCCTGTTCCTCTACTTCTTCCTCACCGGGCCGATCTTCGCCGACTGGAAGAAGGCGTGGCGCCGTCACAGGGCCATGAAGGATCCCGCCTACCGTGCCCGCGAGGAGGAGCTCGCCCGCGCCCGAGAGGACATCAACTCCGGCAACCCCGCACGCCGTGCCGAGGCACAGAAAGTGCTCGACCGGCTCGAGAAGGAGCAGGCGGCGGCGCGCGACAAGCGCGAGCGCGGCTCCGGCGTCGAGGCGAAGGACAGGTGAGGCTGTCCGGTGCTGTGGTAGCATTGATTGCTGTTGACGTTCGCTCAACTGGAGAGCTGCCAGAGCGGTCGAATGGGGCACCCTGCTAAGGTGTTAAGGTCTTTTTGGCCTTCGAGGGTCCGAATCCCTCGCTCTCCGCGATAAGGGTTCCGGGTTCACCCCGGGACCCTTTTTTGTCTGTGCACGGCGGCAGCCCTGTGAGGAGACGGACGAGGGGCCTCATTTACACTCAGAACGCCCGGCCGGATCATGCTCATCATCGAGGAGGTCAAGAAATACCTCAAAGCAAAAACGGTTCGTCCCAATGGCAGGGCGGATACCCTGACTGCACGACGATCGCCGAGGATATCGCGCAGGGCAACGGATATGTCCTTCTGGTCGACCGTGAGGTCGCCGGTTATGCCGCCGTCATCAGCGGGACAGAGCCGACTTACCGACAGATTGACGGGGCCTGGACCAATGACCGCGATGTGTACGCGACCATCCACCGCCTCTGCCTCAGCCCCAGCTTTTGGAGTCTGCATCTGGCCGGCTGCTTCATGTCGGACCTCATCAGCCTGAAAGCGGCCGAAGGCATCCGCAATTTCAGGATCGACACCTACAGACTGAATGTGCCGATGGAGAAAAACGGCCCTCTCGGCAGGCTTCATCCCAGGGCAAATGCAGCACCATTACCACACCGTTGTCTCGGTCGAGATATCACACTGGCTTTCACTCACCGGTACTATGGGAAGACCTGCGTGTTGTTCCCGTGTTTGTCTGATCCTGTGGCTCGAGCACATGGATATCCATCCCTGGCAGCCGTCCGAACGAATAGACCGATATCGCCGCGACGAACATGGGAACGGCGACCCCGAATGCGACTGCGAGGCCCGGCCATTTGGCATAGGCCCACATAACCAGCGTTGTCAGGATGAGGAGCATCAGGGAGCACAGCGGCCGGGCGACGACCATCGACAGCGAGTATCTGATGATCCAGCCGGGTTTCTCATCGAAGTCCGCGCGCACGATCCATGAAAGGAAGACGAAGATGCCATAGAGAATGTTGACCAGCAGCAGAATACCCGAGATCCCTCTGCCGACCCGGCCCATGCTGTTGGTGTTGGCGAGGTAGTAATCCCACAGGAGAAACGCCCACAGGATGAACTGGGGGTAGCCAAAGAGATTTGCGGATCTGAGTTCCTGTCTCCAGGCGTTGTGAAAGACCTTCCATGTCTGGATGACCTTCCATTCACGATCATCCACATCCCGCAGCCACGTCCGATACGTCGTATTGGTGGCGGCGATCGAGGGGAAGAAGCCGATGATGACGGCCCCGAGGAGCGTGTGCGCGAGGAAGGCGATGTGGACGACCACCACGTTCATGATGATCCGGCAAATGTATTCATACCAGAGGGCGAACCGTTTCATAGGACCTTCTTCTTCTTCCTTCTCTATTTTCCCGCGGATGGTTCCGATTGTTTTGTCGGGCACCTTGACAGGAGAAACAGCGGCATGCTGGAGAGGGATGGAGAGAAGAAACCCGTGCTCCCGACCCGCCGGATCCGCGGAATGTACCGGAAGCCCGGGGGCACAATGGAATCAGTACTGTGGCGATAGCGTCACATGGGAGGTCATGTTCTTCTCTTCTTGTCTGTCACTGACTTTTTTTACCGGTCATGCTGGTGGGACAGGGCAATCCACGAGATGGTCACCCCAGTCAGCAGAAGGATGGCTGCGGCCGTGGTCCCGATCACCGTGAGCCCTGTCCGGGACAGCAGATGTTCGCGGCGCATCGTCTTCCTGGCTGAAAGAGATCTCCGATTCGGATTATTTTGAGCGAAAGACCGGGTATCAGACTTTGTTGTCTGTTCATGATGACCAGACGGATTGGTCTGGGAGGAGTCATGGGGGACCGGGGTCAGGGTGACATATGGGACGACGGCCTGATGATGGCTGAGGCTCAGGGCCTCTGTCTGGCGGGTCGTACCGGATATGACATCGATCGCGTTTGTGTCTGTTGTGTCGCTGTCATACGGGGAATGGTCGAGCACGTGGCCTTTGCCCCCACCGAACCGGAATTGGTGGACATAGCCGGGGCAGCCGTCCTTCCCATTCCAGCAATCACTGCCGAACACGGGCCGGACATTGCCGACTCCTTCCGTGTCTTCACTGCTGCTGAACATGGAGACTTGATAGGAGGAGTCGTCGGGATCCAGTGGCCTGAGTGCCGTCTTCGGCACGGAGACGATAATCTTTCCTTCCGACAGAACCATGAGATCCGCTGCTGAGACCTTCTTCAAAGACGGTGAGTAGACGCCAGTGGAATAGCGGGATCCATCATTGCGGCCGTCAGCAACGATCGCCCGATACCATGCTCCTTTGGCGAATGTATTCGTCCCCGGGAGCAATGCGGTTGTGACCGCTTTCTGATTGCCCTGTGGTTTCTTGAGATAGATGTTGAGTCTCTGTGTACTCATCCCATGCCCGCCCCACGGATTTGAGATCGGCCCCGCGAGCGAAGTGACGAAGCGGACGGTGGGCCCATCTGTGTAGACATCCATGCCCGTCAGGTCGAAGCTTCCTTTCGAGAAAGCGCCGTCGGACGGATAAACATAGCTGCCAGGACCGTTGTCGTCGCCTTTGGGGTCCTGGAGGAACCCGATTTTTGTCCCATATGAGTAGACGGTGTATCTCTGGACTGTCATTGCACCGCTGTTAGCAATGAAGGAGATCCGGACGGAATTGCTCAAATCGGGCAACGGAATGGAGATGCGGTATTTCCCCTCTCTGACAGCCTCGTCAGCCACTGACGTGTTGTTGACGCTTACGGTCACGCGCTGTCCGGAGGTGGACCCTGAGACGGTGATCGAGCGATTGGGTGAAGTCTCATGATCGGAGATTCCAGTGATGTGGAAGACGGGCGCAGGCCCTTGTGGCTGACCGTCTGCCGTAGCATCCCAGTCGTCCCATAGATCACCATCAAAGTTGAGCCTGCCCAATTCCGTGGAGGCCCAATTGTCTCCTGCTTTCAGGATTGACGTTGATCCGACGGTGTAATTGCGGAGGAGGAGTCCCTTTCCATCACTGGCTTTGCCGATCGAGACTTTCTTCCCGTCTCTGTCGGAGAAGGCCGAGAACCTGCTGTATTGGGAGGCGACATCCAATTGGTCCCATGCATAGATATGGAGGCCGTCGATTTTGATGTTCTCCATGTTCTGCAGCGCATAGATTCTCAGTGCGCAATTGACCATTCCCTCGACATTCGTATCGGAGATGGTCAGATTCTTGTATGTCTTGGTCGTGTCGGCTGTGTTTGTGGCACCCATGTCAAGGTAACTGGAAGAGGAGTTGATGACGCAGGTATTGTACTTCTCATCCTTCCAGTACATCCGATTGTGGATCACATCGGTATTGCTGACAGAGACGTCTGATACCTGGCGGGGGGACCAGCCCCATTGGATGACCGGGCCGTTCTCGTCCTTCCAAACGACTGTGTTGTCGATGGAGACATTCGAGTGGTATAGCTTGAGCACGTCATCATTGGAGTGGAAGAATGTGTCCTCGACGGTACTGCCGGAATATGGTTCGATTCCGTCAGTCTGCCAATACCATGCACCCACCTGTTGGTAATCCTTGACGGTCATGGAGAACGTATCCTCATTCCCATAGACGACGAACGAGTGATAAGGGGGATTTGCCACCGTGACACCCTGGAGGTCGAGATGTTGCTGCTGGTCGGAAGACGAGAAACGCAGCATCATCACGCAGGAGGCATAGCAATCGCTCTTGCCGGCCGCTATATGGCGATAACCGTTGGAGGTATCGGATTCATAGGGATACTGCTCTCCTGAGAGAATTCCGTAACCTGTCACCTTGTACAAGGATTGCGCGCCGTCCATGAATTGGAGGGCGCCTTTTACATATGCCCCGGGTGCGAGATAGACCCAGCGGACGCGGGCAGACAGTTGCGCGTGTGATGAGCCGGTCATCCAGTAGATTCCCGGTCTGAAATAGATCACATCGGCCTTGACCGCCCCGAGATCGTCGACTTTCCCTTCCGCGGGATAGTAGACCGTGCCGGAGGCGGATGTCGGGATGAATCGTTTTGCTGATGATCCTGTCAACAGCGGCTGCGCGAATACCATCATCGCATGCCGGGGTTCCGTGTCGATGAGTCTCGACTGGGATGAGGCGTGAGTGGTCAGGGATCCTGAGACACCCTGCATGGTGTTGTAGACGTTCATCTGTTCGGGCGCGAATTCGACGGAAAATCTCTGTCCGTGAGGTGAATACGGTACTCTGATCGCGACGGTGTCACGGTTGATGACATGGATCGGGAAGTGGTCCTTTGACGGGCGGATGACAACGTCCGCAGCGGAGGAAATAGTTCTCGTGCCGTCGGTCAGATGGATATAGACCCATGAATCCTTGGAGTATTCAAAAGTGCTCCATGACATGCTCTGACCGCTCTCAGAAGCAAACTCTGCACCATCCTGATCCGTATATCCCTGCTTCGGTGAGCCGTCACGGGGAATGCTCATATAGGTGAAAGAATCGTATCGGTCACCGCTGGGGTTTGTGTCAGAATCAGCGGCTGTCGAGACTTGGGTCGTGTAGAACGGCGATTCGCGGACCGCCCGATCTTGGATGGGTCCGGAAGAATCCTTCACCCCGTTACTCTGCCACCAAGTTTTCAAAGTCGAGGTGTCAGCGGTGCGGACATCGGTGTCCGGAGAATCTTCTTGACCGGTCGAGTCGGTTGCAAAAGCCGGGCTGCCCGATACAAGAAACGCAAGCACGGCTGTGGATACGGCGGCGATACGGCTGATATGCCCCAAGTGCCTTGTCTGGTCCATGGCACTTTCCTCCTTGATGTATCCGCAAATCAGGAGATGCCCGGTCCTCGTCTCTGAGAAACGGTTCTGATGCGGATAGATCAACGGTATATCAGCGAAACAAAAACGTAAATAAGCGCAGTTATTTACGTAATGATTACGCTGTCAACAACACGTCCACCGTCGGTGGACAGAGAAGTGCCGGCGGAGGCCGCAACAGGCCGGACCCTATGGGGAACCCGGCCGTTGCCGATCATTCACCCTTCGGGGCCGGCGCCGGGCCGGTCGAGTCGCGCACGATCAGCTCGGGCGTGTATCTGACGACGTCCGGTTTGCCGGAGTAAGGCATATTCTCTCTCAGAAGCCGCAGACAATGGACAAGTGCCTGGCTCAATGCGGCAACAGGCTGTCTGACGGTCGTGAGCGCCGGGGTCACGTCTGTCAGGAGCGGTGAGTCGTCATAACCGATGACCGAGAGGTCGTCCGGGACCGATTTGCCCATACCCCGTGCCGCATGCAGCGCGCCGATGGCGAGCTGGTCGTTCGCGCAGAGGATCGCCGTGGCGCCGTTGTCGATGAGCTGCCGCGCGGCCAGCTGGCCGGACTCGATCCCATATGTCGTCCAACGTGTCAGGGCAGCCGCATGGTCGATTCCCTCCTTCTTGAAGAAGGCGAGGGCCGACTGGTATTTCGTGATCGTCGGATAGTGGGCACGATCGCCCAGGAGGAGCCCGATCTTCCGATGCCCGAGATCGACGAGGTGCTTCAGGGCCATCCGGGTTGCCTGTGCGTCATCCGTCTCGGCGTAGAACCCGGGCTGATCGTGTGATGAGGCGTTGAGGAAGGCGAGTGGGATGTTCCTGTCGACAAGCGGTCGATAGATTGTGTGGTCCATGCGGGCATTGTCATAATGTCCTGCCAGGAAGATCGCCCCCTCGAGGGGGAGCTGTCTGATCATCCGCAGGTACATCTCCTCTGTCTGGCCGCCGAGGGTGTAGGTGCACAGGACCGGGAGCTCCTGTTCCTGTGCGAGGAGCGTGTTGATCTTTGTGACGAAATCCGGGAAGATCGGGTTCGACATATCAGGGGTGATGAGGGCAACGAGCCGGCATTCCGTCGTGCTCGGCGTCACCTGCACGCCCAGCTGTCTGATGGTCTCGAGGACTGTCTGGCGTGTCTTCGCTGAGACGCCGGGCTTGTTGTTGATGGCCCGTGACACCGTCGCGGGGCTCACGCCGATCTTTTCGGCGACGCTGGTCAGGTTGGATGTCATGGGACCTCAATTCCTTGTGCGTGTCTGAAGTTCATCTTCGAAACAATCGTATTGCATACGGTCATCTTCATTTCTATGGTCCGATGATCGCGTCACTTCGAAATCAATGTGATAAGAATCATCGAACGCAACAAGACCGATAATAAAACGAAAATTTGCGTTGAGCTTGCAAACGTGTTACATTCATGCGTGAGATCCGGAGGGTTGATGATCTTCTGGATTTCCGTTGATTCATGGAAGATTCAAGGAGGAAGATTCCAATGAAACGTTTCGTTCGGTTGCAGGCGGCAGGGGCGGCCCTCTGCGCGATCGCCATCGGGCTCGCAGGCTGCGGCAGCAGTGCGGCGACGCAGAACGGCAAGCCCGTCGTCACCGTGATGGTCGTCAAGGACGCCCGCACGCAGAAAGTCTCCACCCTGCCGTGGGCCAAGCAGCTGGCCGTAAAGTGCAATTGCGCCATCAAGTGGCAGGAGGCCACCGATGACGCGTGGAACAACCAGAAGAAGGCATCCCTCGCCGCCGGCGAGGTCCCGGACGTGACCATCAACGGTTTCGGTTCCGGTGATATGAGCCAGTACGGGAGCATGTTCCTCGACCTCAAGCCCGAGCTGAAGAATATGCCCAATGTCTCCAAGATGTTCAAGACGGATCCATATTCGAAGACCATCTCGATGACCACCGACGGGAAGATCCTCGGGACCCCGTCCGTCGCCCGTCCGCTCAACGCGCGTACCTCCAACCATCTCTTCATCAACAAGGTCTGGCTCGACAAGCTGGGTCTGAAGGTCCCCACGACGTGGGATGAATTCGAGACTGATCTCAAGGCCTTCAAGACCGAGGATCCCAACGGCAACGGCAAGAACGATGAGATCCCGTTCGACTTCAATTCGCCGAACACCGACGGCTTCGGCCTGTTCGAGCCGAACGTGTTCCTCTCGAGCTTCGGGATCGTCGTCCCGAGCAGCCCATACGGGCTCTACGTCCAGAACGGGAAGGTAAAGACCTACTTCACCGACGCCCGCTACCGTCAGCTCATCCAGTGGCTGCACCGGATGTGGAGCGAGAACCTCATCTCGAGCGAGGCCTTCACCCACGACTGGTCGAAGTATGAGGCGACCGCCAAAGGCGACGGCAAGACGGCGCGCGTCGGTGCCACCATCATGTGGACCCCGTCCGATATCTTCGGCTCGGAGCTCGGCAAGCAGTATGTCGCCATTCCGTCCCTGAAATATGACGCCAACCAGACCGTCAAGCCCGTCTGGTCGTATACGGGCGACGGCGGCGCCTACAACCCTGACAAGGTCGTCGTCTCCGCGAAGGTCGGCAACAAGGATGCGGCGCTCAAACTCGTCGACGCGCTTTACAGCCCCGATATGTCCCTCCAGACCCGTTTCGGCTCGTTCGGAAAGTGCGTGAAGAAGAACGGCCAGGACAGCTACACCGTTCTTCCTCCCGCCGATAAGACAAAGAACGCGGCTGACTGGCAGTTCGAGAACTCGCTCGGTGACCGCGCCCCCGCATGGATCGACAACAGTATGAAGCTCAATCTCCCGGCCGAGCAGACGGAGGTCCGCCCCGTGGACCACGTCTACGACGCTGATTTCAAGAATGTCAACTTCAACACGGACATCCTCTACTCGAACATGCCCCAGACGACCGATGAGACCAACACGCTCAACAAGAACGCGACCGGCATCACGCAATACGCGATGAGCTCGTTCGCGACCTGGGTCACCAAGGGCGGTGTCGAGAAAGGCTGGGATGCCTACGTCAAGAAGCTCAATCAGAACAAGCTCGGCGAGCAGGTCAAAATCGAACAGAAGATCTACGACCGCTTCAATGGCAACCTCAAGAAGAGCGGCATCGATCTGACCAAGATCCTCAACTGGTGATGCCAATGGAAATCTGATCAGACACCTTCTTCATCTTTAATCCCTTTCCTATCCCATGCCAGGCAGGATGGCGGCTCATCGTGAAGGCTGCCAGCCGGCCCGGCATGAGAGAGGGACGAGACCAGGAATCTGGATTTTGTTCCCCGATCCCAGCATTTTCGATGAAAGCGATCGACATGACGGATAGTCAGAGGGCAGTGCTGCCCGATTCTGTTCGCACAAACGGCGCGACCCCCGACCCGTGGTGGGCCGATGCGGTCGTCTACCAGATCTACCCGCGCAGCTTCCAGGATTCTAACGGCGACGGCATGGGCGACCTGCGCGGTATCGACAGGCGCCTGCCGTATCTCGCCTCCCTGGGCGTGGACGTGATCTGGCTGTCGCCGGTCTACAAGTCACCCCAGTGCGACAACGGGTACGACATCGCCGACTATGAGGAGATCGACCCGCTGTTCGGCACGATGGACGACATGGATTCCCTCCTGGCCCACGCCCATAGGCTCGGCCTGCGGGTGATCATGGACCTGGTGGTCAACCACACCTCGGACAAACACCCGTGGTTCCAGGCATCCCGCAACAAGGATGACCCGCCCGCCGACTGGTATTGGTGGCGTCCCGCACGTCCCGGCCACACCCCCGGGACTGCGGGTGCGGAACCGAACAGGTGGGGGAGCAGTTTCGGCGGTTCCGCCTGGACATACGATCCGCGGCGCGGCGAGTACTACCTGCACACCTTCTCGAAGAAACAGCCTGATCTCAACTGGGAGAACCCACAGGTCCGCAAAGCCGTCTACCGGATGATGAACTGGTGGATGGATCGGGGGATCGACGGCTTCCGCATGGATGTGATCACACTGATCTCCAAGACGGTGGATCCCGCCGGCCGGCTGCCCGGTGAGGCGGGGTCCCGGATCAAGGACCTGCCGGTGGGCGAGGAAGGCTATTCGAGCCCCTGGCCTTTCAGCATGGACGGACCGCGACTGGACGAGTATCTCAAAGAGATGCGCAAAGCCGTTTTCACAGGCCGCAGCGGCTATATGACCGTCGGCGAGGGGCAGGGGATCACCCCGGACCGAAATCGTGCGATCACCGACCCGCGCAACCATGAGCTGGACATGCTCTTCCTGTTCGACCACGTCGACTGCGATCAGGACGGGGCGAAATGGAACATGAGACCGCTCAGGCTCACACGGCTCAAAAAAGCCATGGACGGCGAGCAGAAGGCGGTCGGCCGCACAGGCTGGGCGAGCCTCTACTTCGACAACCACGACCAGCCCCGCAGCGTCTCGCGCTGGGGTGACGACGGTTCCGCCATGATGCGCACGCGCTCCGCCAAGGCGCTCGCCCTCCTCCTCCATATGCACAGAGGGACGCCCTACATCTATCAGGGTGAGGAACTGGGCATGACGAATGCCGGTTTCACCCGTCTCGATCAGTATCGTGACATCGAGTCGATCAATGCCTTCCACCAGAGGGTCGAACGGGCTCGCATCCAGAGCGCCGATTCGATGATGGAGGCACTGGCAAGGGTGAGCCGTGACAACTCGAGGACCCCCATGCAGTGGGACGACTCGAAGTATGCGGGATTCGAGGATCCTTCGGCCGTCGAGGACGGCGGGAAGGCCCCCTGGATCTCCGTCAACCCGAACAAGGACGAGATCAACGCCGCCGCCGAGCTCAAAGACCCTGATTCGGTCCTCGGCTTCTACAAGCGACTGATCGGGCTCAGGCATACGGATCCGATCGTGGCGGCAGGCGACTTCCGTCTGCTTGACCCGTCAGACGAGCATGTCTACGACTTCACCCGCACGCTCGGAGGAGCGCAGATCATCACGGTGGTCAACGTCTCAGGGTCGGCAGCGTCCATCCCGTCGCAGGCGCTTGGTCTTCTACGACAGGCGAACGGGAAGGACAAGAGGGCGCGACTGCTCATCTCCACCGATACCCAGGACCGGACCCTGCAGGGCATCCGCGCCGGTGTGCTCGATCCATGGATGGCGTTCGCACTTGAAACCGAAACCCCGAAGGAGGCATGACGATGACGTCAGCAGTATCAGAGGGCAGGAGTGTCAAAGGGAATCCGCGCGCACGACAGGCCGACAGGAAGATGGAAGATCGTCAGAAAGATTCGATCCCGGACAACGAATGGATCGCCAGGCACCAGCCGTGGTACAGGAGACTGGCGAACCACTTCCGGCGTTATTGGGAGATCTGGACGATGATCCTGCCGGCCGTCGGTTTCGTCCTCCTGTTCAATTACGTGCCGATGTACGGCATCCAGCTCGCGTTCCGCGACTACGACGTGACCAAAGGCCTGACCGGCGGGAAATGGGTCGGCACAGAGTACTTCGACCAGTTCTTCCGCGACCCGCTTTTCGGCGAGATCATCCGCAACACCTTCCGCATCAGCCTGTGGACGCTGGTGATGGGCTTCATCGCACCGATCATCCTCGCGCTGCTCATCAACCAGATCGCCAGCCCGAAGGTCAAGGGATTCGTGCAGACCATCACCTACATGCCGCACTTCATCTCCACGGTCGTGATCGTCTCCATGATCAACATCTTCCTCTCGCCCGGCAATGGTCTCCTCGGCCGGTTCTTCGGACGGACGAGCCTGATGGGCGATCCGAAGGCCTTCACCTCCATCTACTGGATCTCCGAGGTCTGGCAGCATATGGGCTGGAACTGCATCATCTATCTCGCGGCCCTCAGCTCGGTCGACACGGCGCTCTATGAGGCGGCACGAATCGACGGCGCGGGAAGGCTCCAGCTCATCCGCTACGTCGATATCCCCACGATCATGCCGACCGTCGGCGTCCTGCTCATCCTCAACATGGGTTCGATCCTCGGGGTCGGCTTCGAAAAGGTCTGGCTGATGCAGAACACCCTCAACATCACCGCCTCCGAGGTCATCTCGACGTACACCTACCGGATCGGCATCCTCGATACGCAGTTCTCGTATTCGACGGCCATCGGCCTGTTCAACTCGCTCGTCAACTTCTTCTTCCTCGTCCTGGCCAACTTCATCGCCAAGAAGACGAGCGATACCAGCATCTTCTGACCCGGTGCGTCTTGGATGCCGAAAGACAAACGGAGAGGAATCATCATGGAAACCGTTATCAACAGCAGAAAGAGCATCACACCCGAGCAGAAGGCGCTCGCAGGTATGAAGCGGACACCGACGAACAAACACGTGCATCAGAAGCTGACGGCGGGCGATGCCGTCGCCGATGTGGTCATCTTTCTGATCCTCGCCCTCGTCGTCGTCGCGATCATCTATCCGCTCTGGTTCGTGCTCGTCGCCTCGTTCTCGGATCCGACGGCGGTCGCCAACGGTGAGGTCAGCCTCCTGCCCAAGGGAGTCACGCTCGCCGGCTATGCAAAGATCCTCCAGGACAGCCGGATCTGGATCGGTTACCGCAACACGCTCATCTACTCGATCGTGGGAACCGCCATCAACCTTCTTGTGACGATCCCCTGCGCCTTCGGCCTCTCCCGCAAAGAGTTCCGCCCGCGCCGTGTCATCATGTTCCTCTTCACGTTCACGATGTTCTTCGGCGGCGGCATGATCCCGAGCTACCTGCTGATGAAACAGCTCGGCCTCCTCAACTCGATGTGGGTGTTCATCCTGCCCGGTGCCGTCAGCGTCTACAACGTGATCATCGCCCGCTCGTTCTTCGAATCCTCCATTCCGGAGGATCTCTTCGATGCCGCGAGGATCGACGGTCTGAGCTACTGGGGTTATTTCCTCAAGATCGTCCTGCCCCTGTCGAGCGCCATCCTGGCCGTCATCGGGCTCTATTACTTCGTCGGGCATTGGAATGACTACTTCACCGGACTGATCTACATCCGTGACCAGGATCTGGAACCGTTGCAGAATGTGCTGCAGAACATCCTCCTCGCCAACCAGACGAAGCCGGGAATGGCCCAGCTGACGGCGGCACAGTCACAGAACCTCGGTGATCAGATCAAGTTTGGCATCATCATCGTCTCGGCCCTGCCTCTCATCATCATCTATCCATTCCTGCAGAAGTACTTCGACAAGGGCGTCATGATCGGGGCCATCAAGGGCTGAGCAACTGCGTCACAAGATTTCTTCGACCAGAAAGCTGGAAATATGTTTGAGGTCATTCCTATCCATGCACAATTTGCCGAGGAGGATGAGCCCGCATTCACGGTGACCGGTGCGGCGGGGAACCGTCTCAGGCTGTCGGTGATCCATGAGAACAAGCTGGTCTGGCAGGGGACAAAAGAGGCCGACGATCACGGCACCGTCCATCTGGATGGCCTGGGTCTGCCTGCCCATTCCGGCTATCTCCTGCGGGCGGCCGATGAGAAAGGTGCCAGGGCGCGGACCGCGTTCGACATCGCCAGCGGCCAGGTCCGTTACGGCTTCCTCAGCGATTTCGAGCAAGATGACGGCAGGGACAACGCCCCCCTGGAATGGCTCAACCGACTGCATATCAATTACGTCCAGTTTTATGACTGGGCTTACCTGCACGACAGGCTCGTGGGCCCGGTCGACGACTACACGGACATGATGGGCAAACGGATCTCGAAGAGGACGATCCGCACACTGATCGAGGCCTGCCATACACACGGCATGAACGCGATGGCCTATGGCGCCATTTACGGATCCTCGAACGGGTACGCGGACAAGCATCCGGACTACCGTCTCTATGACAGCAAAGGAAAACCCATCCCCTTTGCCGACCTCCTGTCGATCATGAACGTGGACAGGGGTTGCGGATGGCACGACCATATCCTGGGTGAGTATCAGAAGGCCTTGGACTTCGGTTTCGACGGGATTCATATGGACACGTATGGATTCCCCACCGAGGCGAACGACAGCCAGGGTTGCCGGCTCGATCTCGCCCGCAATTGCCGCGAGCTCGTCGATGATGCGAAAGTCGGACTCCGCACACCCGCCGGTGCACCAAAACTCATCTTCAACAATGTGAAGAACTGGCCTGTCGATCATCTGGCGACCGCCCATCAGGACGCCCTCTACATTGAGGTCTGGGACCCTTACTCTACTTATGCCGATATCCTCGGGCTCATCGAGCATGCACGATCAATCTCCGATCTGCCTGTCATCCTTGCGGCGTATCTGCCGCAATTCGAACAGGGCGGATCCGAACAGGCGTACAACGCGCTCGCCATCCTCACGGCCATCATCACCGTGGCCGGGGCGACCCATCTCATCAACGGCCAGAATCATGGATTGCTTACGCAGGCGTACTACAGCAGGTACTTCACAGCCGATGGGGAACATGCCGGACAGATCGTTTCGTACTACGACTACATCACCTATCTGTCCGGACTCTGGGCCGACAGGAGGCTGCGCACCATCCCCCTCGCCGTGGAAAGGCAGGATGGCGACAACCTCATCGAGGCAACGGGGCTTCTTTCCGATCTTCCGGAACCCGGAAAAATCTGGATCCGCGCGCGTCGCGATGACGATCGCATTTTCCTCAACTTCGTCAATCTCACGGGTTCACAGGACCCGAAATGGACACATGGACAGAAGGTATGTGACACCGAACCGTTCACCCTTCTGGTCCGAACTGACGGACCGGTCTCTTCCGTCACCTTTTCCACCCCGGATGGTGGGAAGGGCATCGAGATCAAAAATCTTGATGCCTCGTCGCAGACCCGTGGGGGAACCGTCTATACGCGTCTCCGCGTCCCCTCCCTGCATGTCTGGGGGAGCGTGATCATCCATCTGTGAGATAAAAGATGCAGCCAGATCAGCGGGTGGAAGGACACGTCGGGAGAAAACCGATGGGATGCGGCGATTTTCCACGCAGTGTGGATAACCCGGCTTACCGGTGATATCGGCGCGGGCTGCGTAGACTCGGAGACATGTCACAATTCGTTCTTCCGCTCATTCTGTTGGTCGTGGGCCTGGCCGCAGGGACCGCCATCGGCTGGTTCGCCGCGCGCGCCCATGAGCGTGCCGGTCGGGCCGCCGCGGGCAGCGAGGATCCCCGACGACTGGCCGAGGAGCTGACGAAAGCACAGCAGGATTTTGCCACGCTTACCGCTTCCTACAACACCGCCAACGCCGACCTTTCGGCCGCCAAAGCCTCGCTGGCCGTGCAGGACCAGCAGGTCGCCTACCTGCGCGAGCAGCTCGAGCACGCCCGGCAGGCCGAGCAGGAGCGCGTGAAGGCGCAGCATGAAGCCGAGACACGCCGGCAGGCCGAGCTGGCCGACCAGCGCGAGCAGTACCAGGCGACCCTGGCCGAGCAGAACAAACGCCACCAGGACGAGCTGCTGCGCCGCCAGCACGAGTCCTCCGAGGAGAACCAGCAGGTCTTGAAGCTCCTCTCACCGGTGGCCGACCAGCTCGCCAAACTCCAGCAGCGCGTCACCACCATGGAGGAGGGGCGCAAGAAGGAATCCGGACAGATGGGCGAGCAGCTGCGCGCCCTCTCGCAGTCGGGCAGCGAGCTGTCCGAGCAGACGAAGGCGCTCGCCGGGGTGCTCACCAACAACCAGGCGCGCGGGCGTTGGGGCGAGGTCTCCCTGCGCAACCTCGTCGAGGCGGCCGGCATGCGCGAGCATGTCGACTTCGACACACAGGTGGTCGTCCCCACCGGCGTGTCCACCTCCTCCCGGCCCGACATGGTGATCTACCTGCCCGGCAACCGCCAGATCCCCGTCGATTCCAAGACGCCGTTCTCCGCCTATCAGGAGGCGGTGCGCACCGACACCGCCACCGCCGAGGGGCGGGCGAACCGCGACCGCCTGCTCGCCGACAATGTGAGGGCGATCCGCAAGCACATCGATGATCTGGGCAAACGTGATTATTCGGGGATCCTGTCCAACACCCCCGAGTTCACCATCGCCTTCCTGCCCACCGAGGCCGTGCTCTCCGCGGCGCTCGAGACCGACCCCGACCTGCTCTCCTATGCGTTCGCGCACAAAGTGGCACTCTGCTCGCCGGTGAGCTTCTGGGCCGTGCTGCAGGCCGTGGCGGCAGGATGGCAGCAACAGAGCCTCTCCGACGATGCCCGCGAGCTGTTCCGCCTCTGCCAGCAGCTCTACGCCGGCTTCCGCACGCTCGGCAGCTACGTGGGTTCCATGGGCGGCCAGCTCGAGCGCACGGTGGACACCTACAACAAGCTCGTCGGCAACCTCGAGCGCACCATCCTGCCCAAAGCACGCCGGCTGGACGAGATGGATCCCAAGAAGATCGACCGCCTCGAGGAGATCAGCCCGGAGAAGGCGCAGGTGTGCCGGCTCACCTCCTCGGAGCTGACGGACGAGGCCGAGGTGCAGGTGCGGCCTGTCACCGACGGCAAGGAGGACGCATGAGCGCGATGACGGACAGGACAACGGACGGTCGCTCGTCGGGACAGTGCGGGCAGCCGCAGTCGCAGCCGCAGGCGGATGGCGGAAGGACGGACGGGCATATGACTGACAGTGACCGCGACAGGCTGAGGGGGATCGTCGCCAGAGCGGTAGGGGACAAGCCGTTCTCCGAGCTGTACGACGTCTCCTTCAGCCAGGAGGGCTCAGCACTCGCCGGGCGTGCGCTGCTCGACCGGCTCGAACAGGCGGAGAAGGAGGGCCGCGTGGCGCCCGTGGACGCCGTGGGCGCGCTGACCGCCGCGGCCGTGCCGCTCGCCGTCGCCCTCATGGGCGCGGCCCGTCAGGAGGGGCGCTCGCTCGACGCGTTCAGCCTCGACTTTGTGTTCCCCTCCACGAAAGGCCCGGCCGTGGCCGGCAAGAACGTGCTCCTGCTCGACGCCTGGCTCTCCGAGCGCTCGTATATCCAGACCTCGTCGATTGTCACCCTGCACCGCGGCAACGAGCTCGGCCTCGACTTCGGCATCCTCGCCGCCGAGGGCGCGCACCCGACGGCCATCGCCTCGCTCGTCGGCGGGACGGGGGCGCTCACAGGGGAGCGCTCGGGGCGGATCCATGTGGTCAACCCGACCGATGGTTCCGCGGAAGACCTGCCGTTCCTGCGCGTCTTCGACGTGCGCGAGGTCAGCACGTTCTCCGCGCCGAGCCTTGAGGCGGAGGACGGCACCGCCCGGAAGGGCCGGTGAGCATGTACGAGCCCAATCCTGTGACCGCCGCCGCGATGGCGTCCGGCGAGCCGCATTTCCGCCATGTCGGCGTCGGACCGTGGGAGAAGGAGCACCCCGGCCAGGCCCGGCCCGACAACCCTGCGAGCCCGCTCTATGTGCCGGGCAGATGGGACCCGGACCTGCTCGGTGAGGGCGACGCGCGCAACGTGCTCGACCGCTACCGCTACTGGACGGTCGACGCCATCCGCGCCGACCTGGACGCGCGGGGACGCCACCCGTTCGAGGTGGCCATCGAGAACTGGACGCACGACTTCAACATCGGCTCCATCGTGCGCACGGCCAACGCCTTCGCCGCCGCGCGCGTGCACATCATCGGCCCGCACAAGTGGAACAAGACCGGCGCCCTCATGACCCAGCTCTATCAGCATGTGGACCATGAGGCGACCATCGAGGACCTCGTCACGAAAATCAGACGGGAGAAGCCCGGCATGCGCGTGGTCGCACTCGACAACGTGCCCGGCTCCGTGCCCATCGAGACGTACCGTTTCAAGCCCGAGAGCCTGCTCGTGTTCGGTGCCGAGGGGCCGGGGCTGACGAAGAAGGCGCTGGAGCTGGCCGACGACGTGGTCTACATCTCCCAGTTCGGCTCGGTGCGCTCCCTCAACGCGGGGGCCGCGGCCGCCGTCGCCATGCACGCGTGGATCGCGCAGAACGCGGGGGTCGGGCTCGCCGGCGGGGAGGAAGGCCAGCAGTCGCCGCGCGCGTGAGGGCGGCCGGGACATTCCCACCGCCTGCCGCAGCGTCGATTCAGGCCGATAGCATGGGCCGTATGGCTCGATTTACGAAAGACCAGGTCAGGCACCTCGGTTCGCTCGTCCGCATCGCCCTCAGCGACGAGGAGGCCGACCGGCTCAAGGATGACCTCAACGTGATTTCCAACTCCGTCACCCACATCCAGGACGTGGCGACCGGCGATGTGCCGCCCACCGCCAACCCCGTCCCTCTCGAGGCGCCGCTGCGCCCTGACACCCCGGTGCCCCCGCTCGACCGTGACGAGATCCTCGCCCAGGCACCCAAGAGTGAGGCCGGCCAGTTCGTCGCCCCGCGCATTCTGGGAGGAAAATGATGGCAGACACACAGATTGTCCGGCTCTCCGCCGCGCAGATGGCGGAGAAGCTGAGGAACAAGGAGATTTCCAGCCGCGAGCTCACCCAGGCGGAGATCGACGTCATCGCCGCCGCCGAGCCCAGCCTGAAGGCCTTCCTCACCGTCTCGGCCAAAGAGGCGCTCGAGCAGGCCGACAAGGTCGATGAGGCGCGCGCCAGGGGCGAGGATCTCTCCCCGCTGGCCGGCGTGCCGATCGCCGTCAAGGACATGATCGTCACCCGCGGCATCGAGACCACCGCGGCCAGCCGCAT
The DNA here is from genome assembly GCA_040773385.1 of Aeriscardovia sp. Classification (GTDB taxonomy): domain Bacteria; phylum Actinomycetota; class Actinomycetes; order Actinomycetales; family Bifidobacteriaceae; genus Aeriscardovia. The sequence goes on along the minus strand of JAXGWH010000005.1, from coordinate 35,816 downwards.
CCTCGACGGCTGGATCCCTCCTTACGACGCCACCGCCGTCAGGAAGCTCAAGGCGGCGGGCATGCCGATCTTGGGCAAGACGAACCTCGACGAGTTCGCGCAGGGCTCCTCCACGGAGCATTCGGCGTTCTACCCGACCCACAACCCGTGGGACACCACCCGCGTGCCGGGCGGCTCGGGCGGCGGCTCCGCCTCCGCCGTGGCCGCGTTCGAGGCGCCGCTGGCCCTCGGCACCGACACGGGCGGCTCCATCCGCCAGCCCGGTTCGTTCACCGGCACGGTCGGCGTCAAACCCACGTACGGCGGGGTCTCGCGCTTCGGCGCCATCGCCATGGCCAGCTCGCTCGACCAGATCGGCCCGGTCTCGCGCACGGTGATGGACGCGGCGCTGCTGCACGCCGTCATCGGCGGCCATGACCCCGCCGACTCCACCTCCATCCCCGAGCCGGTCCCGCCGGTGGTCGAGGCCGCCAGGCAGGGCCAGAACCAGGACCTGAAGGGCCTCAAGGTCGGTGTCGTCACAGAGATGCAGGGCGAGGGCTACGCGCCCGCGGTGGAGAAGAGCTTCGCCGCCTGCGTCGACAAGCTCACGGCGATGGGCGCCACCGTGCGGCAGATCAGCCTGCCGCACGTCCCCGCCTCGCTCGACGCCTACTACATCCTCATGCCCAGCGAGGTCTCCAGCAACCTCGCCCGTTACGACGGCATGCGCTACGGCCTGCGCGTGATGCCCCCGGCCGGCCAGCCGCAGACGAGCGCCGGCATGATGGCCTGGACGCGTGAGATGGGCTTCGGCGACGAGGTCAAGCGCCGCATCATCCTGGGAACTTACGCCCTCTCCGCCGGCTTCTACGACGCGTGGTACGGCTCGGCCCAGAAGGTGCGCACGCTCATCATCCGCGACTTCGAGGAGGCGTTCAAACAGGTCGACGTGCTCGTCAGCCCGACCTCCCCGGTCACCGCGTTCCGTCTCGGCGAGGAGATCACCGACCCGATGACCATGTACCGCAACGATATCTGCACCATCCCGGCCAACCTCGCCGGCATCCCCGCCCTGTCGATGCCCGCGGGCCTGGATGAGAACAACCTGCCCATCGGATTGCAGATCATGGCGCCGCAGAAGCGCGACGACCTGCTCTACCGGCCGGCCGCCGCCCTCGAGAAGGCGCTTACGGACGAATCCGGTGCGCTGCTCGACAGGCTGTCCGCCCCGTGGCTCGACCAGGCCGCCGAGAACCCCGACGTGGACGCCGGGCAGGCAGCCACGATCGGCAAGGCCGAGCAGAAGGCCGTCATGGACAAAATCGCGGACCGTATGAAGGAGGAGCGCTGATATGGCCGAGAAACTGATGAGCTTCGACGAGGCGATCAAGCGCTACGACCCGGTGTGGGGCCTCGAGACGCACGTCGAGCTGAACACGAAGACAAAGCTGTTCTGCCCGGCCGGCTACAGCTTCGGCGCCGCGCCGAACACCGAGCTGAGCCCGGTGAGCCTCGGGCTTCCCGGCAGCCTGCCCGTGCTCAACAAGCAGGCCATCGACGACGCCATCCGTTTGGGCCTCGCGCTGCACTGCCACATCAACGAGTGGAGCCAGTGGTCGCGCAAGAACTACTTCTACCCGGATATGCCGCGCGACTACCAGATCTCGCAGGCCGACAAGCCGCTCAACGGCGAGGGCTACCTCGACGTCGAGCTCGATGACGGCAGCACGTTCCGGGTGCCGATCCTGCGTGCGCACGTGGAGGACGACGCCGGCAAGAACACGCACATCGGCGGCGCGGCGGGCCGCATCGAGGGTGCCGCCTACTCGCTCGTGGACTACAACCGTGCGGGCGTGCCGCTCGTCGAGATCGTCACCCAGCCGGTGACCGGCACGGGCGCCAAGGCCGCCGAGATCGCCGGCGCCTACGTGCGCATGATCCGCGACATCGCCCGTGCGCTGGGCGTGTCCGAGGGCCGCCTCGAGCAGGGCAACATGCGCGCCGACGTCAACGTCTCGCTGCGCGAGAGCCCTGACGCGCCGCTTGGCACGCGTTCGGAGACGAAGAACGTCAACTCGTTCCGCGGCATCGAGAAGACCATCGTCTACGAGATCCGCCGCCAGGCCACGATCCTCGCCCAGGGCGGGCAGATCCTGCAGGAGACCCGCAACTGGGACGAGTCCACGCAGACCACCGCCAACGGCCGTCTCAAGTCCGACGCGAACGACTACCGCTACTTCCCCGATCCTGACCTCGTGCAGGTGCACACCACCAAGGAGCACATCGAGGAGTTGCGGGCGACCCTTCCGGAGATGCCGCTGCACCGCCGCCACCGCCTGCAGAAGGAGTGGGGCGTCGACGACCGCCAGATGCACGCCATCCTCAACGCGGGCGCGCTCGACCTCATCGACCAGACCGTGCAGGCCGGCGCCAGCGCCGACGGCGCGCGCAAGTGGTGGCTGGGCGAGATCTCCCGCGTGGCCAACGAGCAGAAGCTCGCCCTCGACGAGCTGCCGGTCACGCCGGACGACGTGGCCGAGCTTGAGCAGATGATATCCGATGGCAAGCTCAACGACAGGCTTGCCAAGAAGACCATCTCCGGCGTCCTTGCCGGTGAGGGCACGCCCGCCGAGGTCGCGGAGAAGCACGGCTACAAGGTGGTCGAGGCGGGCAGTGAGCTCGGCGCCGTCATCGACAAGGCCTTCGCCGACAACCCGGACGTGGTCGAAAAGCTCAAGAGCGGCAACATGAAGCCGATGGGCGTCATCATCGGCGCCGTCATGCGCGCCACGCACGGCCAGGCGGACGCCAAGGCCGTCAGCGCCGAGGTGATCAGGAAGATCCGCGGCTGAGACCGGTTCGCAGGCTGCAATGCCGTCCCGCCCGGCGGGGCGGGCATCCTGCCCGGTTTCCTGATCGGCTGAGCGGTGGATCGCCCGGCCCGGTCGGTCATATCCGCTCGGACGACGCGGAAGGCGGGGGATCGCATGGTCCTCCGCCTTTTGATGTTTTGTGGATTTTTCGGACCGCGGGCACACCTGCGGTACGGGATCTGTCTGTGGGCGGGGTTTTCCCGAGGTGTAGTCGACGTGTGTTCCGAGTTTTCCACTTTCAGATATTTTTCAGATTTGGCAGTGCCGCTGTCGGCTATGGTGGGAGTCGGAACAACAACCGGAGCGTGCGGTCAATGACGACCGCGGGAAACACACGAGATACGACAAAGAGACAACACAAGGAGTTGTGATGAACCCGGCACGTGAAAGCGATGCGCCCTTGTCAACGGATCCCGCCTCACAGAGCATTCCGCAGGACAACGGCATCCCGCAGGACGGTACAGAAACAGAATCTGACGGGTCGGACCACGGTCCCGGACCGGCCGGGGAGGGTTCTCCGGTCGCCCATACCACAGGGGCGAAGGAGATCATCCGCGCCTTCGAGACCCGCCATCTTCCGTCCTCGATCATCGTCCCGCAGATTCAGGGCGAGATGCAGGTGCTGCGCCCGGTGCGTCTTGAGGATCTCGAGGCGATGGACGAGCTCGACGCCTTTGCCCATTCGTCCTCGATTACCGGATATTCCAAGAAGGCCGAGCGGGCGATCGTGGGCACCTGGGTGCATGACTCTGTGGCCTGGTCGATGGGTGACGTGGACGTGCAGTCCGCCATCGAGGCGCGTGGCTTTGAGCGTACGATCGGCTGGACAATGATGACCCGGCTGTCCGGTTCGGTCGATCCTGACGAGATGCGACCCATCGGCATGGTCTTCCTCACCGCCATCGACGCCTGGAGCCGTGACGCGCGCCTGCAGGTCATCCTCGGGCGCGACTTCCGCTCGCGCGGCTACTCGCGCGACGCCATGCCCCGTATCATGACCTTCGCCTTCGCGCCCAGCGGGCACGGCCTGGGGCTGCACCGCGTCTCCACGCTCGTGCCGGGCAAGAACCAGCGCTCGCTGTCCGTCTACCAGTCCATCGGCTTCACCCTCGACGGCGTGCTGCGCGACAAGCTCTGGGATGACGAGAATGATCGCTATCAGGATCTCAACGTGCTTTCCACGCTGGCCGACGAATACGATCCCATCCGCGCGCTCGACGCCTGGGGCATGCGCGTGATCCCCGGCAATCCGGGCGTGAAGGAGGCGCTTTCCGCGCACGGGCATTCCATCGAGATGGAGAAGCAGCCCGATCTGGGCGTGTCGGCGCTCAAGACGCCGGAGGACTTCCATGACGCCCGCGCCACAGGCGGCCGTCCGGAGGACAAGGCACCGCTCAACCCGCGGGATGCGGGCGGCCGTGGCACAGCCCGGGGCGACGGCGCGGCGCCCGCCACAGACAGGGCGACGTGGGAGCCCGTCTCAGAGGCGACCATCGGGGCGGATGCCGCCCGCGCGTCCGCGTCTGCCGACGCCCCCGATCCTGCCGCGGATGCGGACACGGATTCCGGCTCCGCGGACGGGGCGGACGGTGTGACGCGCAAAAAGTCCAAGCGTGCCTGGTGGCGGCGCTGGTCCCACGGCCCGCGTGGCTCGCACGGCCATTCCGGCAGGTCCCACCCGAAGCGGAAGGAAGCCTGAGACAGCAGAAAGAAGTAGAGGACAGGGTGTCTGTAGGCGCGGGTCGGGTCATCCCTTTGTGTCCCTCGCTGCCGTGATCCGGGTAAGCCCGAATGAGGGCCAGGGCCGGAAAGCGCCCACAAGCGTCCCGAAAGCGCAGATACCGCAAAAATCCGCGCAGGCCGGGCCGATACCGGCCTGTGGCATCGCTGTGCCGGCATCCTTTGAGTAAAATGTCCTGTGATGAGTGCAGAAGATCTTGACGACTACGAGACGGGTGCGGAACTCCAGCTGTACAAGGAGTACCGCGACGTCATCAAGCTTTTCAAGTATGTGGTGGAGACCGAGCGCAGGTTCTATCTGTGCAACGCGGTGAATTTCCAGACCCGTTCGGCGGGACAGGACGTTTTCTTCGATCTCACCCTCACCGATGCGTGGGTCTGGGATGTGTACCGGCCCACCCGTTTTGTGAAGAGCGTGCGCATCGTCACATTCAAGGACATCAATATCGAAGAGCTTCAGCACTCGGACGCTGACATGGACATCCCCGCCAGCCTCTGAGAGCGGGACACACAATCCGGATCGGACGGATCGGAAGGACAGTTATGGCGAAGAAGAAGATCGTCATCATCGGCGGCGGCCCTGCCGGCCTCACGGCGGCCTATGAGCTGCTGCGCGACGGCGGCAAGGCTGATTACGACGTCACCGTGCTCGAGGCGACCGACCAGTTCGGCGGCATCTCGCGCACCGTCCGCCACGACGGCAACCGCATGGACATCGGCGGCCACCGTTTCTTCTCCAAGGACAAGCGGATCATGGACTGGTGGAAGCAGATCCTGCCACTGCAGGGCGAGGGCGCCTACGACGACAAGAAACTCGGCCGCCATGTGGACGTGGTCCCGGGCGGCCCGGACCCGGACACGACCGACGAGGTCATGCTCAAGCGCCACCGCCTCTCCCGCATCTTCTGGCACCAGCATTTCTTCGGCTATCCGATCTCCCTGTCCGGCGACACGCTCAAGGCGATGGGCTTCGGCATGACGATGCGCGCCGGCTTCAGCTACCTGTGGTCGATGGTGCACAAGCTGCCCGAGACGAATCTCGAGAACTTCTACATCAACCGATTCGGCCGCGTGCTCTATGAGAACTTCTTCGAGGGCTATACCGAGAAACTGTGGGGCCGCCACCCGAGCCAGATCTCGGCCGACTGGGGCGCCCAGCGCGTCAAAGGACTCTCGATCCTCTCCGTGCTCAAGAACGCCTTCCAGAAGCTCTCGCCCAAGAAGCGCGACCAGGAGCATGTGGAGACAAGCCTCATCGAGGAGTTCTGGTATCCCAAGCTCGGCCCGGGCCAGCTGTGGGAGACCGTCGAGAAGCGCGACGAGGAGATGGGCGCCACTGTGCTCACCAACGCGCGCGTGACGAAGATCCTCTCCGCCGACGGGCACCTGACCGGCGTGGCGTACGTGGACAGGCAGGGCGCCGAGCACACGCTAGATGCCGATGATGTCATCAGCTCCATGCCGCTCAAGAACCTGCTCGAGGCGTTCGACGCCTCCGACAACCCGGCCCCGAAGGACATGACCGCCATCGCCGAGGGCCTGCCGTACCGCGACTTCGTGACCGTGGGCCTGCTGTGCAGGAGGCTGCGCATCAAGAACGACGATTTCGAGGCCAACCCGACGCTGGGCAACCCGCCGATCGTGCCGGACAACTGGATCTACGTGCAGGACCCGGGCTACAAGGTCGGCCGTATCCAGGTGTTCAACAACTGGAGCCCCTACCTCGTCGCCAAGCCGGACGACACCGTCTGGATCGGCCTGGAGTACTTCACCGACGAGGGCAGCGACTTCTGGAACATGACCGACGAGCAGGCAAAGAAGCTCGCCATCAACGAGATGGTGCGCATGCGCGTCATCTATTCGCCCGATGATGTGGTCGACTACCACCGTGAGCGCGTGCAGAAGGCCTACCCCGCCTACTTCGACACGTACAAGGACATCGACCAGCTCATCGAGTGGCTCGACGGCTGGGGCAACCTGTACTGCGTGGGCCGCAACGGCCAGCACCGCTACAACAACATGGACCACTCCATGGCCACCGCGATGGAGGCCGTGAAGAACATCAAGGACGGCCGCACGTCCAAGAAGAACGTGTGGGCGGTCAACACGGAGAAGTCCTACTCCGAGGAGAAGAACGCCCCCGAGAAGAAGTGACACGGCGGCAGCGGAGGCGGGCGTCGTCCACCGCCCGCCCCCGTGCCGTACTCCGCCGTGGGGGCTCGTCCATGGCGTCTGAGCTCGCGCGTACAATCACACTGTTCGTCAGGACCGTCCCCGCCACAGAGGGGAGGCCCCTCGGTCCAGGCGCCGACAGGCGCCGGATGGGCGTGCCGGCGGCAGGAGGCCGCCGGAAAGATATCCCGCATGGGGCAGACAGGCGTCGGAAGACGCGGGTCTTTTGTCACGTGGTGATCCCGGGCAGGCCGGTGCGGGCAGGAATGCGGCTGGTCTGTGGCAGCGCAGGAGGAAACACCCATGTGTGCAGTTGAGAATTTTGAGGCCGCGCAGGTCAAGAAGTCCGATCTCAAGGTGCCGGAGTTCCGTCCGGGCGATACCGTGCGTGTGAACGTGCGCATCACCGAGGGCAAGAACACCCGTATCCAGGCTTTCGAGGGCGTGGTCATCGCCCGCCAGGGCAGCCAGTACCGCGAGACCTTCGTCGTGCGCAAGGTCAGCTTCGGTGTGGGCGTCGAGCGCCGTTTCCCGGTCTATGACCCGGCGGTCGAGTCCATCGAGGTTCTCTCCCACGGCCGCGTCCGTCGCGCGAAGCTCTACTATCTGCGCAACCGCCGTGGCAAGGCCGCGAGGATCACCGAGCGCCGTGTCGACGAGAAGAAGAACTGACTTCTCCCGGCACCCGGCCCCGCGCGTCGGTCCTGACTGGCCGCCGCGTAGGGAAGGGTGCCATGACACTGGTCGACACGTGATCACGAGCGACAGGAATTCCATTCAGGCCCGAGTATCGAACACAGACACCGATATCCGGGCTTTTGTGTCCCCGGGGTCGGTGATGTCCGCCGCCGCGGTCGGCGGGCCGTCCGGCTCCCGGCCGGGGGCCTTTCCCGGCGGGGGTGGCAGGCGGGTGCCCGGCGACCGGGAGGCACCGCCGCGCGCGCATCACCAGAAAGCCCCGTCACGGCGAGAGGAACCGCGTTCGCATCGCAGCACGCGGTCAACTGTGAGGGAGGTCACCCTGTCCATCCTCATCCCGGTCCTCATCGTCGTTCTCATCCGCCTGTTTGTGGCGGATATCTACGTCATCCCCTCCGGCTCCATGCTCGACACGCTGCAGATCGGAGACCGCATCGTCACCTCCCGCATCGAGGGCCAGCACGGACCGATACACCGGGGCGACATCATCGTTTTCAAGGATCCGGGGAACTGGCTATCGGGGGAGAAATCCGGGGGGATCCTGCCCAACGACTACCTCGTCAAGCGCGTCATCGGCCTGCCCGGTGACACAGTGGCCTGCAAAGGCGCCGGGTCACCGATCACCATCAACGGCCATCCCATCGACGAGAAGGGCTATGTGCGCCCCGGCGTCGACCCCTCCGATATCGCGTTCTCTGTCAAGGTCACCGCGCACCATCTGTTCGTCATGGGCGACAACCGTGCCAATTCCGCCGATTCCCGCTACCATCTCTCCGACGGCGACCACGGGCTCGTGCCGGTCTCCGACGTACAGGGTGTGGCAAAGTTCGTCTACTGGCCTGTCTCGCACTGGCGGGGTCTGGGCCGTGATGATTCCGTCTACGCCGGTGTGGGCGGGGTCTCCTCCGCGCGATGACGAGGCCGATGACGCGGGCGGCGAACGCCTCGCCTGTCTTCCGTGCGGCAACGGTGACGACGGGGCTGCGATGAGGCAGCGTCCGTCCTGGGATCTCGAGTCACGCCTCGCCGCGGCTGGGGCGCCGGTCGTCTTCGGTTTTGACGAGGTCGGCCGCGGCGCGCTCGCCGGACCGGTCATGGTGGGCTGCGCGGCCATCTGCTCGTCCCGTCTGCTGCCCGTTCCGCCGTCGATCCCCGATCATCTTGCGGATTCCAAGATGCTCACCGAGCGTGAACGGGAGGCGCTGTTCGACCCGCTGTCCGGGTTTGTGGACGTCTGGGCCGTGGGTTCGGCCTCGAACAAGGAGATCGATGAGGCGGGGATCACCTATGCGCTCGGGCTTGCCGCGCTGCGCGCCCTCGTGGCGTGCGAGGAGAGGCTGATGGGGTGGAGTGCCGGGTCAGATACCTGTACCGATGCCGATGCCGCAGACGGTCAGCGGGAGAACTTCCGCGGGCCTGCCGCCACGCTGTCCGCCGCCGCAGGCATCCTTGACGGGCCGTACGACTACATCAGCCGGGCGGCCGGGGCGATGGACGCTCCGGCGGTGCCGGTGCTGCCGCGCATCACTACAAAGGTGAAGGCGGACGCCGGGTGCGCGATCGTGTCGGCGGCGAGCGACCTGGCGAAGGTGACCCGCGACAGGCTCATGGAGGAGCTTGCCGGCAGACCCGGCTATGCCGTGTACGGCTGGGCGTCGAACAAGGGGTACGGTACGTCTGCGCATCGGGCGGCCATCGCCGCGTACGGGCCGAGTGACCTGCACCGGCTCACCTGGCATCTCGTCTGACGGATCACCGTCAACGCCCCTCCAGTGCCTGTCACGGCGTGTCGCCGTGCGCCCGCATCGGGAACAAGGCGGTAGGCTTGACGGGCGTAGGCTGTGCCGGTGTGGTGCGGCGAATCGGGGGGAAGGCCGTCATGACACATTCGGACGCACAGCCGGGCAGAGGCGCGCGTGCCTCGATCACACAGGTCGCGCGTCTGGCAGGCGTCTCCTACCAGACCGTCTCGCGCGTCATCAATCGCTCGCCCAACGTCTCCGCGCCCACGCGCGCGAAGGTGGAGCGGGCAATTGCCGAGCTTGACTACCATCCGCTCAACTTCGCCCGGGCGCTCGTTACCCGTCGCTCTCGCATGATTGGTTTTGTGGCCGGCGGCGTGAGCTATTACGGCCCGATCTCGACGATCGGCGCGCTCGAGGCGCGGGCACGCGACCACGGTCTTGCCGTCTCGGTGGCTGTCTTCGACGAGAGACAGCGCGGCCGCGCGCAGTTCGAATCGATCATCTCCTCGTTCTCCGGGCAGGGGGTTGACGCGTTCGTCTACCTGACGCCCACCACGGAGCTGTTGAGGGCGGCGCTGTCCGTACGCACGAGCCGCCCGTCCGTCTTCCTCACTTCCGCCAGCCAGCAGGCGCGTCTCGCCGCGCGCACGGCGGATCCCGCCCGCCGACGGTTCGTGGGCATTGACCAGCGTGCGGGGGAGGAACAGATCCTCGGCCTGCTCGCGCGGCTCGGACGGGACAACCTCCTCCTGCTCGCCGGTCCGCAGGAATGGGCGGACGCGAGCGTGCGTCTGGAGGCGATCGAGGAGGACGCCGTCTCGCGCGGGCTGCATTACCAGGTGGTGACAACGGGGTCCTGGAAGGCCGACGCCGCGCAGCGGGCGGTCGAGGAGATTTATTCCGGCAGGTGTCTTGCCGACTGCCCCGACGCGGTGGTCGCGGCGAACGACGTGCAGGCGCTCGGAGCGCTGCGGGCGTTGGCGCGGCTGGGCATCCGCGTGCCCGAGGAAGTCAGCGTCACCGGTTTTGATGACATGCCCGGTGCCGATGCGGTCATCCCCTCCCTGACAACCGTCCGCCCGGATTTTCAGGCGCTCGGCAGCCTGGCGATGACACAGGTTCTGGGGATGCTCTCCGACGACGATGACACGGATGTGAGCGCTGACGCCGACCCGCGCACGGACGGTGGTGCTGCCCCGGCCGGCGCTGCTTCGCCGGGCGACGGTGACACGGCAGAGCCCGCGGCGATGCCGGAGGAGCGGGACATCGACGGCATCCGCCTGCTGCGCCCGCAGATTATCGTGCGTGAGTCGACGGGCCCGGTCACCGCGCTGCGCTGACGGGCATCCGGCGGGGACGGTGGTGCAGGGCCGGCAGCTGTGATGACATGCCGGTTTCCCTCTCCCTGCACGCGGCACGCCGTGTCGTGATTCAGGTTGAAATATGCCGGCGGATGGCTATCCTTAAAAGTGTTGTGAACGTTCACAAGTGTGCAACGACGCCTTTGTGAACAATCTGACAAGGCTTCGAAGGAGTTTTCAATGGCGAGCATCGACAGCGGCGCGGCGACAAAAGCCATCAACGAGGCGCGCACGAGCCTCGGCATCGAGTTCGGGTCCACAAGGATCAAGGCCGTGCTCATCGACGACCACTACCAGGTTATCGCCCAGGGCGACCACGAATGGGAGAACCATCTTGTCGACGGCGTGTGGACGTACCCGCTCGAGGAGGTGTGGTCCGGCCTGCAGGACGCGTACGCCAATCTCAAGAAGGATGTCTCGGACCGCTACGGCCTGACACTGACGAAGATCGGCGCGATGGGCTTCTCCGCCATGATGCACGGCTATCTCGCCTTCGACAAGGACGACAACCTGCTCGTGCCGTTCCGCACGTGGCGCAACACGATGACCGAGCAGGCGAGCACAAAGCTTTCCGCGCTCTTCAACTACAACATCCCGCAGCGCTATTCCATCGCGCACCTCTATCAGGCCGTGCTCAACGGCGAGGAGCACACCCCGCGCGTCGCGTTCTTCACCACGCTCGCCGGCTATGTGCACTGGCGCCTGACCGGCCGCAAGGTGCTGGGCGTGGGTGACGCCTCGGGCATGTTCCCGATCGATCCGTCCACCCGTGACTACAACCGCGAGGATCTGGCCAAGTTCGATGCCCTCCCCGAGATCGAAAAGATGCCGTGGAAGGTGGAGGACCTGCTGCCCGCCGCGCTCGTGGCCGGCACCGACGCCGGGCATCTGACGGCGGATGGCGCGAAACTGCTCGACCCGAGCGGCGACCTCGAGGCCGGCATCCCGCTCGCCCCGCCCGAGGGTGACGCCGGCACCGGCATGGTCGCCACCGACGCGGTGCGCCCGCGTACCGGCAACGTGTCCGCCGGTACCTCCATTTTTGGCATGGTCGTGCTGGAGAGGCCGCTGCGGAAGGCCTATGAACAAGTCGACCCTGTGGCCACGCCCGCCGGCGATCTCGCCGGCATGAGCCATGCCAACAACTTCACCTCCGACCTCAACGCATGGGTCGGGCTGTTCAAGCAGTTCGCCGCCATGTCCGGCGCGAAGCTCACGACCAACGAGCTGTTCAGCCTGCTCTTCAACGCGGCCGTCAGTCCCGACGCGGACAACGACGGCGGCGGCCTGGTCAACTACGCGCTCTACTCCGGTGAGCCGCTGGCCGGTCTCGACGAGGGCCGTCCGCTCCTCGCACGCGACCCGCAGGCAAAGCTCACCGTCCCCAATCTCATGCGCGCCCTGCTCTTCTCGGCGTTCTGCCCGGTCAAGATCGGTATGGACGTCATGACGAAGCAGGACGGCGTGCGCATCGACTCGCTCGTGGGCCACGGCGGCATCTTCACCACGCCGAAGGTGGCGCAGTCCATCCTCGCCGCGGCGTTCGACGCGCCGATCACCGTGATGTCCACCGCCAGCGAGGGCGGCCCGTGGGGCATGGCGGTCCTGGCCGACTATCTGCGCCATACGGATCTGCCGCTGGCCGACTACCTCGACCAGGTGGTGTTCAAGGACGCGCAGTCTGCCACGATGAAGCCCGATCCCACGATGGTCGACGGCTTCGAGTCGTTCTTCTCCCGCTTCATGCACAGCCTGCCTGTGGAGCAGGCGGCCATCGACACGATCGACCAGGAACAGGACTGACCGGCCCGCGCCCATCGGCACCCACAGATTTTCTCAGAAAGGATCACAACAATGGCAACCCTTCAGGATTACTCACCGCAGGTACGCGCCGAGGTCAAGGCCGTGCGCGAGGTCGTGGCGAGCCTGCACCAGCAGCTCATCAAGTGGAACCTCGTCGTGTGGACCGCGGGCAATGTCTCCCAGCGTCTGCACAGCGCCGACCTCATGGTCATCAAGCCCTCGGGCGTGCGCTATGAGGATCTGACCCCGCAGAGCATGGTCGTCACCGATCTCGACGGCAACGTGGTGGACGGCACCGAGGCGCCCAGCTCCGACACGCTCTCCCATGCCTACATCTACAAGCACCGCCCGGATGTGTTCGGCGTCGTGCACACGCACTCCACCTACGCCACCGCGTGGGGTGCCGTCGGCGAGAACATCCCGTGCGGCCTGACGATGATGGGCGACGAGTTCGGCGGCCCCGTGCCGATCGGCCCGTTCCGCCTCATCGGCTCCGAGGCCATCGGCAAGGGCGTGGTCGAGACGCTCAAGAAGTACCCGCACTCGCCGGCCGTCATCATGCAAAACCACGGCCCGTTCACCATCGGCAAGGACGCGGAGGCGGCCGTCAAGGCCGCCGCGATGACCGAGGAGGTGGCGCACACCATGTGGGCCGCCCGCCAGCTCGGCACAATCATCGAGATCGACCCGTCCGACATCGCCAAGCTCAACGACCGCTATCAGAACGTCTACGGCCAGCACTGAGCCCACCCGCGTCGGCGGTATCCGTGTGTGACAAGGCGCAGCCGATGAGGCAGCGCCGCACGGGGCCGCCCGGCGCACCGCAAACAAACTGTCTCGGCCGGCACCGTGCCGGCCGTGGAACGTCGTCACCGGCGAGGAGGCCGGGGGCGGAAAGGAATTGCAATGGCATTCGAAGGAAAAGAGATCTGGTTCGCCGTCGGCTCCCAGGATCTGTACGGTGAGGAGGCGCTGCGGCAGGTCGCGCAGCAGTCCAAGGACATCGTCGACACCCTCAACAAGTCCGACGATCTTCCCATCAAGATCACGCTCAAGCCCACCCTCAAGGATTCCGACTCGATCAAGAACTTCATGATCGAGGCCAGCTCCCGCCCGGAGGTCCTCGGCGTGGTCGCGTGGATGCACACGTTCAGCCCGGCGAAGATGTGGATCCGCGGTCTGCGCGAGCTGCGCAAGCCCCTGCTGCAGCTGTCCACCCAGCACCACTTCGAGATCCCGTGGGACTCGATCGACATGGACTTCATGAACCTCAACCAGTCCGCCCATGGCGACCGTGAGTTCGGCTACATCCTCTCGAGGATGGGCATCCGCCGCAAGATCGTCTTCGGCCACTACACCGACCCTGAGGTCGCGCGCCAGATCGGCGTCTGGGAGCGTGCCTGCGCCGGCTGGGACGCCGCCAACTCCATGAAGGTCATGCGCTGGGGCGACAACATGCGCAACGTGGCCGTCACCGAGGGCGACAAGGTCATGGCCGAGGAAGTCTTCGGCACGGCCGTCAACACCTGGACCTCCACCGAGCTGGAGCAGTGGGTCAACAAGGCCAAGAAGGAGGACGTCGAGGCCGTCATCGAGGAGTACAAGAAGCTCTACGACGTCGACCCGGTCCTGCTGAACGAGAAGTACGACAGCCTCTACTATGCGGCGCAGGAGGAGGTCGGCATGAAGAACATGCTCGACCACTACGGCTGCACCGCCATGGTCGACAACTTCGAGGACCTCGCCGGCCTCAAGCAGCTGCCGGGCGTCGCCGCGCAGCACCTCGTCCAGCTCGGCTACGGCTTCTCCGCCGAGGGCGACTGGAAGACCTCGATGCTCGTGCGCATCGGCCAGGTGATGGGCGAGGGCCTGCCGGGAGGCGCCTCCCTCATGGAGGACTACTCCTACAACTTCGTCTCCGGCCGTGAGATGGACATGGGCTCGCACATGCTCGAGGTGTCCCCGTCGCTCGGTTCTGCGAGCAAGCCGCGCCTGGAGATCCACCCGCTGGGCATCGGCGGCAAGGCCGACCCGGTGCGCGTCGTCTTCACCGCCAAGGAGAAGAAGAACGTGCCGATGATCATCTTCACCGACCAGGGCGATCGCTTCCGCTTCACCATGCAGATGGTGGACCTCGACCATCCTGACGGCTCCCTCAAGGTGCTGCCGACCGCCCGCGCGATCTTCAAGCCGCGTCCGGACCTGCACACCGCCGTGAAGTGCTGGCTGCTCGCCGGCGGCGCCCACCACACCTGCATGACCACCAACGTCGGCCGTGAGGAGTGGGAGGACTTCTGCCGCATCGCCGGTGTGGAGCTCAACACCATTGATGAGAACACGACGTTCGATTCGTGGGTGGAGCGCCTGCGCACCAACGATCTGTACTTCCACACGAACAACATCCCCTCCGTCGCCTGAGACGCGGGTGAGTGACTGAACAGGACGGCCGGGCCTTCGGGTCCGGCCGTTTTGTGTCGTGCGTGGTTTTCGTGCGCAGTTTTCCACAATCAGTCTGGCGGATTTTTCCTGCCGTCGATCCCGATATCCTTGGAAATATGACGAACAAAGATTTTATGAGAGACAGCAAGGATATCGACGGCCTGCCCGGCGACGGCAGCGGCCGGGCGGCCGCTGACGGCTTCCGCGTCACCATCAGCGGGACGACGGACCTGCCGGCGGAGGCGGAAATCCCGCCGACGCCGCTCGTCCATCTGCGCGACGGCCATGCCATCCCACAGATCGGCCTGGGTGTGCTGCGGGTCAGTCCTGACCAGGCACCGCAGGTGGTCGGCCGGGCGCTCGCCGCCGGCTACCGGCATCTGGACTGCGCCGCCGGCTATGAGAACGAACCGGCCATCGGTGCGGCGCTCAAGGCCGCGGGCTATGACACGGGATCCAGACGTGAATCCCTCTGGGTGACGACCAAGGTGAAGGATTCCGAGCAGGGTTATGATTCCGCGCTCGCCGCCTTCGACCGGCAGAGCCGCGATCTCGGGCTCGACTACGTGGACATGTACATGATCCACTGGCCCACGCCGTTCGATTGGCGCAGCGGGCAGACGTGGCGTGCCTTCCGGCGTCTGCGCGAGGAAGGGCGGGTCCGCACGCTCGGCGTGTGCAACTTCCTGCCCGAGCATCTCGAGCGTCTGCACGAGGAGACGGGGGAGTGGCCCGCCGTCGACCAGATCGAGCTGCATCCCACCTTCCAGCAGAGGACGGTGGTCGACTTCTGCCGTGCGCACGGCATCGCCGTCGAGGCGTACGAGCCGCTCGCCCGCGGGGCCGACCTCGCCGCCGGCGACGGGCTGCCTGCCCGAATCGGGGCGGCGCATGGCGTCAGCGCCGCACAGGTGATCCTGCGCTGGGAGCTCGAGGAGGGCTTCATCATCATCCCCAAGTCCGTGCACGCGGCCCGGCAGATCGAGAATGCGAGCGTCCCCGGATTCGCGCTCACACCGGCCGAGCATGCGGCGATCTCCGTGCTCGACACCGACACCCGCGTGGGGCATGATCCCCGCACGTTCTCCTATGCGTGAGCCACAGGAGGCTGATTTTCTTCGTCCCTCGTTCCCGGCGCGTCTGGGGGCGTGGTGCGACCGGCATCGTGTCGTGCTGCTTCTTGCCGCCGCGGTGGCCGGCGGTGCCATTTCCGGTATGGCAGGTCCCGCGCTCATCCCGCGGCTCGCGCAGATGACGGGGGAGGACCGGCCACGGGGCGAGGCGGCCTCCGCGCTCGCCGCCCTGCGTGTCCGTCCCGGAGGGGAGGGCCCGGCCGACGACCCGTTCGGGCTGTCCTCCCGGAAAAGCGGGCCAGGCCTGTCGTCGCAGAGTGCCGGGGCATCATCGCCTGGCAGTCCGGAAGGATCGTCCGACCGGACGGCCGCAGGAGCCTCCTATAGTCGGGGGGCCTTCGCCTACCAGCAGGTGGACAACGACGGCGACGGCTGCACGATCCGCGAGGACATCCTCCGCCGTGATCTGCGAGACATCCGGCTGGCCGGAGTCGGTTCGAAAAAGCCGTCCTGCACGGTCCTATCAGGGATGTTGCCCGACCCGTACACCGGCACGACGATCACCTTCCGCCGCGGCCGGACGACGAGCTCGGCCGTGCAGATCGACCATGTGGTCGCGCTCCATAATGCCTGGGACAGCGGGGCGTCCGGCTGGACGGCACGCAAGCGGCGGGCGCTGGGCAACGACCCACAGAACCTCCTGGCCGTCTCAGGGCCGGCCAACCAGGAAAAATCCGATGCCGACGCCTCGCAGTGGCTTCCCTCGGACACCCGTTTCCGCTGCAGGTACGTCTCCCGGCAGATCGGCGTCAAGGCGGCATACGGTCTCACCGTCACCGCCGCGGAGAAAAATGCCATGAGGAAGGTGCTGCTCGGCTGCCCGGGGCAGCGGCTTGTCACGCACTATCCCAGGGCGGGCCGTTCACCAGTGCGGTGACCGGGCAGACAGACACAGCAATCGACGGATACCGATCAACAGACACGGTCGACAGATACAGGATGTGGAATGATGACACACAGCGGACGTACCCAGGGCAGACATACCCACGAGGGACATACGCAGGACGGACGTAGCCAGAATGGGAGCATCCACGACTCATCGGGCCGTCCCGTCGAACCGTTCGAGCGGGGCATCGTTTCCTTTGTCCGTCGTGGCGGGCGTCTCACGCCCAAGCTGCAGAAGGCGTGGGACGAGCAGGGGCCGCGCTTCCTCCTCGACCTGCCGCGTGACCCGCAGGGGCGCAGCCTGTCCGTGGACCCGGCCCTCGTCATCGACCAGAATTATGTCGTGCGGCACTGGGGCAACGACAATCCGCTCGTCGTGGAGGTCGGCACCGGCCAGGGGGAGAATATCGCCGCCGCCGCGCAGGCCCATCCGGAGCTGAATTTCCTTGCCCTCGAGGTCTTCGAGCAGGGTATCGCCCACCTGCTTCACCGCCTCGGAGAGGCGGGCACCACCAATGTGCGTATCGGTGAGGCGAACGCCCCGCTCCTGTTCGCCCATAACTTTTCCGACGGGCTGCTCGAGGAGGTCTGGGTCTGGTTCCCCGACCCGTGGCCGAAGATGAGGCACCACAAGCGTCGCCTCCTCCAGCCCGCGTTCGCCGCCGACGTGCGCCGCTGCCTGAAAAAAGGCCGCTGCCTGAAAAAAGGCGGTCTGCTGCGCATCGCCACGGATATCGACGACTACGCGCTGCACGTGCATGAGGTGATGGACGCGGCCCCCGGCTGGGAGAACACCGGCACGAAGCAGGTCAGCCTCGCCACGGAGCATGTGGGCAAGGGCGACGCCGACCAGGCGGCCGGCATGCCGCACGCGCTGTTTGCCGAATCAGAGCGTTTCGAGGGCCGCGTACTGACGAGCTTCGAGAAAAAGGGCCTTGCCAAGGGGCACACGATCCACGACTTCGCCTATCGGGCTGTGTGACACAGCAGCGTGAACGTATGACGATACAGGTGTGGGATCGCGGTGGGCATGGCCAGAAGACGACTGTGTGACCCCAGGATGATGCGCGACCGCGTGATCGTGCGCGGAGGCGGCATCGGTAGTACAGGGACAGAGAAACAGGGGCAGCGATGACAGAAAAAATACCGGACAATGATGACTGGGGCCGACCGGGCGTTCATGTGCCGTTTTCTCAGGTGGCAGAGGATTTTCGCGTCCGTCAGTTCGTCCGCCCTGAGGAGGACATTACCAAGCCGGTCTCTGTCCGGGAATTTATGGACGGGCTCACCGGAATTCTCTCCGGTGTCCTCGAGGATCCGCCGGACGTGTTGCACGGGATGGATCCCACAGGCTGGACGTACATGTGTGACGCCGAGGACCCAGTGGACGAGGAGAAACCGATCCGTCTCTCCCTGCGCAGGGAGGACGGTGACGGGGTGCTCATCGTCCCGCTGTTCAGACTGCCTCCGTCTGTTCTGTGCCCGCCCCGTGAGCGTGAGACGACAGAAGTGGCATATTTCCGGATCATGTGGGTCTTCCGGCTCGCCCGCGAGAGCGCGCATTTCTCTGATTACAAGTACGGCCGCGCCGACCGGTTGCTCGCCACCGATGTCCACGATCTCGGAGCACAGGTCTCTTTCCTTCTCGCGCGCTGCAGCTGGTACGCGCTGCAGCTGGGTTGCTGCTATTGGCTCGAACGCCATCACGCCTGGGAGGATAAGGACGGGAACGCTTATAAATACGAGATTGATGGCTATAGGGGTTCCAGGACGTCACACAAACTGACTGCCGGGATGGACGATTTTGACTGGATAAACTCGTTCTGCCATGATATTTTCGGTTTCCCGTTCCCGCCGGAAGATCCGTATCAATTGTCATGCGAGTATTGGTCGTCATGGATATACAGGGCATATCTGTCCCCGCTGTCATTCAGTCAGATCACTGATTGGTTCTGGGCCGGTGACATGCTCCAGTTCGATATGAAGCCGTTGCCCGATGGCCGGAGGAGCCAGTTTATCCGGCCCGAATGGCTGTTGCGCCGATTTCTGTTTGAGTACCTCGGCCTCCGCACACAGGAGACGGGCGATCTGCGCACCGAGGACCATGGGCCCATCATGGCCGATATCGTCTCCTCCTGGCACAAGCGTTTCAGGCTTGTTTTCACGCGCGATGCCTCCCGGCAGGCAACTGCCGGCGATGGGGGCAGAGATGCGCGTCAGGATGCGGCAGAGAGGGAATCACCGATATTCCTCTGGCATCTTGATGAGGAGACAGATGGTGCGGCGGATGGCGGCTGTTGCGGCTTCAGGCGCAGGGTCGAGGGGAATATCGACATTCATCCGACGCGGGATATCTTCTTTTGTCCGCCGTCGTATGGTGCCGACGGCCTTGTCGCTCTCGCCCGTTGTCTGCGCAACGCACATGTGCATACGGGTTTCAACCTGTGCGCCTTGCACGATGTCTGCAGGCGAACTCCCGCAGGCAAACTTCCCCAGACGGCAGGAAGGCCGTATGATGACGCCTGATAGGGAACGAAGGAGACCATAATGGTGGCTATGAGTTCTTCTTCGCACACTTCTGATACGCGGATCCCGCAGCTGTCCCATCAGCAGCGCGAGAGACTGACCCGGCGCTTCCTCACAGCGGGCGAGGGCACGGGCACAAAGACGGCCCCGACCCTCGACTCGCCGGTCCGCAATCTCGTCAACAAAGTCTCGACCGATCTGTTCACCGTAGGCTACAAATACGTGGCCAAACCGGTCATCTTCTCCATGAAGCCCGACGATGCGCATGCGCGCACCATCGCCTTCTGCCATGCGGCGGGCCTTGTCTCCCCGATCGACGCGCTGCTACGGGCCACGATCAAATACGACGACCCCATCCTCAACACGCGTGTGATGGGCGTCGACTTCGACAACCCGTTCGGACTGTCGGCCGGGCTCGACAAGAACGGTGAGATCGCCCCCGTCCTGGACGCGGCCGGCTTCGGTTTCGAGACGATGGGCTCGACCACCGCCTATCCGTGTGCCGGCAACCCGCGCCCGTGGTTCCACCGGCTGCCGCAGTACGCGAGCCTCATGATCCACGCCGGCCTCAACAATATCGGTTCCGAGAAGGTGATCCGCAACGCGGAGAAGGCCTACACCTCCACCCGCACCATGCGCGTCTCCGTCTCGCTGGCCCGCACCAACTCCAAGGACGCCGGCGACGACGACAAGGGCATCGCCGATTACGTGACGAGCATGCGCCGGGCGGCCGGTCGCACCGACATGATCGAGATCAACATCTCGTGCCCCAACACCTACGTGGGGGAGCGGTTCGTCGAACCGGAGCCGCTCGACCGGCTCCTTACCGCGCTCGATAAGGTGGACCGCACCCAGCCGGTGCTCCTCAAAATGCCGCAGGACAAGGACTGGCCGCGTTCCCGCGACCTGCTCGACGTGATCGTGGAGCACAACGTGCAGGGCGTCACCATCGCCAACCTGCGCAAGGACCGCACCGGCCTCGACATCCCCGCCGACTGGCAGGGCAACCTCTCGGGAATGCCTGCCGCGCCCGCCTCCAACGGTCTGCTCGAGCAGGCCTACCGCCATTACGGCGACCGTCTGGCGCTCGCGGGCGTAGGCGGCGTGTTCACCCCGGAGCAGGCGTACTGGAAGATCCGTCATGGGGCGAGCCTCGTCATGTTCGTCAGCTCGCTCATGTTCCGCGGCCCGCAGGAGATCACCATCCTCAAGCGCGGGGTGGCGGGGCTGCTGCGCCGTGACGGCTACAGCTCCGTCTCCCAGGCCGTGGGTGTGGACGTGGACTGAGGTGTGGACTGAGGTCCCGTCGCTCCCGGGTCTCCACAGACAGCGCGGGCCGCCACAGGAAAGATTCCTGTGGCGGCCCTCGATGTCTATTTGCTGACGAACCCGCCGGATCAGTTGTACTTCGAGCTGGGCGTGCCGTAGCTCGTGTCATTGCTCAGATTCTTCTGCGAGGCATACTGCTCGAGGAACGCCTTCGTCAGAGGTGCGGAGAGCGTGACACCATACCAGTAGTGTTCTGTTCGTCCGCCGATCGTCATGCCTGTCATATCGCGCGGGTACTCGGCGTTGCCGGTCAGCGTGAACACGGAGATCTCGTTGGGCAGGAACGAGCCGGTGGAGATGGCCGTCTGCTCGTTGGTGCCGGTCTTGGCGAATGATTTGTAGTTGGCCAGCGCGGCCGGTTTGGCGATGCCCCGGACGGCGGATTGGTTGAGCGCGTAGGCGGCGGTCTGCGCGATGTCCTGCGGGATGGCCTGAGTGCAGTTGGCGCTGGGTACCTTGACGGTCTTGCCCGTGGAGTCGGTGATGGACTGGATGGCGATCGGGTTGCAGTGCACCCCGTTGGCGCCGATGGTGGCGTAGACGTTCGCCATGGACAGCGGCGAGGTGTTGAGCGTGCCGATGACCATGGTGGGGGTCATCGTGTCGTGAATGTCCTCCTGCCCCTCGATGGCGTTCTGGTAGCCGAGGGCGGTGGCGCTGTCGGCGATCTTGCACAGACCGATCTGCTGTGCCATCGACGCCTGGGTGGTGTTGTGCGACATCACCAGACCCTGCAGCGGGGATTCGTAGGAGGCGCCGCTGGACGTATCGTGCACGGTCCAGGTCTGGTGGGTCTTGGTGGCGCAGGGGAAGGAATCGATGGAGTAGGTCGAGGGATTGTGCATCGGGGTGCTGATCTTGCGGCCTGCCTGCATCCAGGCCACGAGGTTGATGATCTTGAACGAGGAGCCGATGGCGAAGCCCGAACCGCCGCCCCACTTCTGGTCGACGTTGTAGTTGATCGAGGTGGAGGTGCCGTTGTTCGTCGTGGTGCTGTAGTTGCGGTTCTGCACCATCGCGAGGATCTCGCCCGTGCCCGGTTTGACGGCGGTGAGCATGGTCTCAATGCCGGAGCGGTCGTTCACCGGGTCATATTTGACGACCTGCTGGTAGGCGTCGTCCTGTGCCTGGGGATCGAGGGTGGTGACGATGCTGAGGCCACCTTGATAGAGAAAGCGGTGCCTCTTCTCGGCGGTCTTGCCGAACTGGTCGGAGTTGAGCATGACGCGCATCACGTAATCGCAGAAGAACGCGGCATTGCCGGCGGCCGCGCAGCCCACCGGCGTGTCGGAGGTGTGCAGCATGCTCTCCACGCTCACCGCCTTGGCCGCGGCCACGTCCTTGGCGGAGGCGAAACCGTATCTCTGCATCTGGTCGAGGACGATGTTGCGCTGCTTCTCCGAGTTCGCGGCGTTCTGTGTGGGGTCATACGAGGCGGGATTCTTTGTCACCGCGGCGATGGTGGCCGCCTCCCCGAGTGTGAGGTCCTTGGCGGATTCGCTGAAGTACCGGCGTGCGGCGGCTTCCACGCCATAGGTGCCGACGCCGAACTGGGCGATGTTGAGATACCCCTGGAGGATCTCTTCCTTGGAATGGTGCTTCTCCAGCTGGACGGCGATGAGCATCTCGCGCAGCTTGCGGGAGATGGTCTCCTCGTGCGCGTGATATTCGGCGATGGGGTCGTTCGCCTCGATGGCCTGGTCCATGAGCGCGTTCTTGACATACTGCTGGGTGAGGGTGGAGCCGCCCTGGGTGGAACCGTGTCGGATGTAAGTCTGCACAAAGGCGCGCGCGATGCCCTGCGGGTCGATGCCGCTGTGCTCGAGGAAGCGGTGGTCCTCGCGGGCGACGACCGCCTTCTGCATAGGCTCGGAGATGTCCTTGAGCGCCACGACGATGCGGTTCTGGTCGTAGAAGGTGGCCAGCAGCGTCTTGCCGTCGTTGGCATACATCTTGGACTGTTGCGGCAGCTTGCTCAGCTCCATGTCCACGCTCTGCGTGCCCTGGGGCACCAGTGACGAGTCGGTCGCCTTGTTGATGCCGAGGGCGAGCGGGATGAACAGGCCTGAGGAGATGAAGCCGCCCGCCACGCACAGGACGATGAAGGCGAGCAGCAGCACAAGGAAGCGCCGGACGGTCAACCGAGGGGAATTCATAAGAGACAGTCTACAAATCGCCCACCATTTTCTCGGGGGCGAACCACCCGTCGGCAGGATCCTTCGCAGACTTGCCCCAGTCTGTTTTCCAGCGTGTTTCCAGCGTTTTCCAAGAATGGGACATCGGTTGTGTGCGCTTGTGTGTTCGGATCTGTTCGTTTCTGTGATTTTGAGTGATAATCGGAACATGATCGCCTCACAACGCCGTCTGTTCATCCTCAACCGTCTGCGCACCCAGGGTGCCGTGCGCATCGCCGACCTGTCCGAGGAGATGGGCGTGTCGACGATGACCGTGCGCCGCGACATCACTGAGCTGGCCGACCAGGGAATGCTCCGGCGCGTGCACGGCGGGGCGGTCTCGACGAGCTCGCTGCTGGCCGAGCCGCTGTTCTCCGTCAAATCGCGCATGGACGTCGGGTTCAAGGACGCCATCGCACGTGCCGCGCTGCGCTTTGTGCGTCCCGGCGACGTCATCGCCATCGGCGGGGGCACCACGACATACGTGTTCGCCCAGCGTCTGCTGCAGTCCTCCAAAGTGGAGGGGCTGACGATCCTGACGAACTCGACACCGGTCGCCGAACTTGTGCAGGCGAGCGAGGCGCATGGCGTGGAGGTCATCGTCACCGGTGGCGTGGTCACGCGCTCCAACGCGCTCGTCGGTCCCATCGCCGACCGCGTCATCGGCTCGCTGCGCGTCAACTCGGTGTTCCTCGGCACGCACTCCGTCTCACTGCCGCGTGGCTTCCTGACCCCCAACTCGTTGGAGGCGAGCACCAATGCCGCGCTCATCTCCATCTCCGACAAGGTCTATATCCTCGCCGACCACAGCAAATGGCAGAACACCTCGCTCTCGTTGTTCGCCTCACTGCGCCAGGCCGACGCGGTGATCACCGACTCCGCTCTGCCGGAGGATCTCGTGCGGCGTACGCGCCAGGGGGTCCGGAACCTGCTGCTGGCCGATGCGGACGCGTCGGATGACGGGGTTGGGGATCATCCTCAAAATAGAAAATAAACAAACAAAAACGAACAATATCTTTCATTTTGGGGCATAATGGAACCGGGAACACACTGAGACGACAGAAAGGCAAAGACGACCATGTCGTACACACCCGAGCACTACACGCCGACCGCCTATGAGCAGGCGCACATCCGCATCACGCCGACCACCCTCTCGGACGGGCGTGACTTCTTCTACCTTGACGACGAGCCCGACTTTGTGAGCGGCAAGAAGACACGCGAGCTCAAGGACCCGCGCAAACTGGCCGACCGGTTCGCCCCCACCCGCGACAAGGACGGCAACCTCGTGCCGCCGCAGTCGCCCATCATGCGCCAGGACCCGCTCACCGGCGACTGGATCCCGATGAACCCGGCGCGCATGAACCGGCCGATCACCGCCGGCAAGGGCGCCACCGCGCACGGTAACCCGCTCGCCGCCCGCAAGCCCGGCGACCCGTACCAGGACGGCGAGGTGCCGGATACGGATTATGACGTCGTCGTCTTTGAAAACCGTTTCCCCTCCATGCGCCAGATTCCGGGCGTCAAGCCGGTGACCACCTATGTGGATGGCAACAAGTTGTGGCCGCAGAGGGAGGCGAACGGCCGATGCGAGGTGATCTGCTTCGACCCGCATGAGGACCAGCTGCCCGCCCAGCTGCCGGTTTCCCGGCTGCGCACGGTCGTGGAAGCGTGGGCGTTCCGCACCGCGGAGCTTTCCCACCTGCCGGGCATCAAACAGGTTTTCCCGTTTGAAAACCACGGAGTCGAAATCGGCGTTTCCCTCGCCCACCCGCATGGGCAGGTCTACGCCTACCCGTTCATCGCCCCCAAGCTTGAGGCCGAGCTGAAGCACACGCAGGCCTACCACGACAAGACGGGCGGAAACCTGCTGCACGATATCCTCCACGCGGAACTCGCGGCGAAAGAGCGGGTCATACTGCGCAACCGCACATGGGTCGCCTACGTGCCGGCAGCCGCCCGCTGGCCGCTGGAAGTGCACGTCGCGCCAGTACGTGATGGGATCCTCACCATCGAACAGCTGAACGATGACGAGCGGTGGGGGCTCGCCCAAATGTATTCAACGCTTCTCAAACGCGGCAACGCCTTCTTCGACAAGGGCGATGGCAAGGGCATGAACCTACCCTACATTGCTGCCTGGCATCAGGCACCGGTCGACGATCCGCGCCGCAACAGCTACAGGCTCAACCTCCAGTTCTTCAGCTTCCGCCGTGCTGCCAACAAGATCAAGTATCTTGCCGGTTCCGAGTCGGGTATGGCCGCCTGGATTTCCGACACCACCCCGGAGAGGATCGCCGCACGTTTCCACCAGCTCGGCCCAGTCGACATCGAAGACGCCGACTGACTGTCATCATCGGTGAAAACATGGCCGATACCCGTCACAAAGAATGTGACGGGCAGACAGTCGTTCATCGGAATAGAAGCAAATCGGAATAGAAGAAAACAAAAACAAACAGCGTCATCAATTCGGGAAATCTGCGGCAAATCTGCAGAAGGCAAGGCGGCCGAAAATCGGCCGCACACAAGGACAGCAACATGGCAATCGAGTTTATCCAGCCGTTCAGCGATGGCGAGGGCGCCGCACAGGCGACCGACCTGTTCGAAAAAACGTTCCACCAGCAGCCCGCCGGCGTGTGGGCTTCGCCCGGACGCGTCAACCTCATCGGCGAGCACACCGACTACAACGCGGGCCTGTGCCTGCCAATCGCCCTGCCCCACCGCACGTATGTCGCGATCCGCCCGCGTAGCGACACGCGCGTTCGCGTGGTCTCCACGCTCGAACCCGGCCACCCCTCGTCAGCGGACCTCGAAGGGTTGAAAGCCCGAGGCGTCCGCGGGTGGGCAGCCTACCCGGTCGGCGTGGCGTGGGCGCTGCGCAAGGCAGGGTTCAAGCAGGTGAGCGGTTTTGACGCTGCCTTCGCCTCCTGCGTGCCCCTCGGCTCAGGCCTTTCAAGCTCTGCGGCCATGACCTGCTCCACCGCGCTCGGATTGGACGGCATTTTCCACCTTGGCAAAGGGGTGAGCGACAAGGGCAGGCTCACCCTCATCCAGGCGGCCATCGCCTCCGAGAACGAAATGGCCGGCGCTTCCACGGGAGGCCTCGACCAGTCCGCCTCCCTGCGCTGCACGGCAGGCCACGCGCTGCTCCTCGACTTCCGACCGGGCCTCACCCCGTTGCAGTCTGCCACCCAGGAGCCGTTTGACCTCACTGCCCACAATCTCGAACTGCTTGTCGTCGACACGCAGGCAAAACACGACCTTGCCGACAGCGGGTACAACGAGCGGCGCGCCACATGCGAGAAAGCCGCCCGGCTGCTCGGCATCGACAACCTGCGCGTCGCCGCCGACCACGTCAACCAGTCGCCCGACCCGGTGCGCGCCCTTTCCGACACGCTCGGCAAACTGCCCGACGAGGTTACCCGCCGTCGCGTCCGACACGTCATCACAGAAATCGGCCGTGTCCCGCAATTCGTCGACGCGATGGCCAACGGCAATATTGCCGAGGCCGGGCGCCTCATGAACGCTTCCCACGAGTCGCTTAAAAACGACTACCAGGTCACCGTGCCTGAGCTTGACACCGCGGTCGACGTCGCCCGCGCCGATGGCGCCTACGGGGCCCGCATGACGGGCGGTGGCTTCGGGGGATCCATTATTGCCCTCGTCGATAAAGGCGCCTCCCGCACCATCGCCCAACACATCGCCGACGAGTTCGCGCACAAAGGCTTCCGCGCGCCCCGAGCACTCGCAGCTGTCGCCTCCGCCTCCGGCCACAGGGTGACACCCGCAGCCTGAAACCAGGCAATCAATCACCAAACGTGAAAGCTGCCCCCAAACAGGAGAGCCGCCTGCACGCCCAAAATGACTCGACTCCATGAAGCCCTGCCAGCCCCTTGCATGCTGCTGGCAGGGCATTTTCATCCCACAACACACCCTGCATGCAAAATTTTTCATCACCAGAAATCTGCGCCAGAGCCGTTGTGACCAGATCGGTTAAAAGAGGATACGGATTTCCCAGGGCTGAGCGCAGTCGGATAGACTGGGATTATCAGGAAAAGTGAATGACACCCACACGGGTGAAAGCCTCAACGAGGAGGAACCATGGCACTCATGCAAAAAACGCCAGCCGGCATGACAGCACACAAGCCACAGCCATCAACACTCACCAGCATGCAGTTTGCCGTCAGCGCCGGCAAAGACACGTTGGAACTGTTCATTGAACGTCTCCCAGCCTCAAAAAGCGGAGCAGGATATTCTTCAGGCATCATTGACCTCACTGCACCAGGCGGGCTCGTCATCCAGAAAGCCATGGACCCGCAGCGCTTCCGGGAGCACATGACCTTCCGCCTCGCCGAGGGGGACAAGTCGGCCGGAGCCGGCGCCTGTGCTCTCGCCCTGCATGGCGTGCGAGTCGCGCTCGCCTACGTGTATGGGCCTGATGTGCTGGACACAGGCGTGAACGTCGTCATCCCCAGCGCTTCTCATACATATCCCGACATGAACGGGACGATCCTCAACCCGCGCAGGGCGGTCCATTTCCAGCCGCCGGCCGGGCATTGGATGAACGACCCGAACGGGCTTACCCGCTTCCGGGGGAGCTACCACATGTTCTTCCAGTTCAACCCCTACGGCTGGGAGTGGGACAACATGCACTGGGGGCACGCAATCAGCCCGGACCTTGTCCACTGGAGGATGCTCCCCGTCTTCCTCTTTCCGCAGCGCGAGCTTGAGTGCGACCCGAATCTGACGGGCGGCGCATTCTCCGGTTCGGCGATCACGATTGGCAAGGATGGCAGGCCATGCCCGGGCGACAAGGCTGATGCCATCAAAGTGTATTTCACCCGACGACGCGGCATCAAGAACAGGAACATGGCCTTTTCGGAAAGCCAGTGCACTGCCACGTGCCATGACGGCCTTCATGTGGACAAGGGGTCGGAGAAGAAGATTGTCAGCCGGCCGAGCGACACGTTTGGCCTTGACTTCCGCGACCCGAACGTGCGCGTGAATCTGGTCGCCTATCAGCCGACAGACGTGAAAACGCCGACCGGTGCTGATCCTGCGGCCGGCGTTGCCCCCACGGATGGGACCGTGTATGCGACGATGGCGGTTGCCACTTCCATGCCCAAGAGCGTTGTGGAAAAGGCTGCCCAACAGGACGCGGACCGTCTTGACCCGGTGCCCAACCCTGTGCCTGGCATTGCGGGCCAGGATTTGGGCGGCTGGTATGCAGACGCGCCCAGCTCCCCGAAGAACACGAAGAATCCGGCCCCGCAACGCGCCGGGGCGATGGCAATC
Source organism: Aeriscardovia sp. (assembly GCA_040773385.1). Taxonomy (GTDB): domain Bacteria; phylum Actinomycetota; class Actinomycetes; order Actinomycetales; family Bifidobacteriaceae; genus Aeriscardovia. The sequence goes on along the minus strand of JAXGWH010000005.1, from coordinate 7,666 downwards.
TTCGAGAACAGGACACCGACCCTCGAGGACGACAAATGGACGTTCGCCCGCATCTACCTCACGGATACGGGCAACCCCGCGGCAAGCTTCGAATGCCCCGACCATTTCCGTCTCGACGGGAGTGACGCAGCGGTGGCCGCGCTCATGAACCATCGGGATGCGGTGGGCGTCTACCGTCCGGTCCGCTGGTATGCCGGGCGCTCCATTGGCGGCAGGCTGCAGGTGCACGATTCGGGCTGGTGTGACAACGGTCCCTGCTACTACGCGGTCCAGTCGTTTACGGACGACACGGGCCGGCGCATCGCCTTCGGCTGGGAGCAGGACGAGCTTGCTGTCCGCCGGCAGCGTCCAGGCGCTTCGAACGGCGATATGTCGCTGCCCCGCGAACTGCACGTGCACGAGGGGCGCCTCTTCGGCGAGCCGGTGAGAGAGGTGTACGAGAACCTTTTGGGCAACCAGCTTGGCACGTTCGACATCGGCGGTTTCGCCGGACGCGGCGGCCTGCGCGTCTCCCAGCCCATCCCCGTGAAAGGCAACGCCTACTACATTGACCTCCGTTTCAACGCTGCCGCCAACCAGGATGAAACCGCGCGCGCCGACTTCCAGCGCCCGCAGAACTTCCAGCTGCTGCTCGGCTCCTACGGACGTGAAAAGGCGACGCTCGAATGCTCGCAGCGCAACGTGTACATCGCCCTCGATGGCGTGCCCGTGTTCGGCACGCGGTTTGTTGCCCCCGTCGTCGACCTGCACCGCGTCGAAGTGTTCTACGACCGTGGGCTTGTTGAATGCTTCGTCAACTCGGGGGAGCAGGCCATCACCGTTCTCATCGACGATTCCCGCCAAAACGGCGCGTGCGGCGCCCTGTCGGTCATGTACCCGTTCGTTGTGACCCGCGGCACGATCCGCGCCCTGCGGTTGTAAGGCAAAAACCGGTTTGAGGGTGGAACCGGCTGCAGGAGCCAAAGCCGATAATCGGATGACCGGCAGACCGATGACAAAACCGGTGGCCAAAACAGAAGACAGGCAGACAAAGACAAGAGCAGACAGATATCCCGCTCACCGGGATATCACATGAGAAAGGCTGCAATCATGAGTGAAAAAACGCCGACCGCCACGGCGGCCGTCAAGGATCCGCACGTCAGTGCGGACGGGCACAGGCCCACAAAAGCCGAAATCTGGAGGCTCGGCATCGGGTTCACGTTCAGCGCCGTTATCTGCGCCATCCCGTGGGTCGCATTGAGCTCCCTCGTCCTGCCAGCCGTCCTGCAGAACATTGACCCGGACACCAAGGAGACGATGCTGGGCGTCATCAACGCTATCGGCTCGATCGTCGCGCTGCTCGCCAACTTCATCTTCGGCGCGCTTTCCGACAACACGCGCTCCAGGTTCGGCAGACGCACCCCGTGGATCATCGCCGGCGGCCTCGTCGCAGGCATTTCCATGGGCCTCGTCGCCCTCTGCCAGGGCAACGTCATCCTCATTACGATCCTCTGGTGCCTGGGGCAGATGGGCTACAACATGATGCTCGCCCCCTTCGTCGCCTGCATGTCCGACAGGGTTCCTGACGCCAACCGGGGCACCATCTCCGGCTTCTACGGTGCTGGCATCGCTGTCGGCCAGACACTCGGCAACTATGTTGGCTCCTACCTTGTCAGCCGTGGCAAGCCGGGGCTGACCGCAGGCTGGATTATCGCGCTCATCGTCTTCGGCCTTATCGGCATCATCACCGTTATCATCTGGCCGCGAGAACAATCTTCCGTCAACTTTGGTGGCGGCAAGAAGAGCGCCCGCGATATCGCCCGTTCCTTCATCCCGCCACGCGGCAAAGGCGTCGGAGACTTCTACTACGCGCTTTCCGGCCGGACCCTCATGATGGCCGGCTACTGGATGGTCAACACCTACGTTCTCTACATCACGACCGACTACATTTTCGCTGGCCAGACGGGCGCCCAGAAGAAGGGTGCCGCGCTTATCGCCTCCATGTCCGTCGTCCAGCTCATCGTCACCCTCATCGCAGCCCTGACCGCCGGCCCCGTCACCGACAGGATCCACATGCGCAAAACCCCGGTCGCGATGGCTGCCTGCCTGTTCGCCATCGGCATCCTCATGCCACTCCTGATCCGCAAACCGCTTGGCATGTACCTGTACGCGCTGATCGCCGGCTTCGGCTACGGCGTGTACAACGCCATCGACCAGGCGCTCAACGTCGATGTCCTGCCCAACCCTGACCAGGCGGGCAAGGATCTCGGCATCCTTAACCTCGCCAACACGCTCTCCACCGTGCTCGGCTCCATGTTCACCTCGATCATCATCGCCAGCTTCAAAGCCGCCCAGCACACGGGTGTCCGCACGCCGGCTGGCGCCTATCCGGTGGTGTTCATCGTCGCGATCATCCTCGTTCTTGTTGCTGCGTTCCTGATCATGAGGATCAAACGCGTCAAGTGAGGAAACCGGTGGGAAGGAAGAAACGTGGAGCAGAAAATTGCACGAAAGCATTGACCTTCCCACCGCAGACGGTTACCGTGAACCGTGCGATAAAAAACAAGACGAAGCGCATGGGCTGGTAGGTGAGGCTCCTGCACGGGCAATGTCGTCGCCCCACATCATCGGAAGATGATCATGGGTCAAACAGAATCAGCCGGATTAAGGCTCCTTCCAGACGACCGGCGAAAGCCAGAGCCGTGCAGTGCCAAATCTGAACAAGCAGTCTTCCTCATCGAAGCCCTGGACGGGTTCGCGCCAGGCATCCTTGTGATGCTCGGACACGAATTCGTTTGGGGCTTTTCTGTTCATGCGCGTCGGTTGGTCGAAAGGGAATCATGAAAAACCTTTCACAGCTGATTGAGGATGTCGCGCATGAGAGCCCCCAGCAGACGCTTCGCCGCTGTGGCGCGACCGAAAAGGGGTTTACCGACGAGCAGGCGCAGACCGCCCGGCTCGCCCACGGGTCCAACGTGTTTGCCCGTGCCCGCCGAACGCCGTGGTGGAAGAGGCTTTTCACTGCCTTTATCACCCCGTTTACCGCAGTCCTGCTCATTCTTGCCACGCTTTCCCTGCTCACGGATGTGATTTTCACCGGGCCCTCGCAGAGGGATCCGAGCACGGTCATCATCATGATCACGATGATCCTTATTTCCGGCACGATCAGTTTCGTCCAGTCGTGGCGCACGGATGATGCTGTCCAAAGCCTGCTCGGCCTCGTCTCGGTGACGGCCAGCGTGTGCCGAAACGGGAAATTCTCCGAGATTCCCACCAACCGGATCGTGGTGGGCGACATTGTTTCCATTGCAGCGGGGGACATGGTTCCCGCCGACATGCGGCTCATCACAAGCAAGGACCTCTTCTGCTCGGCCAGCTCGCTCAGCGGCGAGTCCGCGCCTTCGGAGAAGGTGGCCGACCATCTGCCGAAAGAGGGGCAGAGCTACCTCGACTATCCGGACGTCCTCTACGAGGGGACGAGCATCGTCTCCGGTTCCGGCACGGGCGTCGTGTTCGAAGTCGGCTCCAATACGGTTTTCGGCAGGCTCGCCAAAACCGTCAGCTCGACCGCACCGAAGAAAACGCCGTTTGACAAGGGTATCAACGCTGTCTCCCGGCTGCTTCTCATCATGACCGCGGTCATCGCCCCGCTCGTCCTCCTCATCAACGGCCTGTCCAAGGGCAACTGGCTTGACGCGCTCCTGTTCGCCATCGCCACAGCCGTCGGCCTCACCCCCGAAATGCTGCCTGTCATCGTCACGAGCAATCTTGTGCGCGGCTCCCTGGAGATGAGCCGGCACGGGACGATTGTCAAACAGATGGATTCCATCCAGGATTTCGGCTCCGCAGACATTTTGTGCACCGACAAGACGGGCACGCTCACCGAAAACCGTGTCGTTCTCGAACGCCACTACGGGCTCGACCTCAAGGAAACAGACCACGTTCTCCGTCTTGCCTACCTCAACGCCCACTACCAGACCGGCATGCGCAACCTCACCGACAAGGCGGTCGTTGACGCTGCCTCCAAACGGCTCAAAGTCGAGGCCATCCGCCAGCAGTGGGTGAAAGAGGACGAGATTCCCTTCGACTTCGCGCGCCGGCGCATGAGCGTTGTCGTCCGCAACGGCAGCAAGCGACTCCTCGTCACCAAGGGTGCTGCCGAAGAGATGCTCACCTGCTGCACAACCGAAGAAATCAACGGGCAGGAAAAGCCGCTCGACCAGGCTGCCCGCCAGCAGGTGCTCGCCAACGTCGACCGGCTCAACCGCCGCGGCCTGCGCGTTATCCTCCTCGCCTACAAGTTTGATCCGGCGCCCGTCGGCGTGCTTACTTCCAAGGACGAGTCGGGGCTGACGCTCGCCGGCTATCTCGCGTTCCTCGACCCGCCGAAGATGAGTGCCGCCAATGCGGTCAAGAGCCTAGAGTCCAACGGGGTGCATGTGAAAGTGCTCACCGGCGACAATGCGGCGGTCAGCCGCCAGGTGTGCGGCCGCGTGGGAATCGACGCCTCGACGATCCTCGACGGTGCGACGATCGGCTCCTATTCGGACAAGCAGCTGCAGGATGCAGCCGAAAAGTGCGACGTGTTCGTCAAGCTCGACCCGCAAGACAAGGAGCGTGTCATCCGGGCTCTCCGTGCGAACGGGCACACAGTCGGCTACATGGGGGACGGCATCAACGACACGCCTGCCATGCGGGCGGCCGATGTTGCCATTTCCGTTGACACGGCAGTTGACGTGGCCAAGGAGTCGGCGGACATCATCCTGCTCCACAAGGATCTTGGCGTGCTTGAGAAGGGTGTGCTGATCGGCCGCAAGGTGTTCGGCAATACGATGAAGTACATCAAGATCACGCTCAGCTCCAACTTCGGCAACATTCTCTCGATTCTTGCCGCCTCGCTGTTCCTCCCGTTCCTGCCGATGCTTCCGCTCCAGCTGCTTGTGCTCGACCTTATGTACGGCACGAGCTGCCTGGCGATCCCGTGGGATGTGATGGACCGCAAGTTCCTTTCCGTGCCACGCGAGTGGAGCACGAAAAACCTGCCGCGCTTCATGTTCACGTTCGGTCCGACGAGCTCGATTTTCGATCTCATCACGTTCGCGCTGCTCTACTTCTGGGTATGCCCGAGTGTGGCGGGCGGCCAGTACACGTCGCTCGGCGCGGGTGGCAAGGCACTGTTTGTTGCCGTGTTCCATGCGGGCTGGTTCATCGAATCCCTGTGGACGCAGGAAATGGTCATCCACGCCCTGCGCGACCCGCGGTTCCCGTTCCTCCAGCAGCATGCGACAGCCCCCGTGCTCACAACTACCCTTGGTGCCGCGTTTATTGGGACGATTCTCCCGTTTACGAGCCTTGCGCCCAGCTTCCGATTTGGGCCGCTTCCCGCCTGGTATCTTGTGGTCGTCGCGCTCATCCTCGTCTGCTACCTGCTGCTCGTCACGCTCGTGAAGAACAGCTATGTGCGCAAGACCGGCTCGCTGATCTGAGCGATCAAAGAGATTTCAAAGAGGTGGGACTGTCAAGGAAATGGTCCTACCTCTTTGTGTGAAATCACATTCTTATGTTTTGCATTTGAATTTTTATCTAGAGAGAAACAACGAAAAGGAAACAGCGAAACGTCATGCTCAAAACGTGGACATGCTGAGAATAATACGTTTTCTATCGGTTTGCGTGAGAATGCCGATATAGCTGAGGAGCTGCTCTGGCCTGATTGGTGATCTTCTTTGGAATCGGACGGCCGATGGGACAGCAAGTCCCTCTTTTTGCCAATCATTCAGAAGCAGCAGGTCGGGTCTCTGTTTGGCAATTTTTGACGTTACATACATGCAATTGATATCACCATCAGGAAATGGTTGAAGAATAATAGCCGGACGCCTTTTGAAGCCCGGCTTGTCTGCAAAAGGGAAATCAACCCACCAGATTTGCCATGGGTTGAGGGGCGGGTTACTCATCGTCTTCCCATTCTTTGGGGAGAGTATACATTCCGTTTTTCTTCGGCGGGATAACAGTAGGTTTCATAAAAGATGAAATATTGTCCCACAGTTTGTCATGCCGTGCATAATCTTGGATCAATTCGATGGGGATTGTCTTGTCGAAAGAGGGATTGAACGTTCGGCTCCATGGCGTGCCTTTTTGATGGGTCATCTCCATCAGGCCGCTTGCTGTTTTGTCTGAAAGAATGCTGTACACGTCGGTCAGCAGTTCGACATCGTCTGCGCTCATTGTTTTGGCTATATCACTCAGGGACTTGTTGATTGTTATTGGATTGCGTTTGAATTGCTTGAACTGTTGGTAAACGGAACGGACAACTGGTCCATACTGCCAAGCCTCGATTGGGTCGTCAAAAAGAGCATGCCCTGTTTGTTTCAAACATGCTTCTTGCGCAAAGTAGAGGAGTTTCTGCAGTTTCATGTTGCTGACGCCGTCATCGACGTTTTTGTCGCGACTATTTGAGAGCGCAATAAAAAAGTTGGCTGCGTCAATAGCTTTCATCATGCACCCCCTTGAATGATGATTTCATTTTAATAACAGTTGTCTGATTATTGGTATTCCGCGTCAAGAAAAGGGAAACTGGATGGAGGAAGATCATACTTTCCTGGTGGGAGCCGAAGAGCATCAGGTCACTGGAGTGGAGGAGCAAATGTGCCAAGCGCGGTCGATTACAATGGGAATTTTTTAAGCAGCTTGCAGAGTCTGTCTGCGATGGGAGGAATCTTTGCTGCGCAGGCAGGCAATTTCTCAATGAAGATGAGATACGACGGGGAGGACGTCATGACAGGAGAATCCAGGGAAAAGCCGGCTTTGGCCCAGAAGCAGTCGAATATTAGTGCAAACACTCCTCGCAGAGCTTCAAAAACTGGTACAGTGTCAACTCGCCGGGTGAAGGACCTGCCTCTTGCGAAGATCTGGGCGTTCGGCATCGGTCAGTTTGGCTGGGCGCTCCTGTCGGGGATCATTCCCAACTGGCTCGTCTACTTCTACCAGCCCGACCGCGCGGCTATTCGAGCCGGGCAGACTGTGTTCGTCCCCCAAGGGCTTGTCATTCTCGGTTTCATGACGGTCATTGGCGCAATCACCGCGTCCGCCGCCTGCTCGATGTGTTTGTCGACCCGGCTGTCGCCTCCCTGTCCGACCGGTCGACCGCCAAGGCTGGTCGCCGCTTCCCATTTCTCAAATGGGCGGCCTTTCCTCTCGCCGCCATTACTCTCCTCGTCTTCTTCTCACCCGTCAACCGGACGAGCTGGATCAATGTCGTTGTCCTGTGGATCCTCGTCTTCGCCTACTACGTGGCTCTCTCCTTCTACTGCACGCCTTACAATGCGCTCATTTCCGAGCTCGGCCACACGCAGAACCAGCAGCTGACCATCTCCACCGTCATCTCGTTCACCTTCATCGCCGGCACGGCCATTGCCTACGCGGGACCCGTCATCTGGGGGCCGCTCACCAGGCTGATGGGACGCGTGCCCGCCATCCGCCTCACCTTCGCCATTCTTGCCCTCATTGCTTTCATCTGCATGGAAGTTCCCGTCTGGACGATCAACGAACGCGAATACGTCGACTTCAAACCCACGCAGGAAACCGCCCTCCACTCGCTGGGCAAAACGTTCTCCGACACCCAGTTCCGTACGTTCGTCATTTCCGATATCGTCTACTGGATCGCCATCACCAGCTTCCAGACCGGCTTGCC
>JAXGWH010000004.1:0-68329 GCA_040773385.1 Aeriscardovia sp. | reverse complement strand
CTGCTCCAGCTGCGCCCGGAGGGCTCTCGCGGGCCGGCGGATGCTCCTGCCCGCACGGCAGGCGGGGCAGTACCGGCGCTGCCTGCCCGACGGGTCATGGCCGTTCCTCTTCATCGGCCCGCCGCACAGCGGGCAGCGCAGGACAGCCGCATTCCTGCAATCCATGCCGCATTCTCACACCCGCATACGCGGAAACGAGTGCGAGAGCGGGGAACGCCGCTATTGTCAAGGGATCAGCACGGTTATCAGCAACAAAAACTGTCCTATAACCCACCATCCGCTGCCCGCGGCTCGGCATCTCGCTGCCCGTGCGCCACGGCACCGACAACGACACGCTCGCCCGCGGCGCCGGCCACATGTACGGCACGAGCCTGCCCGTCGGCGGCACAAACACGCGCACCGTCATTTCCGCGCACACGGGCCTTGCGGACAAGGTGATGTTCGACAAGTTCGACGGTCTGGACGGAAAAGCCAGAAAAGGCGACATCTTCTACCTCACCACCCTCGGCACCGATCTGGCCTACCGCGTGACTGACATCCGGGTGGTGGATCCGGGCGACTCCCCAAGACTGCGCATCGTGAAAGGCAAGGACCTCGCCACCCTCATGACCTGCACGCCCTACGGCGTGAACACACAGCGACTGCTGGTCACCGGCGTGAGAACGAATATCCCGTACCCGGCACCACCCGTCTCGCGGGCCGGGCGCGATCTGTCGTGGCTGTGGTGGGTGCTCGGCATCGGGCTCGTCTGGTTCGTGATGATCGCCGCGGCCGCCCGCGCCTGGAGGGAACGCAACGACCGGCGGGGCGTGCCGGCCCGAACGCGCGGTCTGCACCAGCGGCGGTAGGCAGACCGACCACCACTAGGCCGGCGACCGGCTGCCATGCCGTGGGTGGACAAGCGCACGGAAGCGACAATCTCACTGTGAGGCGAGAAAGGCGGAACGGTGCCTCTCGCGTCTCATACAATCGGACGCATGACATCCCAGCAGGCACAGCCGGTCACACAGGCATCAAACCCGTCTTCTGCAACGAATCCGTCCTCTGAGACGGCGCACCGCCACCACGCGCCCACCACCATCAGTGTGCGCGGGGCGCGCGTGCACAACCTCAAGAACATCGACGTCGAGGTGCCGCTGAACAAGTTCGTCGGCATCGCAGGCCTCTCCGGTTCGGGCAAGAGCTCGCTCGCGCTCGGTGTGCTCTACGCCGAGGGCTCGCGGCGGTACATGGACGCCCTGTCCACCTACACGCGCCGGCGCATCAGCCAGGCCGGCCGGGCGGACGTGGAATCGGTGGAGCATGTGCCCGCAGCTCTCGCCCTGCGCCAGCGGCCCGGCATCGCGGGGGTGCGCTCCACGTTCGGCACGTCCACCGAGCTGCTCAACTATCTGCGCCTGCTGTTCAGCCGTCTCTCCAGCCATGTGTGCCCCAACGGGCACCGCGTGCCGCCCACCATGGACGTGGCGCTGGGCCGGCAGATCACCTGCCCGGTGTGCGGGGCGAGGTTCGAGGGGCCCGGCGCGGAGGACCTGGCGTTCAATTCGGGCGGGGCGTGCCCGCGCTGCCAGGGCACCGGCATCGTGCGCACCGTGGACCCCGCGACCCTCGTGCCCGACGAGACCAAGACCATCGACGAAGGCGCCGTGGTAGTCTGGGGCACGCTCATGTGGAGCCTCATGAAGGACGTGGCCCGCATGATGGGCGTGCGCACGAACGTGCCGTTCAACCGGCTCACCCCCAAGGAGCGCGACATTGTGTTCCACGGGCCGGCCGTCAAAAAGCACATGCTCTACGACAACAAGAAGACCGGCACCGCGGGGGAGATGGACTTCACCTACTACAACGCCATCTACACCGTGGAGAACGCGCTCTCCAAGGTCAAGGACGAGCGGGGCCTGCGGCGCGTGGCCAAATACCTCAAGGAGTCGCCGTGCCCCGAGTGCGGCGGCACACGCCTCTCCAAGGCGGCGCGCACCCCGCAGGTGCTGGGCATAAACCTGGGCCAGGCCACGGCTATGACGCTCGATGAGCTGGCCGACTGGGTGGGAAAGGTGCCCAAGAGCCTCCCGGAGGACATGCGTGCCATGGCGGGGTCGATTGTGGTGGGGATGAAGGAGCCTATGGACCGGCTGCGCCAGCTCGGCCTGGGCTACCTGGGCCTGGGCCGTGCCAGCTCCACGCTCTCTACCGGCGAGCGCCAGCGCGTCCAGCTCTCCCGCGCGGTGCGCAACCGCACCACGGGCGTGCTCTACGTGCTCGACGAGCCCTCCATCGGTCTGCACCCTTCTAATGTGGATGGGCTTCTCGGCGTGGTGGACGACCTTCTGGACGACGGCAACTCGGTGGTCGTGGTGGACCACGATGTGCGCGTGCTGCGCCAGGCCGACCATCTCATCGAGATCGGGCCGGGCTCGGGCGCCCAGGGCGGTCAGATCATCGCGCAAGGCAGCGTGGAGGACGTGGAGAACGACCCCGCCTCCAAGATCGGCGGGTTCCTCTCCGGAAAAACCGTCGTCGCGCCGCGCACACGGGCCGACGCGGCGCACATGTTCGACGAGGGGCGGATCCGCATGGCCACCGGGCCGATCCACACCGTCAAGCCATTGTCCGTGGAGGTGCCGGAGGGCCGGCTCACCCTCGTGACGGGTGTGTCCGGCTCGGGCAAGACGACGACCGTGCTGGAGGGGCTCGTGCCAGCCTTGCAGGACCCGGGGCACAAACCGGCCCATGTGAAATCCATCGACCCGGCCGGTATCAGGCGGGTCAACCTCATCGACGCGACCCCCATCGGCATCAACATCCGCTCCACCATCGCCACGTACGCGGGCATCCTCGACGACCTGCGCCGCGCCTACGCCCGTACCGACGACGCGAAATGCCTGAATCTCAAGTCGGGGGACTTTTCCTACAACAGCGGCTCGCTGCGCTGCCCCACCTGCCAGGGCACAGGCCAGATCTCGCTCGACGTGCAGTTCCTGCCTGACGTGGAGATCACCTGCCCCGACTGCCACGGCCACCGCTACGCACCGAAGGCCGACGAGGTGCGGTGGCAGCCGCGTTCCGCCGCCGCGAGGAAGGCGCTCGAGGAGCTGAAGGAGCAGGCGCGGCAGCGTGCCGCCGCCGAGGACGCGGACCTGTCCGCCCGGCTCGACGCGGACGTGGAATCCCAGTCCGACGACGACGAGGGCTCTGATGCGGGCACCGCGGCAGTCTCCGGCGGTGGACAGGGATCGCAGGACGGACAGAACAGGCGAGACAGACAGAACGAGAAGGACGGTCAGGACGGGAGGGGTGCCTCCCGCGCCCGCGTGGCGGACCTCGCCACGGACGCGCTGCCGGGCATCAGCCTGCCGGAGATGCTCGCCCTCACCGTCGACCAGGCGCTCGGCATCACCGCGGGCCTGCGCACCGCCCACGAGCGGCTGCGCACCCTGCACGAGCTGGGCCTGGGATACCTGACGCTGGGGGAGTCGTCGCCGGCGCTCTCGGGCGGTGAGGCGCAGCGCCTCAAGCTTTCCAGCGAGATGAAGCGCGACCAGAAGGACACGCTCTTCGTGTTCGACGAGCCGACCATCGGCCTGCACCCGCTCGACGTGCAGACGCTCATCGGCGTGCTGCAGAGGCTCCTCGACCACGGGGCCACCATCGTGGTGATCGAGCATGACCTCGACATGATCGCCAACGCCGACTGGATCATCGACATGGGCCCGGGCGGCGGCGTGCGCGGCGGCACCGTGGTGTGCGCGGGCACCCCGGAGCAGGTGGCCGCCACGCAGCAGAGCGTGACCGGCAGGTATCTCAAGCCGGTGCTGGAGGAGCAGAGGGCGGCGTCGGCCACACAGTAAGTTACGCCACCGTAACTTGTTTCCACCGGACGGTATTGTCGGTTCAGGAAATACGGGAACGGGAGGACGGCCGGAGCGTAGCGCTATCGGCCACAGACACCGCCCACGGCGCAGGGAGGAGGGGCATGCCGCACAGCAACCGCAGCAGACGCAGCACTCGCGACACTGGCACGCCGCGCGTGCGCCGCTACACCTCCACCCAGCAGGACTTCGTGGACTCGCCCGACCAGCGCTTCCGCATCGGCGACGACTGGACGTGGTACCACGGCGACGGCCTCCTGCATCGTGTCGGCTTCTACTGCGTTCTCGCCGTCTTCTGGCTCGTCTCCTTCGTCTACGCGCACACCGTGCTGCACATCCGCATCATCGGCAGAAAGAAACTGCTCGCCGCCCGTCATCAGGGCTATTTCATGTACGCCAACCACACCCAGCCGTTCGGCGACATCTGCATCACCGTGCTGGAAAACTGGCCGCACCGGATCACCGCCATCATGGCGCAGGCCAACTTCGGCATCCCCGTGCTCGGGCCGATCCTGCATCACTATGACTTCCTCGCCGTGCCCACAACCGACGCCCAGCGGGCGGGTTACAAGAAGGCGATGACCACCCTTGTGACCCGCGATCACGTGGCGTGCCAGGTGTACCCGGAGGCGCACGTGTGGCCGTGGGCCACGCGCATCCGCCCGTTCACCCCCACCTCCATGCGTTACCCGGTGCGCTACAGGGTGGCCTCGTTCACCTCCACCACCACCTACCAGTCGCGCGGGGAGGGAAAGACGCCGCGGGCCGTGGTCTACATCGACGGGCCGTTCTACCCGCGCGTGGCCGGCGACGAGGAGGCCAAAAAGAGGGACCTGCACGAGCAGATCTACGGCACCCTCGTGCGGCGCTCGAAGCTCTCCACCGTGCGCTGGGTGGACTACGAGAAGGCGGACGGCACGCCGGACGCCGGGATATCAGTGCACAACGAGGCGGACAGGCCCGGGGCTGCGGATGCCATCACGGACGACAAGAAAGCCGACGTACCCACCGCGGGGGAGAATCAGCAATCATGAGTGTCAACGTCCTCTACTGCGGCGACGCGCACATGCGCGACGGCCTGCTCATCTCCGTGCTCTCGCTGCTCAAGCACGCCGACGACGAGCTGCACGTGTTCGTGTTCACCGGCAGGCTGGCCAACAGCCAGAAGCAGTTCGAGCCGCTCAGGCCGTCCGATGTGGAGCCCGTCGACCGGCTCGTGAAAAACAGCCGCGTGGGCGGGTTCGTGCGCCTGATGGACATCACCGACCGGTTCATGGCCGAGGAACCGGCCATCAACATGGAGACGCGCTTCACGCCCTACTGCATGCTGCGCCTGTGGGCCGATGAGCTCTCCGACATTCCCGACCGGCTGCTCTACCTCGACACGGACATCGTGTGCCGCAGACCATTCGACGACTTCTACAAGCAGAACATGGACGGCGTGGAACTGGCCGGCGTGCTCGACTATTACGGCTCCTGGTTCTTCAAGGAGCACAAGACCGAGTTCGGCCGCGAATACCTCAACTCCGGCATGCTCCTTCTGAACATGGCCGAGATCCGGCGTACCGGCCTGTTCGCCGCCGCCCGGCAGATGTGCCGCACCAAGCGCATGTTCCTGCCCGACCAGTCGGCCTTGAATCATCTCGTGACCGAGAAGCGCATCGTCGCGCGCAAATACAACGAGCAGCACGCCGCCGAGCCGGACACCGTGTTCCAGCACTTCACCACGAGCTTCCGCTTCTTCCCGTGGGTGCACACCGTCACCATCAAGCCGTGGCAGATCGACCAGGTGCACTCCGTGCTCGGCATCCACGAGTACGACGACATCCTCGCCGACTACGAGCGCCTGCGCACGCAGATGTGGGGCGATGACGCCGACCCCGCGCTCACCGGCACGGGCGTGCAGGCGCGGGTCGTCGCCTCGCATCCTGTGCGACCGGGGCACGTGGTGCCCGCCACCGTCGAGGCGGACGGGCAGGCCGGCTCCGAGCAGTTCGCCACAGCCTTCGGCATCGATATGGAAGAAAATCATCCGCACGGCCGTCACACTGAAAGCCATCACCAAACAAGTCGTCACCAAGAAAGTCATCACGCAGAAAGGCCCGATATGGCAGATTCACGCAGCATCCCCATCTTCTTCGTCAGCGACGAGCCGTACGTGCCCTACCTGTCCGTGGCGCTCACCTCGCTCGTGGCGCACACCACCGACTCGCGCCACTACCTCGTCCACATCCTCTCCAAAGGCATCACCAAGGAGAGCCAGGAGAGACTGACGACCATCGCCGCCGGGCACCCCAATGTTGAGATCCTCTTCGTGGAGATGGGCCAGAAAATCCTCGACATGGTGGCCGATGACCCCAACAAGCTGCGCGCCGACTACAAGACGCTCACCATCTACTTCCGCCTGTTCATCGCCGAGATGTTCCCCCAGTTCGACCGCGCCGTGTACGTGGACGCCGACACCTGCTTCCTGGCCGACATCGCCGACCTGTACGACACCGACCTCAAGGGCAACGCGATGGGCGCCATCAACGACGGGTTCATCGCGGGAGACCCCACCATGCGCGCCTACTGCGTGCGCATGCTCGGCATCGACGCCACCCGCTACGTCAACTCCGGCGTGCTGCTCATGGACCTCGACCAGCTGCGCCGCCTGCACTTCGCCTCCGCGTTCGTCGAGCTGATGAACCGCTACCACGTGCGCTCCATCGCCGCCGACCAGGACTACATCAACGTCATGCTCGAAAAGCGCCTCCTGCTGCTCGACGGGCGCTGGGACGTGATGACCGGCGCGGGCAAGAAGGTGGACGGCGCGAGGCTCATCCACTACAACCTGTTCGGCAAGCCGTGGCACTACCCGCACTTCCTCTACGGCGACGAGTTCTGGAAGTACGCCAAGGACTCGCCGTTCCTGCCCGAGCTGGAGCACGAGCGCGACACGTTCGACCCGGCCGACGCCGAGTCCGACGACGAGAAAAAGGCGCGACTGGCCGCCGACGCGAAGGACTTCTCGCAGCTGCCCGTCACGTTCCGCTCGCTCAAGGAGCAGGGCGTGCAGGTGGCGCTGTAATCCGCCGTCCGCCCGTCACAACGGGTTTGGCCGGTGTGATCCGTCACTATCAGACAATCCCAGACGGCGGGGGAATCCGTCTCCCTCGACGTGCGATGACGTCCATCAATCCCATCGATATGAAAGCAGAGAAATGAGCGACACACAGAAATTACAGACTACCCAGACCGACACCGCGCAGGATGACGGCGAGACCGGGCCCGTCACCGTGTTCTATTCCACCGACGAGAACTACGTGGCCTACCTCTCGGTGGCACTCACCTCGCTCGTGCAGCACGCCAACCCGCATCGGCGCTACCGCATCGTCGTGCTCATGCGTGACCTCGAGCCGGACAGCCAGGACAAGCTGCGACAGGTGGTGAGCACCTACCCGAACGTGGAGCTGCGGCTCGTGGAGATGGGCGCCAAGATCATCGACGCCGTCAAAGACGACACAAACGTGCTCAACGAGGACGCCGTCACCTACTCCATCTACTTCCGCCTGTTCATCGCCGAGCTGTTCCCCGAATACGACCGGGCGCTCTACCTCGACGCGGACACCGTGCTCGAGCGCGACGTGGCCGACCTCTACGACACGGACCTCAAGGGCAACGCGCTCGGCGCCGCGGTCGACAGCTTCGTGGCCACCGACCCGCTGTTGCGCGCCTACTCGCTGCACGTGCCCGGCGTGCCACCGGAGAAGTACGTCAACTCCGGCGTCATGCTCATGGACCTCGCCCAGTGGCGCCAGCTCGGCGCCGCACAGCGCTTCGTGGAGCTGATGAACCGCTACCACGTGCGCTCGGTGTGCTCCGACCAGGACTACATCAACGCGATGTTCCAGGGCCGCATCATCGTGCTCGACCCGCGCTGGGACGTGATGGTGGCCGGCGAGCTGACCCCACCCAAGGAGCGCTGGCTCATCCACTACAACCTCATCGGCAAACCGTGGTTCTACCCCAAGGCCGTCATGGCCGACGTGTTCTGGAGGTACGCGCAGGACTCGCCGTTCCTGCCCCGCATCGAGCAGGTGCGCGACGAGTTCGCCGACAAGAACATGGTCGAGCGCGACCATGAGAAGAAGCGCCGTCTTATCGCCCACGCCGGCCAGTTCAGCGAGCTGCCCGTCACCTTCCACTCGCTCGAACAGAAGGGCGTGCCGGTCCGTCTGTGACGGTCCTCCTGGGAGGATCATCCGTCCCGCCGACGGGATGATCCTCCTTTTGCGTATCTGCTGAGTGGCCGGGAGATTGTGTCTGCCGGCCGGCCGGTCGGGGCATGTGAATGGTCTGTCAGGGGGATCTGATAGCACTGGTGCTCCAGACAGGCCGAAAGGTAAGGTCAAAGGGTGTTTATCGGAGGAATCAAACGGCCCGTCATCGCCAACATTGAGAAGGCGGCGAACGAGGGGCGCTTCAACGACAAGGTCGAGGTCCACGACCCGGTGCTCGACAAGACTGACCGCACCCAGCTCGTGCTCAACCATCTGGGCCACATGAACACGTGGACCTACCGGTTCAACAACTTCGTGGCCCGACACTTCGTGCACGTCTACCAGTGGTGGATCAACCGCGGCACGGAATGGGTGGGGCTGGAGAACGCCCGGCAGGTCAGGACCGGGGCCATCGTCACCTCCAACCACTTCAACCCCATGGAGAACATGACCGTGTTCCAGGGCATGCGCAAGGCCGGGCACCCGCGCACCTACGCCGTCTCCCAGGACACGAACTTCGCCATGACCGGCTTCCTCGGCTTCTTCATGAAGAACTTCGACACCATCCCCATCACCAAGAACCACGCCTACCTCTCGCGCCAGTTCCCGGCCATCATCGACCAGCTGCTCGCCAAGAAGCGGTTCATCCTCATCTACCCCGAGGAGCAGATGTGGTTCAACTACCGCCGGCCCCGGCCCGAGAAGCACGGCGCGTTCGACTTCGCCGCCGCCGCGGGCGTGCCGGTGATCCCCTGCTTCACCGAGCAGATCGACACGGGCAGGCCCCAGCGGGGCACCGTCGAGTTCACGCGCGTGCGCTACGTGTTCCACGTGCTCAAGCCCATCTACCCCGACCAGGACAAATCTGTCGAGGAGAACAGCGCGTGGATGCGCGAGCAGGATTACCGCCAGAAGGTGGCCTGCTACGAGGAATGCTACGGCCAGAGCATCGACGCGCCTTTCAGCCTCGATGACGTGGTCGGCTGGAAGGGCGGCGACCCGACGAAGCCCGCCGACCCGGAGCAGGCGCTCGCCGCGCTCAGCGAGGAGGACGCCCGGCAGGCGCAGAAGGACATGGAGGAACAGGAAGGACGGGCGTGACGGCCCCATGACCACCGGCTTCCAGAAACGGCTTCCAGAAACGTGACCAGAGACTTCCAGAAAGGACGGGCCTGATGGCTTTCACACTGAAGGACTTCACGTTGCACGACGACGGCATCGAGCTGGCCGATGGCACGGTGATGCCGTTCGCGCAGTTTGACGAGGAATACGATTACGACGGCGACGACCTGGGCGTGGCCTACATGCCCGACGCCTCCACGTTCCGCCTGTGGGCGCCCACCGCGCTCTCCGTCACGCTCGACCTCTACTCTGACAGCCGTCGCGCCGACGCGCCGCTGACACGCTCGGTGCCCATGCGCCGCTGGCAGGGGCAGGAGGCGGGCGTCTGGTCGCTCACCGTGCCCGAGGACCTCAAGGGCTGGGCCTACGACTACAGGCTCGACTTCGGCAGGGGGCGCACCTCCGTCTCGCCCGACCCATACGCCACCGCGGCCGTCATCAACGGGCACCGCTCCGTGGTCCTCGACCCCCAGAGCGTCGAGGTCGCCGACTTTGCGCGCATGCCCGCCTTCTCCACCCGTCCCACCGACGCCATCATCGCCGAGCTGTCGGTGCGCGACGCCACCATCAGCCCCAGCTCGGGCGTCAAACCGGGCTGGCGCGGCAAGTTCCTCGGTCTCACCGAGCACGGCACGCACACCGCCGCGGGCAGCCCCACCGGCCTCGACTATCTGGCCGACCTGGGCATCACCCACGTCCAGCTCATGCCCATCTACGATTTCGCGAGCGTGGACGAGGCCCGCCCGCTCTCCGACGACAACTACAACTGGGGCTACGATCCCCTCAACTGGAACGTTCCCGAAGGCTCCCTCGCCACCGACCCGGCAGACCCCGCGTGCCGCATCCGCGAGGCGAAACTCATGGTCCGCGCCCTGCACAAGGCCGGCCTGCGCGTGGTGATGGACGTGGTGTACAACCACGTCTACTCGCTGGAGAGCCACCCGCTCGCCCTCACCGTGCCCGGCTATTTCTTCCGCACAAAGGACGGGGTGCTCACCTCGCACTCGCGCTGCGGCAACGACTTCGCCAGCGAGCGGCCGATGGCCCGCAAATACCTGCTCGACTCCATCCGCTACTGGCTGACGAACTTCCGTCTCGACGGCTTCCGCTTCGACATCATGGGCCTGATCGACGTGGATACGATGAACGCCGTGCGCGACCTGCTTGACTCCGTCGACCCCACCATGCTCTGCTACGGCGAGGGCTGGGACCACGGCGCCGACCTGCCCGAGAGCATGATGACCGTGCAGTCGCAGGCGTTCCGCCTCGACAACCGTGAGGGCCGGCGCACCAACACCGACTCCACCGTCGGCTTCTTCAACGACTCGCTGCGCGACGCCGTCAAAGGCCAGTCGTGGGCCGGCTTCTTCGACGGGCCTGGCTTCGCCTCCGGGCAGAAGGGCACCGAGCGGCTCGTGGCCTACAACCTGCTGGGCTGCCAGCCCACCCAGGACCGTGAGATCCTGCGCGCCCTGCCCGCGCCCACGCATTACGCCGACGCGAGCCAGGTGCAGCAGTACGTGCAGATCCACGACGGCATGACCCTCTTCGACAAGATCGCCACCTCCCTGGGCTACGGCGTCGAGCGCGGCGAGGACGGCCGGCTCGTGCGGCTGACGGGGGAGCGCTCCGTGCGCCACCTCGCGGGCGCGGACCTCGACCGCGTGGCCCGCATGGCCAAGATCGCCGAGGCCGCCGCCGTGCTCGCCCAGGGCGTGCCCGAGATCGAGCTCGGCCAGGAGTTCCTCTCCTCCAAGGACGGCGAGGGCAACAGCTACAACACCTCCGACACCATGAACGCCGTCGACTGGGACCGCCAGGACCAGGAGATCCTCTCCGACTGCGTCACCTTCATGCGCTCGCTGTTCGCCCTGCGCGCCCGCGTGGCCGCGTTCCGCCGCTCCTCCTACCGGCGCATCAACTCGCACAGCTCGGTGCTCACCGCCGCCGACGGGCTCATCGCCTGGCAGGTGTGGGACAACATCGCCACGTTCACCGTCATCCTCAACGCCAACGACGCGTGGACCGCCGTGCCCGCCTTGCCGGACGGCGTGTACGGGCGTGTGGCGTTCGACTCGACCATCGACGATGCGCTGCTGACCGGCGCCTCGGACGCGGGTTCCGCCCCCGCCCACCGGCTCACGCGCGTGTCCGTGCATCACCTCCCCGAGGAGAGCCAGGTGCCCGGTTTCGACCTCTCGCACGCCCGGCCCGTCTCCGTCTCGGGCACGTTCCGCGTGCCGCCGCTGTCGGTGACGATCCTCTCCTCGGCCCCGCAGGTCTCGGCGCGCTGACATGACCGAAAAACAGGATGACGACACCCGGCGGCGGCTGGAGGACCAGGCGCGCGCCGAGGGCCTCTCGCTCATGCAGGAGGAGTCCGTGCACACACTGCACGACTCCCTCTCGCTGGCCGAGTCGCACCACCAGGCGAGCCACCCCGTGCGCGTGGTCGTGGGCATCGTCCTGTTCCTCATCGCCGCGCTCGCCCCGTACGCCCTGGGACGGTGGATCGCCGTCTCGCGCACGGACGAGCTCATCTGCGTCTACGCCCTCTTCGACCCGCGTGGGCTCGCGCTCATCGCCTGGATGGACGTCACGCTCGCCTGGATCAGCCTCACCGTGGCCGTCATCTCCTACCGTCACCGCCGCTCCGGCCTGTGGTGGACGCTCGTCCTGTTCGTCATCGAGCAGTTCCTCGCCGGCATCGCCCTGCTCAAATGGAATTTCTGGAGCTCCACGTTCGTCGTCTTCCAGTCGCGGGCCATCTATGCCAACGCCATCAACTTCGGCATCCTCGCCTCCGTGGTGGCGGCGCTCGCCTTCGGGCTGCTTTACATCGTCCTGCTGCTGTTCGTCCGGCCCGGCTCGCCGGCGGACTTCCTCACCTCGGCACCCGCGGCGCTGTGCGAGTACCTCGTGCTCGAGCTCGCCGCCATCCTTATCGTGCTGTTCGGCGGGCTGCTCACCATGATCGGCTGAGACGCGGCAATTGTCAGGGCCGCCGGTAGAGTGATCTCTTGGCGTGTACCGCCCGCGGATAAACAGCGCGCTGCCACAAGGGCAGTCGCACCGCGCAGCAAGCAAGGAGGGGCCCATGGCTCTCAGCAGCGAGGAAAAGCAGTCCATCATCAAGGAATACGCCACCCACGAGGGCGACACCGGCTCCCCCGAGGTGCAGATCGCCCTTCTGACGAACCGCATCAACAACCTGACCGAGCACATGAAGAACCACAAGCATGACTACCACTCCAACCGTGGTCTTCTGCTCCTGATCGGCAAGCGCCGTCGTCTGCTCGACTATCTGACCAAGGTCGACATCAACCGCTACCGCTCGCTCATCAAGCGCCTCGGTCTGCGCCACTGAGATTGTGCCCGGGCACCATACGCGTGCTCGGGCTTTTTTATAGCCGCGTCCCCCAGCATCGATGACCCCGGGAGGGGAGGGGGCGCCCGGAAGCAAAGGAGGAACCCGTGGAGGGTCCCGATATCACCGCCGTTGAGGCGGTCATTGATAATGGCAGGTTCGGCAGGCGCACGCTGCGCTTCGAGACCGGACGCCTCGCGCAGCAGGCCGATGGGGCCGTCGCCGCGTATCTTGACAACGATTCCATGATCCTGTCGACCACCACCGCCGGCCACACCCCGAAGGAGAACTACGACTTCTTCCCGCTGACCGTCGATGTGCAGGAGAAAATGTACGCCGCGGGCAAGATCCCGGGCTCCTTCTTCCGCCGCGAGGGCAGGCCGTCCACCGAGGCGATCCTCGCCTGCCGTGTGATCGACCGCCCGTTGCGCCCGCTGTTCCCGCACACCCTGCGCAACGAGGTGCAGGTCGTGGCCACCGTGCTGTCGATCGATCCGGACGATTCGTATGATCTGATCGCCCTCAACGCCGCCTCGGCGTCCACCACCATCTCCGGCATCCCGTTCGAGGGCCCGGTCGGCGGCGTGAGGCTCGCCCTCATCGACGGCCAGTGGGTCGCGTTCCCGCGCTGGTCCGAGCGCGAGAAGGCCACGTTCGAGCTGACCGTGGCCGGCCGCATCACCTCCAAGAACGAGGTCGCCATCGCCATGATCGAGGCGGGCGCCGGCAAGAACGCCTGGCACCTCATCTACGACGAGGGCGCCACAAAGCCGGACGAGACCGTCGTGGCCGAGGGCATCGAGGCCGCCAAGCCGTTCATCCGCACCATCTGCGAGGCCATCAGCGAGCTGAAGAAGAAGGCGTCCAAGCCCACCCGCGAGTTCCCGCTTTTCCCGCTCTACGACGACGACTTCTACAAGGCCGTCGAGGACCTCTCCGAGAAGGATCTCGACCCGGCCCTCGTCATCCCCGACAAGATCGCCCGCCAGGAGAAGATCCGCGAGATCAAGCACTCCGTGGCCGACAAGCTCGCCGAGAAGTTCCCGGACATGGCCGACGACGAGCGCGACCGCCAGCTCGGCAACGCGTTCAAGGACCTGCAGCGCTCCATCGTGCGCCGCCGTGTGCTCGAGAAGGGCGAGCGCATGGACGGCCGCGGTCTCAAGGACATCCGCACCCTCTCCGCGGAGGTGGACGTGGTGCCGCGCGTGCACGGCTCGGCGCTCTTCCAGCGCGGCGAGACGCAGATCCTGGGCATCACCACCCTCGGCATGCTCAAGATGCGCCAGCAGCTCGACGCCCTCTCCGGCCCGGAGACGAAGCGGTACATCCACCAGTACAACATGCCGCCGTTCTCCACGGGTGAGACGGGCCGCATCGGCTCGCCCAAGCGCCGCGAGATCGGCCACGGCAACCTCGCCGAGCGCGCGCTCGTGCCGGTCCTGCCTTCCGAGGAGGACTTCCCGTACGCCATCCGCCAGGTGTCCGAGGCCATCGGCTCCAACGGCTCCACCTCGATGGGCTCGGTGTGCGCCTCGACGCTCTCTCTGCTCGATGCGGGTGTGCCGCTCAAGGCGCCGGTCGCCGGCATCTCCATGGGCCTGATGAGCGAGGAGGTGGACGGCAAGACCGTCTACAAGACGCTCACCGACATCCAGGGCGCGGAGGACGCGTTCGGCGACATGGACTTCAAGGTCGCCGGCACCTCCGACTTCATCACCGCCCTGCAGCTCGACACCAAGCTCGACGGCATCCCGGCGGACATCCTCGCCGGCGCCCTCAAGCAGGCGCACGAGGCCCGCATGACCATCCTCGAGGTCATCAACGAGTGCATCGACGGCCCGGCGGAGATGAGCGACAACGCGCCGCGCATCCTCACCACGCACGTGCCGGTCGACAAGATCGGCGAGGTCATCGGACCGAAGGGCAAGATGATCAACCAGATCCAGGAGGACACGGGCGCCGAGATCACCGTGGAGGACGACGGCACCATCTACATCTCCTCCGAGGACGGCGGCGCGGCCGAGAAGGCCCGCCAGACCATCGACTCGATCGCCAACCCGCACATCCCGCAGGTGGGCGAGCGCTACAACGGCAAGGTCGTCAAGACCACGTCGTTCGGCGCGTTCGTCAACCTCACCCCGGGCCAGGACGGCCTGCTGCACATCTCGCAGATCCGCAATCTGCGCGACGGCCAGCGCGTCGAGCGCGTCGAGGACGTGCTCAAGGAGGGCGACACCGTCGAGGTGGTCGTCCAGTCCGTCGACGACCGCGGCAAGATCTCGCTCGCCATCCCCGGTTTCGAGGAGGACGACGAGCCGCGCCGTGACGCACGCCGTGGCGGCCGCCGCTACGACCATGACGACCACGACGATGACCAGGACGAGCGCCGTTCCGATCGCCGCCGCCCGGTGCGCCGCCATCGCGACGAGGACGAGGAGGACGACGATTTCGAGGATCGTCCGCGCCGCTCCCGCCGCTCTGACGACCGCCGCCGCTTTGAGGACGATGACGACGAGGACGAGCGTCCGCGCCGCCGCTCGGCGCGTCGCCGTCACGACGACGAGGATGAGGAGGACGAGGGCCGCGATGCGCGTCGCTCCGGCCGCCGTCCGTCGCGCTCCCGCTCCGAGCGCTCGGACCGTTCCGAGCGCGACGGGCGCGAGGCTCGTCCGCGCCGCCGCCGTTCCGCCGGCCGCGGCCGCGAGGAGTTCCATCTTGACGATGAGGACTACCACGAGTACCGCGAGGCCCGCTCGGAGCGCAGCCAGCGTCCGCGCCGCCGCATCGTGCGTCGCCGCTACGACGACTGAGCGCCGACGACTCCGGGCGCCGATTCTGGGCGCTGGCTGGCCGCGCACCGGTCATTGACCGGCCCTGAACCGGCAAAAGCATCGAAAGGTCCGCCTTCGGGCGGGCCTTTTTGTGTCTCACGCGTCCATCCCGCGCAGCGAGGCCGGATAGACTGGACGGCGGAAGATCATCGCCCCACCATCGACAAGGACAGGAAAATGGCACTCACACGCACCATCGGAACGGACACCACCACCGCCATCGGGCTGGGCTGCATGCCCCTCTCGCTGGAGAACAATCTCGGCCACGACACGGGCCTCGAGACCATCCATGCCGCCCTCGACGCCGGCTGCCGCATGCTCGACACCGCCTGGGCGTACTACGAGTCCGGCAAGCAGCCGGAGGCGAACGAACGGCTCGTGCGCGAGGCGCTCTCCACATGGGACGGACCGCGCGAGGACGTGCTCGTCGCCACAAAGGTGGGCCACAACCGCAACTTCACCGACGGCGTGCCCACCTGGGGCCAGGACGGACGGCCCGAGACGCTTCTGCGCCAGGGCAAGGAGTGCGCGCAGAGCCTCGGCGTCGATACCATCGACCTGCTCTACTTTCACCGTCCCGACCCGAAGGTGCCGTACGACCAGTCCATCGAGGCGATGAGGCAGCTCGCCGACGAGGGCGTGGCCCGCATGATCGGCGTCTCCAATGCCTCCGTCGAACAGATCCGCATCGCGCGAAAAATTCTGGGCGACCGCCTTGTGGCCGTGCAGAACCAGTTCTCGCCGGTCTACCGTTCCACCTTCGACACACTGCAGGAGTGCGGCAGGCTCGGCCTCGCCTTCGTGTGCTGGAGCCCGCTGGGCGGCTACCGCAAGGCTGTGGACACGAGCAAGTTCGAGCCGTTCAAGAAGGTCGCCGCGGCGCACGGTGTGAGCTGCCAGCAGGTGATCCTCGCCTGGGAGCTCGCCCAGGGCGGGCATGTGTTCGTCATCCCCGGCGCGCACCGCCCGGCGACGATCCTCGACTCGCTCAAAGCCGATGAGCTCCGTCTTTCCGACGACGAGCTCGCCCTGCTCGACGGGCAGCAGGCATGAGCGGCACGTCCCTTGGCGGGGAAGATGCCGCGCCCGGCACCGATAGGGCGGCGGGTCCGAATGGCACACCCGACCGGTCTGTGCTCATGCCGGCCGATCTCGGATTCGATGCCGCCGCGGAAGGCCTCTCCGCCTTCTCGACCACGGCGGCCTCGCCCGAGGACCACGGCGATTTCAACCTCAGCCTGACCACCGCCCGGCGCCACGAGCAGCATTCCGGGAATGACGAGGAGCCCGGACATGACGAGGAGCGTGCGGCACGCAATCTCGCCGTGCTGCGGCGGCTGTGCGGCCGGCCGGTCGCACGTCTGCACCAGGTGCACTCGGCCTGCGTCGTCGACCTCGACAATCTGCCAGCTGTGACGGACGCCGCGCTCGCCCCGCTCGCCCGCACCGACGCGGACGCGCTGCTGACCGGCCGGCGCGGGGTGGCGCTGGCCATCCTGACCGGCGACTGCGTGCCGCTGCTGTTCGCCGACCGGGTGCGCGGCGTCTTCGCCGCGGCGCATTCCGGACGACTGGGCACGGAGAAGGACATCGCCGGCGCCGTCATCGCCGCGATGGCCGCCAAAGGCTCGAAGGCGTCGGACATCCACGTCTGGATCGGGCCGCACATCTGCGGCGACTGTTACGAGACAGGGGAGAAGATCGCCCGCGCGTTCGGGCGGCGGTTCCCGGGCTGCGCGACGGTGACGCGCTTCGGCGGCCCTGGCGTCGACCTCGGCAGGGCGATCCGCCTCGAGCTCGCGCAGGCCGGTGTCGTTCCCGGACATATCGTTGATGTGGTCACCGCAGGCCGGCAGCCTCGGATGTGCTGCACGCTCGAGGACACGCGCTTCTACTCGTACCGCGGGTTCACGCTCTCGGGCGACACCCGCCGTGACGGGCGGTTCTATACGGTTCTGGCCGTCTGAAACGCCGTCTCACGCCGTGGGCGACGCGTCAGGACCGAGGGGGCGCGTCTCACGCCGTGGGCGACGCCTCTTTCTCCTCCAGCGCCCGCTGCTCGTAGACGAGCGTGGTGGCGATGAGCTCCTCGCCGGCGGTCAGCATCTGGTCGGACGTCAGCCCCACCTTCCCGGCCGTCACATCCTCCGTGGGACGGGAGAAGTCCGGCAGGCACATGAGCCCGCCCATCTGGTCCGGGGTCCTCGAGGAGAAGTCCATCAGTCGGTAGAAAAGCATGTTGCACACATACGTGCCGGCGTCCGAGGAGAGCGAGGCCGGCACGTGCGCGTCGGCGAACGCGGAGAGCACGCGGGAGAGCGGCAGGCGCGTCCAGAACGCGGCCGGACCGTTCTCGATGATGGAGCCGGGCAGCGGCTGGACGCCGTCGTCGTCCGGCTTGTCGGTCTGGATGCGGTTGATGGCCGAGCGCTCGAGCGTGACCCCGTGGATGCCGCCCTTGTGGCCCAGGATCACGGTCAGGCACGGTCTGTGCTCGTCGATGGCCTGCCGGAGGGCCGGCCAGCCGCGTCGGAAGCTGAGCGGCAGGAGCACCGGGACGACCTCCAGATCGAGGTTCGTCCTGGCGCGCAGACGTCCGAGCGTGTCGGCGCCGCCGAGCCGGCGGGCCGTGATGGTCGTGGGGGAGAGCGTCGCGTCCCCTCCCTCGGGTGTCTCGAAACCTGTCACGAGGACTGTGTAATGCCGCATACCACCAGCATACAGACGGCCTATAGGCGCGGATTGTGGCGGAACCGGGCAGGTCGCCCGATTGCGCCCCCGGCACACGGGTCGCTGACCGGCCGCCGTCTAAAATGGATCCTGCCATAATCGCATGAACCGAATGGGCGTGTGCCCGCTGACATTTTCGGAGGTCCCGATGCCTGAGTCTTTCCCTGTCGTCTTCCATGGTTACGACCGTGAAAAAGTCGACCGTGCCGTCTCGGATTATGAGGAATCCGGACGACTGATGCGAGAGCAGATCAAACAATACGATTCGAGGATCCTCAACCTCCAGGCACAGCTGGAGGAGGAGAAAAAGAAGAAGAACGCGCCGGCCTCGAAGGATTCCTTCGCCTCCCTCGGCGCCAACGCCCAGCAGCTGCTCGCCTCGGCCGAGCAGACGAGCGCCGAGCTGCTCTCCCGCGCCAAGAAGGACGCGGCCACCATCCGTGAGGGCGCCCAGCAGAAGGCACAGACCATCATCAACAACGCCAACAACCAGGCGGCCTCCATCATCTCCCAGGCGAACGCGCAGAAGGACTCCCTGCTCAAGAAGGCCAACGACAAGGCCGACACCATCGTCACCTCCGCCAAGCAGGCCGCCGCGCAGCAGGAGAGCGAGGTGAGCCACGAGGTGCAGGAGAAGCGCGACTCCCTCGCCCTCGAGCTGGCGAACACCCGTGACGAGAACAGCAAGAAGTTCGAGGCGTGGAAGAGCGGCCAGGAGAGCGCCATCGCCAAGAAGAAGGCGGACGCGGCCCAGGAGGTCGCCGACGAGCGCAAGAAGGCCAACGATGAGATCACCCGCCTCAAGTCGGAGGCGAATGACCAGATCCAGGCGGCCATTGAGCAGGCGAACAAACAGCTCGCCCAGGCACGCGAGCAGGTGAGCAAGCTCCTCTCGGACGCGCACCGCAAGGCGGGCGAGATCGCCGACGCGGCCACCGCCCAGGCGAAGCAGATCCAGGACCAGGCCGACGTCTCCCGCGCCAACACGCTCTCCAAGGCCGCAACCGAGTATGAGAAGGTGCACAAGGAGATCGAGGGCAAGCAGGCGGAGGCCACCGCCAAGATCAACGAGCTGCTTGCCGACCTCAAGACGCGCCGCGAGAACAACGAGAAGAAGAGCGCCGAGATCCTCGCCCAGGCGCGCAAGACCCGCGACGAGGCCGACGCGTACGCCGACGCCAAGCGCAAGGACGCCGACCAGCAGGCAAGCTCCACCATCCACGAGGCGTCCGTCAAGGCCGCCGAGCAGATCCAGTCGCAGCGTGACGCCGCCCAGAAGGAGATCGACGGCCTCAACAAGCGCATCAAGGACCTGCAGACCCGCGAGGCGTCCATCACCCAGCGCGTGGACGAGCTGCGCTCGATGTTCTCTCAGGCGTTCGGCAGCTTCATGAAGCCCGCGCCCGCACCGACCCCGGCCGAGGAGGCCGAGGACGGGGACACCCCCGCCCCTGCGCCGGCGTCACAGCAGGCACAGGCGCAGGCATCGCAGGGCGGCCAGGGCGCGCAGGCCGGCCGGGCTCAGGCCTGAGTCGTCGTTCTGACGCCAATCCTGAGGGGACGGTCCGAAAGGGCCGTCCCCTTTTTTGTCCCGGGATGTGACCGCGGGCATCAGCGCGTTCTCGCGTCTGTCCCTGTATCCGTTCCCGATCCGTTCCCGTGACCGTTTCTGTGTTTGTTCGCGGATGTCATCTGCCGATAACCGGCCACCGTTAGAGTGGGGAACGGTCACCTCCATCACACCGCCCCCGGCGGCCGCAACCCGCCGGCATGGCACGAATTATCCAGAAAGGGCATCCTATGGCAGATTTCGCACCGCTCGACCAGGACCGTCGCGACGGCCTGACACGTGATTTCGACGCGCGCGAGGCCAACAAGCTGGCTCTCAACGCCGTCACCAGGAACGGCCTGGGCGCCGTGGCGTTCGACCATGACACCTCCCGCAATCTCCCGCCGGTCTTCTCACTGAAGATCGACCAGGGCAAGGTCACCAACCAGCGCCGTTCCGGCCGCTGCTGGCTGTTCAGCTCCCTCAACGTGGCCCGTTTCATCGCCAAGCGCGAGATGGGCATCGCCAAGCAGGACTTCGAGTTCTCGCAGAACTACGCCATGTACTGGGACAAGCTCGAGCGCGCCAACTACTTCCTGCAGGACATGGCCTCCCTCGTCCAGGCCGGCGAGCCGGCGGACTCGCGCCTTGTGCAGTACCAGCTGCAGACCGTGATGGGCGACGGCGGCCAGTGGACCATGGCCATGAACCTCTACAAGAAGTATGGCGCCGTCCCCAAGCAGTTCTACCCGGAGACCGCTTCCAGCAAGAACACCTCGGAGATGGACACGCAGCTGCAGCACATGCTGCGCGACGCGGTCTGCCGCCTTTATGACGCCAAGGGCGACGAGGACGGCCTCAAGGCTATCGTCGCCGACGGCGTGGAGCGCGCCCACACCATCCTCAACATCCACCTCGGCGTGCCGCCCACCCGCTTCGACTGGGAGTACACCGATGACGACGACCAGTTCCACCGTGACGGGCAGATGACCCCGGTCGAGTTCTGGAACAAGTACGTCGGCCCGGGCCACCTCGAGGACTATGTCTGCCTCGTGGCCGATCCGCGCCGTGAGCACAAGCCCGGCCAGGTGCTCGCCATCGAGCACCTCGGCAACGTGGCAGAGGGCGACCCCACCGAGTACCTCAACGTCACCATCGAAGACCTCAAGCTCATGGCCCTCAAGGCGCTGCAGACCACCAAGGCCCCGGTGTGGTTCGGCTCCCAGTCCGGCCCGTACATGGACCGCCAGGGCGGCGGCATGTCCACGAAGCTCTACGACTACCAGTCCGTCTACGGCTTCGAGCCAAGCTCGATGACCAAGGAGCAGCGCGTGCGCTTCGCCGACTCCGCGATGAACCACGCCATGGCCTTCGACGGCGTCGACGTGGCCGATGACGGCACCCCGCGCCGCTGGCGTGTGGAGAACTCGTGGGGCGAGGACATCGCCGACAAGGGTTACTTCACCCTCGCCGATGACTGGTTCGACGCCTATGTGTTCGAGGCCGCCGTGCCGAAGTCCGTCATCCCTGCCGACCTGCTCGCCGGCTACAGCAAGCCGCGCGTGAGCCTGCCGGCCTGGGATCCGATGGGTGCGCTCGCCTGAGCGGCATACAGCCCGCCCAGGGCCGCGGCCCGTCTGGGTAGCAGCCCGGCCGGGCCAGAGAGGAAGCCCTCCTGACAAAAGAGGATCGGGAGGACAGCGGAGAGAATGAGGAGGAACCGCATGGCGGACGCTCAGAGCGGTCACGACACGACACCGGACACGACCCCGATGCGGCAGGAGGCCGTCGACGCGCAGGACACCGCCGCGCAGGACACCGCCGCGTCGTCACAGGACGCCGGTGCGGACACGGACGGGCAGGACCCGACCATCGCCGTCCTCGGCGCGATGGACGAGGAGGTCCGGCTCCTCGCCGGCCTGCTGCAGGATGTGACCCGCACGCACGAGGCAGGTCTCGAGGTGATCCGCGGGACCATCACGAGCAACCGAGGCGCGCGCCTGACAATCGTCGCGACGGTCGCCGGTATGGGCACCGTGGCCGCGGGCGCCGCAACGCAGTTCCTCATCACGCGCTTCCATCCCAAGGCGGTCATCTTCTCCGGCATCGCCGGCAACCTCACCAACAGGCTCGACGTCAACGACGTGATCCTCGGCGGCACGCTGCGCTACATGGACTCCGACATGCGCCTCATCTCGCAAGCCGCGCCGGGCCTGTCCGAGTACCACAGCGACCCGAGCCTCATCCGCATCGCCGAGCAGGCGCTCGACGAGGAATCGGTGCGCTACATGGTGGGCGTCATCGCCACGGGCAACATCTTCGTGGACAACGACGAGAAGCGCACACGCGCCCGCGAGCAGACGCACGCCGACTGCGTGGAGATGGAGGGCGCCGCCGTGGCGCACATCGCCGTCAAGAACGACGTGCCGGTGCTCGTCATCCGCGCCCTTTCCGACAACACGGACACCAACTACACGCAGTTCCACCACTTTGACATCTCCGAGTATGCCGACACGGCCTCCCGGCTCGTCGTCGCCATCTGCAGGAGGATGTGAGGGTGATGCCCGCGGGGCCGGGCGTGTCGCGCCAGTGATGTCGTCCGGCCCCTGTGTATCATTGGAGACGTTAACCAGAGACCGTTGGTGGATTTTCCACAAACCGCAAGGGCCAGCGCAGGGGAACGTTCGTCATGGATGCTCTGCCGCGCGCAGGGCTTTTTTTATGCCTGCCCTTCCGGTCCGGGGAAGATCACCCTGCGGTTCTCACAGGAAGGAACGCCATGGATAAGTCTCAGAAGACGGCGGCGATCAAGGTCCTGACCGAGAAGTTCAAGGACGCTGACGCCGTTGTTCTGACCGAGTATCGTGGCCTGACCGTCGCCCAGGTGACGGAGCTTCGACAGAAGCTGGGTCAGGATGCGAGCTACACCGTGGCGAAGAACACGCTGGCACGCATCGCCGCCCACGAGGCAGGTGTCGAGGGCCTTGACGATTCCATCAAGGGACCGTCCGCCATCACCTTCCTCAAGGGTGACTACGTCGCCGGGGCCAAGACCCTCCGTGACTTCGCCAAGGACAACAAGCAGCTGACGCTCAAGGGTGGTTATCTCGATGGTTCCGTCCTCTCCGCCGGCGAGGTGGTCCGCCTCGCCGACATGCAGACCCGGGAGCAGGCGCTCTCGTCGTTCGCAGGGGACATCAAGGAGTCCATCGCCAAGGCCGTCCGCGTCATGCAGCAGCTGCCGACCAAGGCCGTGCGCACCATCGATGCGCTCGCCGACAAGAAGCAGGCCTGAGCCTCCCGCTCATCTGCTTCCTCGCCGCGTGGCATCGCGGCACACATAAAAATTTTGATACGCGGTCAGAAAGTCCGCAGATTGAAAGGAAGCCATCATGGCTGACAAGCTCTCCCAGGAAGATCTCCTCGCCCAGTTCGAGAACATGACGCTCGTCGAGCTCAACGATTTCGTCAAGGCGTTCGAGGATAAGTTCGACGTCAAGGCCGCCGCCCCTGTGGCCGCCGTCGCCGCCCCGGCCGCGGGTGCCGCCCCGGCCGCCGAGGAGAAGTCCGAGTTCGACGTCGTCCTCACCGATGTCGGCGCCAAGAAGATCCAGGTCATCAAGGCCATCCGCGAGATCACCAAGAAGGGTCTCGCCGATTCCAAGGCCCTGACCGACAAGGTCCCGTCCACCATCCTCAAGGGTGCCTCTTCCGACGACGCCAAGGCCGCCCAGAAGGCCCTGCAGGACGCCGGCGCCACCGTCGACCTCAAGTGAGCCTGTCCCGCAGGGCATGATCCCGCGCTTGTCACCCCTTTGGTGACCCACGCGGGATCTGCCCGGGCGGGGATCTCTTCTGTCCCGTCTCTTTCCCGGTCCGGTCGGTCATTTCTGATCGATCCGCTCTGCCGGGGGAGGGGCGGGATTTTTTTGTTTTCGCGGCGCGGTGTTGTCGTCATCCGGTGACAATCCCTCACGTTTTTGACATGTTTTCACCATCGGCCCCTCCTCGCCTGTACATTTAAGAAGGAAACGTCTCGTCGGAGGGGAACATGGCTCAGCGTCACGACTGGTACATCACCATCATCAGCACAGGTCAGCGCTATCGCATCGAACCGGGCGAGAGCGTCGTCATCGGCCGCACGCCGCTGCGGCCGGGCTCCCTGCCGCCGGAGAAGGCCAAGCGGCTCTCGATCCCCGACGCGCAGCGCTCCATGTCGAAGCGGCATCTGCTGCTCAGTCTCGACCCCCAGGGGGCGGCGACCGTCGAGGACCTCGCCTCCACCAACGGCACGTATGTGGTGCGGCCGGACAGCCGGCTCATCCGTCTGCCCGCCCGACGCACGCTGCAGCTTGACGAGTCGCCCGTGCGCCTGCAGCTGGGCGACATCGGTCTGGAGCTGACACGCCATGACCTGCCTGCGGCAGTGCGGACCGAGACGGCGCCGGCCGGGGTGCCGGCGGGCGTGCGGACCGAGGAGCCGTCGGCCGAAACACCGTCGGCCGATGCGTCTGCGGCCGGAACAAGTGCAGCCGGCACAAGTGCGGCCGGCACAAGTACGGCCGGAAACCCGTCGGCCGGGACCGGGACACACGCCGCATCGGCAGTCTCCCCGGTGTCACCCGCCCAGGGCACGCAGGAGAGCGGGTCGGACCTGTTCGCCCACGGTGCCCAGAATGAGGGACCCTCCGATCTGGCGGGGGGCGTCGATGACATCGTCGCCGCCCGCGAGGGCGAGCCGACCGACATGTTCGACGCGAGCCGGGTACGAGCCTCCGTGCGTGCCAGCAAGGCACCGGACGGCTCGGCACCGGCGGGTTCCACCGGCTTCGAACCGGGATCGGTGTTCGACCGTCTCACCCGCGGCGAGATGGGGCCGAAGCAGACCCCTCAGGTCGTCGTCGACGGGCTGACGAGCGACGAGGCACGCCACAGCGCCGATCATGACAAACAGTTTCAGATGGCCCGCCACCGCCAGCTCCTGCCGTTCCTGGCGGCGAACCCGTATCTGTACCAGGAGCTGTACGACTGGCTCGCCTCTATCCCCGACCCGGTCATCGCCGCGGCGCTGGACCACAATCCCGGTTACCACCCCACGACGGCACAGAACTGACGGGACAGGACCGGGGGTATCCCGGTGGGCTGCCGAGAGACGACAGCGGAAAGACGACAGTGATAGGAAAGTATGACGATGCCCGATAAGGATTCCATCACCGATTCCGAGGATTATCCGAACGACGAGAACCAGATGCCGACAGGCCCGTCACAGGGCGGCACCGCCGCGTCGAATGGTCAGGACCGTCTGCGCCGGATCGCGGCACAGGAGCCGTGGGACGGGACCGACCCGCTGACCAGCCTCGGTGATCTCAAGGAATCCTTCGACCTCGCCAACGCGCACCCCACCGGCGTTGCACGTCTGCTCGCCTCAGGACAGGTCACGCTCGCCGGGCTGTTCCACGAGCCCGCCGACCTGACCGCCAGCGAGCGTAGCCTCTCCCGTCTCGAGGCCCAGGCCGAGGCCGACCGGCTCGCCTACGGGTTCGGGCAGATACAGCTCGCCGCCGGCGTGGCACGCTGGGCGCAGGACCGTTATGAGGTGCCGGTCCTGCTGTTCCCCGTCCGGCTCGGTGCCGACGAGGGCAGGAGGCTCGCCCGTCGCCCGCTCTATGTGGAGCAGAGGCCGATGCTCAACCCGCGGTTCGTGTCAATGCTGCACAGCCGGTCGATCCTCATCGACCCGCAGGCCGCGCTCGTCGACGCGCGCGGCCGGGACGGCTCGCTCGACACGAACGTCCTGCTGGAGGCCATCAGCGCCGCCGCCAGACGTCATATCGCCGATTTCGCCATCGACCGGCGCTACATTTTCGGCTGTTTCATCGACCCGGCATCGGCGATCGTGCGCCGCGCGCGCGAAATCGCCGACTCCGCCTCCATGGCACCGCTCATCGGGCCGGGCGGAACCGTGGAGGAGGATCGGCGGCACAGCCATGCCGTCCTCGCGCTGGCGGGGGACCACCAGGTGGTCACTGCGCTGCGCGGGCAGGATCTCTCCCAGATCGACGCATCCGATCCCGACCCGCATGAGGAGCGGGAGGCCGGCGATGTCCCCGCCCGCGTGCGCAAGGCCGCGCAGGCGGCTTCCGATGGTGCCTCGTTCCTGCTCGACACGCCCGGCGGGCTCGCCTCCGTGGCGCCGGCGCTCGCCGTGGCGAGTCGCGCCGCCGCCGACGGCCGCCGTGTGATCGTCGTGCCGGACGGGCCGCGTCAGAAACAGGAGTTTCTGCGCCTTGCCCGCCAGACAGGCATCGCACCGATGGTTCTTGATCTTGCCGACCGTCAGGCCGGGCAGGGGCTCGACCGCCAGTTCGTCGATTCACTCAGCCCGGAGACCGGCAGGTCGACCGCCGTCACTGATTTCAACCGCACCGCCGACGAGCTTGTGGGGGTGCGCTCGCGGCTCGATTCGTATTTCGACAGCCTCCATCGCCCGGTGCGGCCATGGAACGTGTCCGCCTACCAATCCATCGAGCAGCTCGCCTCCGTCTCCGCCCTGCCGAGCAAACCACGCACGAGGGTGAGGCTCTCACAGGAGAGCGCGAAGAATCTGCGCGGCCGGCTTGAGACCACAGGCAGCGCGCTCGTACGCCTCGGCGAGCTGGGCGAATACACGCTGCGCCCCTCCGACACCCCGTGGTACGGGGCCCGTCTGTACACGAACGAGGAGGCCGCCCAAGCACAGGAACGCGTCCGCCGTCTGCTCGACCAGACGCTGCCCACCGTCCGCGAGCAGCTCTCGCGCACCGTGCGCACCTGTGGTTTCGTGGTCGCGCAGAGCGTGGAGGAATGGGGTTCGCAGATCTCGGTGCTGCAGAGCCTGCGCCGCGTGCTCGATCTGTTCCGTCCCGAGATCTTCGAACAGGACCTCACAACGGCGCTCGACGCCACGCTCACCCGCAAGCAGCGCGCGCAGGCCGGCGTGCGCATGGGCTTCTGGGCGCGGCGGCGGGCCATCCGTGATGTGAGGCACTGTCTGCATCCAGGCCAGAAACCGGAGAACCTGCACGACACCCTCGAGGTGGTCGCCCGCCAGGGGGAGCGGTGGAGGAAGCTCGTCCCCTCCGGCGGCTGGCCCGTCCTGCCCGACGGGCTGGACGAGATCGTCGCCACGTTCGAGCAGATGAACCAGGACCTCACCGCCCTTGACACCGTTCTTGTCACCACGCCCGGGACCCGCCCGCTGTCCGAGAGCACGTTCGTGGATGTCGACACGCGGCTGCGTGCCCTTTATGCCGACCGTGGCCGTCTTGCCGACCTGCCCGAGCTCATGCGCCTCGACCGGCAGTTGCGCCAGGAGGGCCTGTCCGATCTGCTCACCGACCTCATCGACCGGCGTGTCGACGCGCAGGCCGCTCCGGACGAGCTGCGGCTTTCCTGGTGGACCACCGTGTTCGAGTCGATCGTGCAGACCTCGCGCACCATCGCCGACCAGGACGATGCCGTGCTGCGCGAGGCGGTCGAGCGTTTCCGCACCGTCGACCGCCGGCATGTGGCCACCATCGGCCCACTGCTGCTCAAAGAAAACCGGCGCAGGCTCTCCGAGCTGCTCTACAAACACAGCCATGACGCCAACCAGCTGCATGACCTCCTGCGCCGCGAGACGGGGGTGACCGCCTCGCGGCTGTTGCGCGAGCGGCCGACCCTCACCTGGGCGGCCAAGCCGATCGTCGTCGCGACCGCCGCACGGCTCGCACTCGAACCATTCGAGGGACGCACGGCGGATCTCGTCATTCTGGCCGGTGCCACGCACATGCCGTCGGCGGAGATGCTCGTCGCGCTCGAGGCCGCCGATTCGTGCGTCCTCATCGCCCACAAGGACGCGCTCACCGGGGGTGCCGCGGTCCGGCTGGCCTCCGTCCTGCCCACCGTGCCGGCGGGGCAGGATCCCGCCGACATGCCCACGGCGCTCGCCGCATTCCTCTCCCGCAGGGGTCAGGGCGCGCGTCTCATGCCCGGTGCCGGTCCTTCCGCCGGCCGGGTCAACCTCGTGCGTGTGAGCGCGAAGGGCATACCCTCGGGCCCTTCGGGTCTTGTGGAATCCTCGTCCGCCGAGGTGGAGGAGGTCACGCGCCGGGTCATCGCCACCGCCGTCGAGCGTGGCAGGCAGGCAGGATCACGCATCGTCCGTCCGCTCACCGTCTTCACCCTCAACGAGTACGACGCCGGGCTGCTGCGCCGCTCCCTCGCCCAGGCCGCCCGCAAGTCGAGCGATCTGCGCTCGTTCCTGCCCTCGGTGCTTGTCACCACCATTGCCCACAGCGCCGGCGCGCCCGTGGGGGATGTGATCCTCTCCATCGGCTTCGCACCGACCATGCACGGCGTGCTCCTGCAGCAGTTCGGGCTGCTCGAGCAGGAGGGCGGCGACCGGCTGCTGCTCGACGCGCTCAGCCTGACCGGCGGGGACCTGACCATCGTCTCCGCCTTCTCCTCCTCTGACATGCAGGACGAGCGTCTGCACGAGGCGGGTCCGCGTGTGCTCAAGATGCTCCTGCGCTGGGCCGAGTCTCTCGGCGCGACAGGGGAGGGCGCCACCCAGCACCCTGATCAGGAGGGCGTGCTGATGCGTGACCTCGCACGACGTCTGCGAGAACGCGGCGTCATGGCCGCCGTGGGGTACGGCTTCAAAGACTGTGTCTGTCTGCCGCTGGCCGTCGGCACGCCGAAACTGGGCTACCGGTGGGCGGTGATGACCGACAACGCGCGGTTCATGGACGAGAAGAGCCTGCGCTACCGGTTCCGTCTGCTGCCCGGCCGTCTGGAGCGGCACGGCTGGCGGGTGCTCACCGCCTGGTCGGTCGGCACGTTCATCAACCCGGATGCCGTCGTCGCAGAGATCCTCGCCGCCATCGGCCCGGAGAACATCCCGGCACCCGCTTCGTCGGAACAGGATCCGCGTGACGGGCTGTCGGCCGCCCCCTCCGGACGTTCGGCTTCTTCACGTCCCGATGTCGGACATTCCAAGGCCTCTGATGCCGCGCATGACGGCGCTGATGACGCTGATCATGGTCCGACCCTGGCCGCTTCCGGCGGGCCTGCCCCGGCGCAGGGATCAATATCCGACCTGCTCGCCGGTCATGACGGACCGGACGCACCGGCACCCGCGCCAAAGACTCCCACGTCGGAAACGTCGGAGAATCCAGCGGCGCAGACTCCGGACGGACCGAAGACCCCGGACGGACCGACGACCCCCGAACCCACGGCCCCGAAGCCGCAGTCCCGCACGTCGAAAGAAGCCGGGCCGGGGTCCTCGGAATCGGAGGCCCCCACACCGAAAGCGCGCGACTGATGGCGGAGTACGATCCTCATCGCCGTATACCCCGGCGGCATCGCAGCGCCACGCTCAAGGGCGGTGAGACGCGCGATGTGTCCCTTGACGCGCAGGAGATCGGTTCGACCACACGGCGGCGGCAGCAGCAGGACGCCGAGGACCGCAGGATCCTGCGCGAGCTCCCTCCGCACTGGGACGTCTTCTCCGAGCACGACTGACCGGCAGCAGTGATGGACAGGACCGGCTGGCATCATCGGACTGGTCTGCCCGGCCACAGGAAGCCGGCATCACCGGAGGCGAGCGTCCCCTGCGGCCTGTGCGATGTCATTTGTCGGATGCGTCCTGTGACGCCCCCAGCGTCTCGAGCTGGCCGCTGATCCTGCCGAGCAGATCGAGCATCTGCCTTTGTGTTTGCGCGTTTTCTTCCAGCAGGCGAGCGGCGTCCGAACCTGTGCCGGTGCCCCCGTCTGTAACTGCGGCCCCCTGATTCTCCTTCGTTTGTGCGTCTTTATCTGTGTCTGCGCCGGTTTCTGTGTCCGTACCAGTGCCGGAATTCTTGCCAGAATTTGTGGAATCCTTGTCGGAATGCTTCCAGAACTCCATCTTTTTGACCGCGGGGTTCTTCTTCGCCTTGTCGGTCAGGTCGCGGAATTTGTTGATGGGCACGATGACACAGAAGTAGACGGCGAGGGCGACGAGCAGGAAATTGAGGATGTCGTTGAGGATCGCGCCGAACGAGATCGTCGCCCCGTTGAAATGCACCTGCAGCAGCCCGCTCATATCCGGTTTGCCGAAGATCATGGCGATGAGCGGGTTGAGGAAGTTCGAGACGAGGGATTTGACGATCGCGGTGACCGCATTGCCCATGACGACTCCGACCGCCATGTCGAGCGTGTTGCCGCGGGAGATGAATTCCTTGAAGCCCTCGAAGACTTTCTTATGCCGGTAGTCAGCCGTGGACACGGGGACGGTGGTGGTCATTGCTCCTCCTTGGTCGATAAGGCCATCGTAGCGGTCTGTCACGATCACGCCGCGGGCGAGAGCAGGACGGTGCCGGACGACGCTGCATCGAGAAGGTCACCGGCACGGGAGGCGGAGACAGCCACCCGGGCGCGTATGACCCCGTCCGAGCCTGTCTCGAAGCCCCACAGGACCACGGGAATCGGATCCGAGCCCTCGGTCTGCGCGCTCGCCCGTGCGCCGACGTCCATGGCGTCGGGCGTGAGCGAGGTCGGGATGCTGACGATCGTCTGTCCCCGGCGCAGCGCCGGCACATGCGAGCAGGCTGT
This sequence comes from Aeriscardovia sp., assembly GCA_040773385.1. Taxonomy (GTDB): domain Bacteria; phylum Actinomycetota; class Actinomycetes; order Actinomycetales; family Bifidobacteriaceae; genus Aeriscardovia. Next base: position 37,982 of record JAXGWH010000004.1, on the reverse strand, counting down.
CTGCGGGACCGGCCGGTCGCGGGGCAGACGGATCCGGGCGATGCAGCCTCTCGCGGATGTCCGGTCGGTCAGAAACCCGTCGACCATCGATTCGGGGATCTGCCTGGTGGACAGGCCGGTACGGTCAAGACGCCTGCCTTGGGGGATGTCGGCGGACGGGACGATGACCGTCGTGCGGGGCTCGGGCAGGAGCAGAAGACCGATGCCGAGCACAAGACCTGCAGCGCACAGGGCGATGGCGAGCCTGCGCAGCCGCAGCAGGCGTCGACGGCGTTCGAGGGTGCCGGGACGGCGGATGCCGGACAGTCCGGCCGCACCCGCCGGCCGCAGACGCTCGAGGAGACGGGCGGCAATATGACCCTCACGTCTGCCCGCACCAGGGCGGGCGTCCGGGGCAAGAAAGGACGAATCTGTGCTCATACCCCCACGTTCCACCGCCGGGGACAGGCGTGAAAGCGTGTTCCGCGATTGTGGAAAACTGGGGAAATCAAAAACCGGAACGGAGGAGAGGGACCCGGGAACGATCACTTGTGGTGCGACGCCGAGGAATGGTCCGTGCGATAGAAACCGCTGCCTTTGAACTCGATCGGCACCGCGGAGAACACCTTGCGCAGCATTTTCTGGCCGCACTTCGGGCAGACCGTCAGGGGCGCGTCGGAGAACGACTGCTCCTGCTCGAAGTCGTATCCGCAGTTCTTGCAACGGTAACGGTACGTCGGCACGTGTGACCCCTTTCGCTGGCAACCGTAGGCATTTTACTCGGCGACCGTCCAACGCCGCGCTCTACGCCACCGGTGATCAGCACGATTCCTGATTAAGAAATTCCTGATTGAGAATTCCTGATTCTTCATTCCCAAATCCCTCATCAGCAGGATCCGGGATCCGCGTGGCCACGCCGGCCCTGTGCCCCAGGACGATCTCATCGGGCCGCACGACTGCGGACCGTGCCGCGCTGCCGGCAAAACGCCCCGGGACGGATGCGCGGATAATGGGGGAGTGGGTCTGAAGATTGATGACGGCGTCCTCCTGCGCCACCCGCGGCTGCGCAGACTGCTCGGCGTGCCCGATCCGCCGTTCGTCCTGCCGGACCGGTTGGAAAGCGTGACGCGGCCGGGTTTCGTGCTCGCCCCCTACACGCCCGATGACGAGCGAGACTGGGCCCAGGCGCGCGGTGACAGCCGTGACTGGCTCGCCCCCTGGGATTCCACCGATCCGCTCGGCACCCCGCCGGTCAGTTTTCGCCAGTGGGTCCGGGGGATGGACCGTGACGCGCTGCTGGGGCAGTCCGCCACCTTCACCATGCGGCAGGACGGGCATTTCGTCGGGGAGATCTCGCTCGGTGCGATCTGTTACGGTGCGCTGCGCAGCGCCATCGCCGGCTACTGGGTCGCCCGGCGCGAGGCGGGGCACGGTTTTGCGCCGCTGGCGCTCGCGGTCGCCGCTGACTGGGCGTTCTTCTGTCCGAGCGGCCCGCGTCTCAACCGCCTCGAGATCGATCTGCTGCCTTCCAATGCCGCGAGCCGGCGCGTCGTCGAGAAAAACCACTGCGACTACCGGGGTGTGCGGCCGGCCTGGATGCATGTGGCGGGACGCTGGCGCGACCATGAGGTGTGGGACATGATGGCCGCCGACGTACTCGGCGTGCCCGAGTCGTCCTATCGTCCCGACGGTCCCCTGTTCCGTGAGGCCTGCGCGGCCCGTCCCTGCGAGATGCGTCTTCTGGGAGACACCCGGGACCGGCGATGACGGACGACCTGTCCGAGGCCCTGTCCGCACGCTAGTATCGGTTTTGTGAACAGCTGGCTGGGGGATCCGACGAACGACGCGATGGCGGCGCTCGCCATCGTCGCCGTCACCCTCGTGCCGGTCCTCGCCAGAATGGCCGCCGTCCATGCCCGCAGCCGCCGGGGGGCGGGGGAGAACCGCTCCCGTCTGCTCAAAGCCGAGGGCCAGGAGGCGGGATCCCTCCTCGGCGCTCTGGAGGAGCGTGACCGACAGGCGCGCAGACGTCAGGAGATCGCCGCTGTCCGCGCCGCACGCCGCGCCGCGGTACGCCGGCGCCGCGCGGCCGTCATCGTCCTGCTCGTTGTGTGCGTGCTCCTTCTCGGAGTGTCCTTCTTCGCCCGGTATCCGTGGTGGTTCTGCCTTCTGCCGCTTGCCGCGCTCGTCGTCCTCCTCGTCGAGGGGGCGGTCTCCTCGGCAAAAACACGTCGTTTCGAGCGTCGTGTGCGCTCCGACGAACGTTCTGCGCGACGCTCCCGCGCGGCGGCGCGTGCCGAGTCCTCGGTCACGGTTCCTGTGGGATCCCCGGTGACGGTTCTTGGGAAGCCCCCGGTCACGGTTCCCGGTCAGTCCCAGGCGCAGGATCCGATCAGCCTGCCGATCCGCTCGGTCCGGCAGGTGGCGCGTGCGGTGCCGCTCACCGGCCAGGAGCGCAGTCGCGTGTTCGCCGATGTGACGCCTTCCGTCCAACTTCCGATTCCTGATGGCGGTGCCACCGTGCCTGATCGTCGGGCCCGCGTCCGCGACGGTCGCGCGTCACGGCCGGGGATGACCGATGCGTGCACGAACGACATGTCTGACATGCCTGACAGGTCCGACATGTCTGACGGCCGGGTCACGTCGGACGGCGGTATCGTATCGGACGGCCGGGGCAGCCGGGACGAGAGCCTGTCGTCCGATCTGTCGGCGATCCTCTCCCGCAGAAATTCCTGAATTTCTTCTGACTTTTTCTCATCGATTTCTCTCTTAGCACTCGTGGCGTGAGAGTGCTAAATACGTGCTAAGCTGTCTACCGGAACCGCGGGAGGCGTTCGTCAGCCGCCGAACGAGGCAAAAGACTCATCAACAAGGAGGCTTACAGTGGCAATCGCACTCAAGCCATTGGAAGACAAGGTCATCATCAAGCAGGCCCCTGCCGAGACGACCACCGCGTCCGGGCTCGTCATCCCGGACACCGCCAAGGAGAAGCCGCAGCAGGGCGAGGTCCTCGCCGTCGGCCCCGGCCGTCGCGATGACAAGGGCGAGCGCATCCCCGTCGACGTCAAGGTCGGCGACCAGGTGCTCTACAGCAAGTACGGCGGCACCCAGCTCACCTACAAGGGCGAGGAATATCTCATCGTCTCCGCGCGCGACATCCTCGCGATCCTGCAGTGACGGATCGTGTGATGTCCGAGACGGCCACGGGCGCAAGCATCCGGGCGGCCGTCGAGGAACCGTCACACGGGCACACAGCACAGAGCGTGCGCTGATATCCTGCTGATTCTTCCGCAAATGCCCACAGGCGGACAGACGGATCGGTCTCCGGGAGCGGCGCTGTCCCCGGCTGCCTTCGGGCGCCGGGGATTTTTGCGTCTGGGCGTAGTATCGGGGAAGAAGCGTCAATCCGGGGTGAGGGCGAGGAGCGGAGCCTATGGCAGACAACAAAAAGCCGGTATGGCCGAATGTGGCCGGCGTGGGGGATGACTACCAGCCGGCCGTGCGCCGCTCCCCGAAGGAACGCTGGGAGCACCCCTTCGAGCAGTCCCACGCCCAGTACTTCTGGTCGGCCGTGCGCCGCCACCCGGTCGACGCGGTGGGCGACGAGCTGCGCCGCTTCCGCCACCACTCCGTCTCGGCGCGTCTGTTCGGCTGGTCGCTGGTCCTCGGCCTGCTCGTCGGTCTTGTCGTCTCCGCGTTCCGCTGGGCCGTCGGGGCGATGGTCCCGCAGCTGCGCCGCCTCTATGCCTTCACACGCGACGGCCACTGGTGGATGATCGCCGTCATCGCCGCCGTCAGCCTCGTCATCTCGGTGGTCCTCGCCCTCATGGTGCGCCACGAGCCGGCCATCTCCGGCTCGGGCATCCCTATGGTCGAGCTGCGCCTGCGCTCCTCCCAGCCCATCTTCTTCCACTGGTGGAGGGTGCTGTGGGGCAAGATCCTCGGCGGCCTCCTCGCCTTCGCGCCCGGCCTGTTCCTTGGCCGCGAGGGCCCGTCCGTGCAGATCGGCGCCGCCGTGGGCATGGGCATGGGCAACCTGAGCCACACCACGCGCCGCAACCGCAAGGAGCTCGTCGCCGCCGGCGCCGCCGCGGGGCTTGCCGCCGCGTTCAGCGCCCCCATCGCCGGCATGATCTTCGTGGTCGAGGAGATCTTCGGCCGCTTCACCCTCCAGACGGCATTCTGCTCGCTTGCCGCCGCGCTCGTCTCCACCACCGTCTCCAAGGAGATCTTCGGGCTGGGGCCGGTGTTCGTCTTCGGCACCCCCTCAAAACTGCCGATCTCCGACTACTGGCAGCTCGTGCTCGTCGCCCTCGTGGTCGGCCTCATCGCCAAGCTCTACGAGTGGACGCTCAAACTGGGCATCGGCCTCTATTCGGCGCTGCGCATCCCCCAGGGCCTGCGCGCCTTCGTGCCGATGGTGCTCATGATCCCGGTGGGCCTGTTCCTGCCCGAGGTACTAGGAGGCGGCAACGATTTCGTCTCCTACCTCGGCAAGCACAGCGTCAGGCTCAGCTTCGGCCTCATCGTCCTCTTCTTCCTCGTCCGTCTCATCGGCTCCCAGCTCTCCTACGGCTCCGGGGTGCCCGGCGGCATCTTCCTGCCGATCCTCGTGCTCGGCGCGCTCACAGGACTCGGGATGGAGAAGATCCTCGTAGCCATGGGCGTGCACGCCGACACGCCCGGATATGCGGCGCTCATGGCGATCGTCGGCATGGCAGGCCTGTTCGGCTCGGTGACGAAGGCGCCGCTGACCGCCATCCTCCTCGTCATGGAGATGACCTCCTACGCGCAGCTGCTGCCGCTGGGCGTGGTGACGCTGCTGGGCTACATGGTCTATGACCTGCTCGGCGGCGAGCCCATCTACGACGAGCTGGGACGGCTCACCGCCCTCAAGGCGGCCCGTCTGTGGCGCCGCCACCGCGTCGGCGCCTCCGAGCACCTGCCCGCCCAGGGCCCACAAAAGCCGCCGGTCATGGCCTCTGAAAAACTGCCGAAGGCCGAGACGGCCGATGCGACCCGTTCAACCGGCGAGAACCCGGCGCAGGAGGCGTGATGGCGCAAGAGGAGTATCCCGCCGCCGTCGCGGCAGCAAAGGAATACCGGCAGATCGAAAAGAAAATGGCCGACCCGGCCGTCGCCTCCGACCCTGACGCGCTGCGAAAACTGGGGCAGAGGCACAGCGACCTGCAGCCCATCGTCGACGCCTACCGGCATCTCACCCGGCTTGAGGAGGACGGCCGGGCGGCACGGGAACTCGCCGGCGACGACCCGGACCTCGCCCAGGAGGCCAAAGAGCTCGAAGCCCAGATCCCGGGGGCGCGCGACAGCCTGCTGCGCGCGCTCATCCCACGCGACCCGGACGACATCCGTGACGTCATCATGGAGATCAAGGCCGGCACCGGGGGGGAGGAGGCCGCGCTCTTCGCCGGCGACCTGCTGCGCATGTACACGCGCTATGCCGAGCGCCGCGGCTGGACGAGCGAGATCCAGTCGATGAGCGGCACGAGCCTGGGCGGGGTCAAGGACGCGCAGATCGCCTTCCACGCCCCGCACCCCGCCTCTGCGCGTGACGGCGTGTGGGCGAGCCTCAAATACGAGGGCGGCGTCCACCGCGTGCAGCGCATCCCCGTCACCGACACGCAGGGCCGCATCCAGACCTCGGCCGCCGGTGTGTATGTTTTCCCTGAGATCGACGACGACAGCGACGAGATCACCATCGACCCCAAGGACCTGCGCATCGACACGTTCCAGGCATCCGGCCCGGGCGGCCAGGGCGTGAACACCACGTACTCGGCCGTGCGCATCACCCATCTGCCCACAGGGATCGTGGTGAGCATGCAGGACCAGCGCAGCCAGATCCAGAACCGCGCGGCCGGCATGCGCGTGCTGCGCTCACGGCTCCTCGCCCTCAGGCGCGAGCAGGAGGAGCAGAAGGCCGCCGACGCCCGGCATTCCCAGGTCAGGAACCTCGACCGCTCCCAGCGCATCCGCACCTACAACTTCCCCGAGAACCGCATCGTCGACCACCGGACCGGCTACAAGGCCTACGACCTCGACCAGGTGCTCGCCGGCGACCTGGCGGCGGTGATCGACTCGGACATCCAGGCGGACGAGACCGAGCGGCTCGCACAGGCGGCGAACACGCGGTGACGGGGGAAACGTCCCTCGACCGGATCCTCACACAGGCAGCAGAACGCCTCACGGATGCCGGGATCGATCCGGTCGTCGCCCGTGCCGAGAGCGAGGACCTACTCGCCTGGGCGCTGCGCAGAAACGGCGATCCCGATGCCGATACCTCCCGCATCCGGCTGTGGGCGCTGCTGGGAGAGAGCCTTGCCGACCATGAGGACCCGCATGTCGCGGCGGCGGCGCTCGCAGCCTTCCGCACCGCGGTCGGCCGGCGTGCCCACCGCGAGCCGCTGCAATGGATCGAGGGATCCGCCCCGTTCCGCGGGCTTGATCTGCTCGTCGGGCCGGGCGTGTTCGTCCCGCGTCCCGAGACCGAGCTCGTCGCCGGGGCGGGCATCGATCTGCTCCGCCCTATCGTGGAAGAAGCGACATCAGCAGGAGGACAACAATCCGGGCAATCCGGGGAGCCCGGACACCACGGGAAATCTGCGCGTCCCAACGGCCACGTGCGTCTGCCCGTCATCGCCGACCTGTTCGCCGGCAGCGGGGCCATCGGACTGGCCTGCGCGGCCGAACTGCCCGGCCTCGGCGTCATCGCCGTGGAAAAAAGCACGACCGCCTCCGCCTACCTGCGCCGCAACGCCGAGGCGCTCGCCGCGTCATACCCGCGGATCCGCGACCGGTATGTGCCGGTACAGGCTGATGTGTTCGACGCCGCGCCCCGGATCGCCCGCGCCGCACGCGCCCTCGGAAACCCGGACGGGCTTGTCGACGCGGTCATCACCAACCCGCCCTATCTGCCGCAGGACCGGCCCGTCACCCAGCCCGAGGCGGCGGCCGACCCAGATGACGCCCTCTACGGCGGCAGCGGCGACGGGCTGGCGATCCCACTGGCCACAATCCGTCTGCTGCCCTCGATCCTGCGGCCCGGCGGGATGGTCGTCATGGAGCATGACCCCACCCAGCAGAAGGCACTGGAAGTAGAGTTGGAAAAGGAGGGATTCACCGCCGTCACAGGCGGGAAGGATCTTTCCGGACGCCCGCGCTGGGTGACTGCGCGGCTGGCCGGGGCAACGACGCCCCGTGAGAATGGCTGATCGGCGCATGCCCGATCAGCGGGAGGACCGATCATGACCGACATCACGCGTGAGAACGAGAACACCGGCAGCAACACAGGAGAAACCGACGACGGAGGGGCGGCCGTCGCCGTCGCCGGGGCGCACATCAGCGCCCTGACCGACCAGGCGCTCCGTCAGGCGCGCACCATCGTCTCGGGCGGCGGCGTCATCGTCGTGCCCACCGACACCGTCTACGGCGTGGCATGCAGCCCGTTCGACGACTCGGCCATCGCCGCCGTCTTCCATGCCAAACACCGGCCACGCGCCAAGGCGTTGCAGATCCTGCTGCCCTCGCTCGACTGGCTCGACCGGCTCGACCTGCACATCTCCGTCCCGCTCACGCGCCTCTCCCAGGCGCTTCTGCCCGGCGCGTTCAGCCCCATCGCCACAGCCGGCCCGTCCTGCACGCTCCAGACACTGCGCCTGACCGGCGACGGCGGCGGGGCGAGCGTGCGCACCCAGGCGATCCGTGTTCCTGACAGCGCGCCGCTGCGACGCATCCTCGAGGTGACCGGGCCCCTGGCCGCCACGAGCGCCAACATCTCCGGCAAGAGCCCGGCAACGAGCGCGCAGGAGGCCGCAGGGGCGCTCGGCTCCTCCGTCGCCCTGTATCTTGATGCCGGCCCGACGCCCGGCCCGGTGGCCTCCACCGTGGTCGAGGACGACCCCGCAGACCCTGATGGCATCCACGTGCTGCGCGAGGGCGTCATCGCCGAGTCCCGTCTGCGGGGCATCCTAGAAAGCTGAGACATCGCCGCAACGATCACTCAGGACGGAAGGAGGGCCGGGTGAGGGTCTATCTGTTCATCGCCGCCGTCGCCGGTGCGGCGACCTATCTGCTCACCCCCCTCATCCGCCATATCGCCATCGATGTGGGCGCGGTCGGCGAGATCCGCGCACGCGACGTCCACAGGGTCCCCACCCCCAGGATGGGCGGGGTGGCGATGCTGCTCGGCTTCGCCGTCGCCCTCTGCTTCGCGCAGGCGCTGCCGTGGATCGGCCCGCTCATGCGCTCCACCAACCAGGCGTGGGTCATCCTGCTCGGGGCCGCGCTCATCTGCCTGCTCGGCGTGTGCGACGACATCTGGGACCTCGACTGGATGCTCAAGATGAGCGGGCAGATCCTCATCTCCGTGCTCGTGAGCTGGCAGGGCGTGCAGATCGTCTCCCTGCCGTGGGGAAAGGGCCTCATCACCGCCTCGCCATCACTGTCGATGGCCGTGACCGCCTTCCTCATCGTCGCCTCCATCAACGCCGTCAACTTCGTCGACGGCCTCGACGGGCTGGCCGCCGGGATCGTGGGCATCGGCGGCATTGCCTTCGCCGTCTACGGTTATGTGCTCGCCCGCAACCAGCCGAGCTTCGCCTCCATGGCCATCGTCATCGACGTGGCGCTCGTGGGCATCTGCGTCGGCTTCCTCATGCACAACTGGCATCCGGCCAAGCTGTTCATGGGTGACTCGGGCTCAATGCTGCTCGGCTACCTGCTCACCTGCGCCTCCATCGTCATCACGGGGCACCTCGACCCGGCCACCATGGGAACCTCCACCTACCTGCCCATCTTCATGCCGCTGCTGCTGCCGATCCTCATTCTTTTCCTGCCGGTGCTCGACACGATCCTCGCCATTGTCCGCCGTCTGGCCCACGGCGAGTCGCCCATGCACCCCGACCGCATGCACCTGCACCACCGCATGATCCGAATCGGCCACTCCATCCGCTCCGCCGTGCTCATCCTGTGGGCGTGGGCGGCCGTCATCGCCTTCGGGTCGGTCTCCCTCCTCTTCTTCCCGTGGTGGGAGGTGCTCATCGGCTATGCCGTCGTCATCCCCGTGCTCACCGTGCTGACCGCGCTGCCGTATCTGCTGCGCCGGATCCCCCAGCTGCGTGCCGAGCGCGCCGAGCAGGCGATCCGCCAGGGGCGCGTCGTGCCGCCGCGCGGTGCCCATCGGGGAGGGAAGGCCGGCCAGCATGTGCGCGAGGCATAAAACCGACACGCCCGATCCGCGCGCAAAAATCAACATCAGCCCCGACCCCACCGTCACCGACGACGACCTGGCCGACCGGACATCGCCCGACGACCGGCGCGTGCCTCCCGAACCGTATCCCTCCGGCAGCCGGATGCGCCGCAACTGCCGGCGGATCGTGCTCATCAGCCTGGCGGCGTATGCGGTCCTCGGCCTCGGGCTCGGCCTCTACGGCTGGCTCGCCCACGGCCTGTCCGGCCTTTCCGGCGTGCTCCTCGGCCTTTTCACCGTCATCCTCTTCTGTCTCTCCACGCCGGTGCTCATGTCGTTCCTCGCCGCAAACAGGCTCAACAGCCCCGGTCGCATGGGGGGCTATCTCAAGGCGCTCGCCTTCTTCATCCTCCTCAAGGTCATCGTCCTCACCCTGCTGCTCGGCGCGCTTCTGGGCGCCTCCTGGTTCTCCCGGCCGCTGTTCGCTGTCGCGGCGGTGGGGGCGGCGCTCGTCTACCTCATCGTCCTCGCGGCGGTGGTCGTCCGGGCGAACCACGGGCACGCCCGCACGCACGGGGCGGAATCTTCCGGACGGTCGTGAGGTACCCGCTTCATCTTTTTCGCCCACGGACTGGTGCGCGCGCCGCGTCCTGTCGGATCGCTAGGTTCGGTGTATGGCTTCTCAAACTGATGAATATCGCCCCCTTCCCTCCAAGTTCGCGCGCATCGGTCTTGCCTATGACGATGTGCTCCTGCTGCCGAACCAATCCGACGTCATTCCCTCCGAGGTCGACACCACCGCGCGTCTGACACGGCGCATCAACGTCAAGCTGCCGATCATGTCCGCCGCGATGGACACCGTCACCGAGGCCGACATGTCCATCGCCATGGCCCGCAACGGCGGCATCGGCGTCCTCCACCGCAACCTCTCCAAGGAGGACGAGGCCGCCCAGGTCGACCTCGTCAAGCGCAGTGAGTCGGGCATGATCACCGACCCGCTCACCATCACCCCCGACGCGACGCTGACCGAGCTCGACAAGCTCTGCGCCAAGTTCAAGATCTCCGGTCTGCCGGTCATCGACAAAGACCGCAAGCTCGTGGGCATCATCACCAACCGCGACATGCGCTTCATCGACCCGGACTCGTATGACAGCCTCACCGTGGGCGAGGTGATGACGCGCGACCATCTCGTCACCGGCGGCTCGCACATCACCAAGGCGGTGGCGCATAAACTGCTCGCCCGTTACAAGGTCGAGAAGCTGCCGCTCGTCGACAACGAGGGGCGCCTGACCGGCCTCATCACCGTCAAGGACTTCGTCAAGACCGAGCAGTACCCGAACGCCACCAAGGATGAGCAGGGCCGCCTGCGCGTGGCCGCCGCCGTCGGCTTCTTCGGCGACGCGTGGGAGCGCGCCGGCCTGCTGCGCGACGCGGGCGTGGACGTCATCGAGATCGACACCGCCCACGGCGCCACCCAGGCCGTCTACGACTTCATCGGCAGGCTGCGCGGCGACCACGCCTTCGACGACATCGACATCATGGCCGGCAACGTCGCCACCTACGAGGGCGCGAAGGCGCTCATCGACGCGGGCGCCGATTCCGTCAAGGTCGGCGTCGGCCCGGGCTCCATCTGCACCACCCGTGTGGTGGCCGGCGTGGGCGTGCCGCAGCTGACCGCCGTGTACGACGCCGCGCGTGCCTGCAAGGAGGCCGGTGTGCCGTGCGTGGCCGACGGCGGCATCCACTATTCCGGTGACATCGCCAAGGCGATCGGCGCGGGCGCGGACATCGTCATGCTCGGCGGCGTGCTCGCCGGCGCGGAGGAGACCCCGGGCGAGAAGGTCACGCTGCACGGCAAGGCATACAAGGTGTACCGCGGCATGGGCTCCATGGCCGCCATGGCCCCGCGCGGCAAGAAGAGCTACGAGCGCGACCGCTACTTCCAGGGCGATGTGAGCTCCGATGCCAAGGTCATCCCCGAGGGCGTCGAGGGCGAGGTCGCCTACAAGGGCCCGGTCGGCGCCATCCTCTTCGAGCTCGCCGGAGGCCTGCGCCAGTCGATGTTCTATACCGGCTCGCGCACCATCGCCGAACTGCAGGAGAAGGCGCGCTTCATCCGCATCACCGACGCGGGCCTGCGCGAGTCCCACCCGCACGACATCGTCATGACCGCCGAGGCGCCGAACTACACCGGCTTCCACAACGCCCAGTGACGTCGGCAGACAGAATGTCTCGCGTGTCCCCGGTACGGGAGGATCCCGGCTACGATGACCAGGTTGTGAGGGCAGGGCGGGCCTTCACACGGCTCTCGCAGTTCAAAAAAGGCTGCGAGGCCGCGTTGTGGGCCGGGATCGCGCTCTTCTCGCTGCTCATCGTCGCCGCGCCGCGCTTCTCGACGCTGCTGCTGCACCTGTTCAACGACCCGTTCGCCGCCGACCGCGCGTACACGGCGGCGGCACCGGTCTTCCTCATGGTGTGCTCGCTGCTGCTCGTCTGGCTGTTCGTCGAGCTGCTGGTGGTGGTCCGTCGTCTGCCGGACAAGGTGATCAGCCAGGAGTGCGCGTCCGGGCTGCGCCGCGGCGTGGTCGCGCTGCTGCTGCTCGCCGTGCTCGAGATTGTGCGCGTCATCGCCTTCCCCGTGCTCGACGCGGCGGCCGGCGCGGTCCTCGCCGTCATCGCGGCAGTCCTCGGACTGTGCCTGTCGACGTGGGTCGGCTGGCAGGCGCACGCGCGGACGGCGGCGGCCATCACGGCGAGGGACAAAGCCAGTCATCAGCGCCGCTGAACGAACCGCCTTCCGAACGGCCGTCTACAGTGGCACAGGCGACTACCCGTGCCAAAAGGACAGCAAAGGACATCATGAGCGATATCGAGACGTATGATCCGAAGACCTCCCGCCTCATCTGGATCGATCTGGAGATGACCGGTCTGGACGTGTTCCACGACGAGATCTGCGAGATGGCCGTCATCCCCACCGATTTCGACCTCAACCCCCTCGACGAGGGGATCGACATGGTCATCAAACCCAGCCAGGCCGCCCTCGACCACATGAATGACTTCGTGCGCAAAATGCATACGGGCAACGGCCTGCTCGAGAAGATGAAGACCGGCATTTCCTATCAGGAGGCCGAGAAGAAGGCCATCGACTACATCCTGCCGTTCCTGCCGAAGGATGGCAGCAAGGCGCATCTGGCCGGCAACACCGTTGGCAGCGACAAGAAGTTCCTCGACCACTTCATGCCTGCCCTCATGGGCTACCTGCACTACCGCTCCATCGACGTCAGCTCGCTCAAGGAGCTGTGCCGGCGCTGGTATCCCGCGGTCATCAAAAACGCGCCCGCCAAGCGCGGCGCCGACCGCTCGCTCGGCGACATCATCGAGTCCATCGACGAGCTGCGCTACTACCGCCAGACCATGTTCCTGCCCTCACCCGGCCCGACCGACGAGCAGGCGAGGGCCATCGCCAAGCAGGTCGAGGAGACGAGCCTCCTGCGACGCTACGAGCAGCACGGCCGGATCCTCGCCGACCCGTCCACAGCCGCAAAACGCGATTACTGATCCTTGCTGCAGTCCACCGCGCTCGATGTGCTGCGCACCGGTGCCGGCACGTTCATCACCGGCGCGCCTGGATCCGGCAAGACCTATCTGCTCCAGCGCTTTATCGATGAGGCACGGGATGAGGGCAAATCGGTCGCCGTCACCGCCTCCACCGGCATCGCCGCCACACACCTGCAGGGCCGCACCATCCACTCATGGTCGGGCATCGGGGTGCGGCAGTCGCCCACGCCGGAGCTGCTGGGGAATATCCGGGTGCGGCGCGGGCGGGCGCTGCGTGCGGCGGACATCCTCGTCATCGACGAGATCTCCATGCTGCCCGCCTGGTTCTTCGACCTGCTCGACCAGGTGCTGCGCCACATCCGGCACGTCGACGAACCGTTCGGTGGCGTCCAGCTCGTCCTTTCCGGTGATTTCTTCCAGCTGCCGCCCGTCACCCGCCGTCCGGGCAGGGGATGGGACGGCGCCGGCACGGACGAGGCCATGGGCTCGGATCCGCGTCGCGTGTGGTTCCGGTCGAACTATGCGAAGGCCGGCCTCGACCCGGACGGCTTCATCACCGGTTCCTTCGTCTGGCAGGCGATGGATCTGAGGATCTGCTATCTGACCGAGCAGCACCGGCAGAAGGGCGGCGGCCTGCTCGACGTGCTCACGCACATGCGGCAGGGCGGCGTCACAAAGGCCGACCGTGACCTGCTCGAGGAGAGGGTTGGCGTGCTTCCCGGCGACGACGAGGTGGCCGTCTGCTTGTTCCCCACGAACCGCCAGGCGGACAGCCTCAATGCCCGCCGTCTCGACCAGATCGACGCGCCCGTGCACACCTGGGACCAGAGCGCCACCGGCCCGGAGCGGTATGTGCGCACGCTGCGCGCTTCCGTCCTCGCCCCCGAGCATCTGGAATTGCGGGCCGGCGCGGCGGTCATGGCGTTGTGCAACGATCCTGAGCACGAGTATGCGAACGGCTCGCTGGGCCGGGTGTCCGGGTTCGCCAAAAAGACGGGTTACCCGGTCGTCGATTTTGAGAACGGCTCACGCTGTGTCATCAGCCCGGTGGACTGGACGATGAGCGACGGCGACATCGAGCTGGCGACCATCTCGCAGATCCCGCTGAGACTGGCGTGGGCCATCACCATCCATAAGTCGCAGGGTATGACGCTCGACGCGGCCGTGATGGACCTGCGCCGCAGCTTCTCGCCGGGGATGGGCTACGTCGCCCTTTCGCGCGTGCAGTCCCTCGACGGCCTGTTCCTTCAAGGGCTCTCGCCGGCCGCCTGGCGCGTCTCCGACGAGGCGGTCCGGCTCGATGCGCTCCTGCGGCAGGCCTCCCGGCGCACAGGGGAGTGGATTGGGAAGAAGACCGTTCAGGAAAAGGAACTGAAGGCCGCCCACGTGGTCGACGGCGGTTTCGACATCTGAGCGCAGACGTCCGACGCGGCCTCGCACAGATGCGAGCGGCGCAGGTCGGGTGGTCCGGGCAGAAAGGACGCCGGACAGGCCCTGACGATGGTCGCGGCTAGTTTTGGACACATGACGAAACAACCCATGAGGATGTCCCATCTCTTCCTTCGCACCCTGCGTGACGACCCGGCCGATGAGGATGTCGATTCCGCGAAACTGCTCATCCGCGCCGGCTATGTGCGCAAGGTGGCGCCCGGCATCTTCTCCTGGCTGCCGCTGGGTCTGAGGATGCTCGGCAACGTCGAGGCCATCATCCGCCAGGAGCTGGAGCCCACCGGCGCCCAGGAGGTGCACATGCCCGCCCTCCTGCCGCGCGAGCCGTATGAGCGCACGCACCGCTGGGAGGAGTACGGCGACAACATGTTCCGCCTCAAGGACATGCACGGCGCCGACTATCTGCTCGCGCCCACCCACGAGGAGATGTTCACGCTCATGGCCAAGAACATGTACTCCTCGTATAAGGATCTGCCGCTCTTCCTCTACCAGATCCAGACGAAGTACCGGGACGAGGCGCGTCCGCGCGCCGGCCTCATCCGCGGCCGCGAGTTCATCATGGAGGACGGCTACTCGTTCACCGTCGACAAGAAGGGCCTCGAGGAGCAGTACGCCCTGCAGCGCGCCGCCTACAAGCGCATCTACAACAGGCTCGGCGTGAAATACCAGATCGTCCACGCCTTCTCCGGGCCGATGGGCGGCTCCGCGTCCGAGGAGTTCCAGGCCCCGCTGCCCATCGGCGAGGACACGTTCGCCGTCTCGACCGCGGGCAACGCGTGGAACGTCGAGGCGCTCAAGACACCCGCCGTGCCGGACGTCGACTTCTCACAGACCCCCGCGCCGGCCGAGAAGCCGACCCCCGATTCGAAGACGATCGCCGCGCTCGTCGACCAGGCCAACAAGCTCTATCCGCGCGACGACCGGCCGTGGCAGGCGTCCGATGTCCTCAAGAACGTCATCGTCAGTCTCAAGCACCCCGACGGCACCACGACCCTGGCGGCCATCGGCCTGCCCGGCGACCGTGACGTGGACCTCAAGCGTGTGGAGGCCGCGCTCTCGCCCGCCGAGGTGAGCGAGGCCACCGCCGAGCAGGTCGCCGAATACCCGTACCTCGTGCCCGGCTATATCGGCCCGCGTGTGCTCGGCCCGCAGAAGGCCGGCAAAGACGGCGACGAGGAGATCCCGTACTATCTCGACGCCCATGTGGCCAAGGGCTCGGCCTGGCTCACCGGCGCCGACAAGCCGGAGACGCACGTGGAGAACCTCGTCTACGGCCGCGATTTCGAGGCGACCGCCGTCATCGAGGCCGCCCGGGTGCACGAGGGCGACCAGAGCCCGGACGGCTCGGGGGCCCTGCGTTTCCAGCGCGGCGTGGAGATCGGCCAGATCTTCCAGCTCGGCCTCAAGTATTCGAAGGCGCTCGACTTCACCGTGCTCGACCAGAACGGCAAGCCCGCCACCGTGTGGATGGGCAGCTACGGCATCGGTGTCTCCCGCGTGCTCGCCTGCATCGCCGAATACCACCACGACGACAAGGGCCTCGCCCTGCCGGTGGAGGTCGCCCCGTACCAGGTGTACCTGCTCACCGCGGGCAAGAAGCCGGAGGCGCAGGCCGAGGCGGACAAGCTCGCGCAGGCGCTCTCCCAAGACGGCGTGGACGTGCTCTACGACGACCGCAAGGCGTCCGCGGGCATCAAGTTCAAGGACTCCGAGCTGCTCGGCATGCCGGTCGTGCTCGTGGTGGGCCGCGACTTCCTCTCCGACGGGCTCGTCGAGGTGCGCAACCGTGCCACCGGCGAGTCGGCGAAGGTGGAGGCCGGCAAGGCCGTCGACGCTGTCACCGATCTGATCTCCCGGATGCGGAAAGCGGAGGACGACCAGGACGGCGAGGATTACTCCGCCTGAGAAGAGGATTATTCCGCCTGAGAATCTGACCGGGACCTGGATTCGACGGGACGGTCATCGTCCCCGCAGGATCCTTTCCCCGGCTGTCGCTCCCGGCCGTCGCCGGGTTCCGCCCCGTCAGCGGGAGGATCCTGTGCCGGGTTCCAAAAGCACCGGATAGGAGAGCGGATAGCCCGCCTCATAGGCACGGCGCGCAAAAAAGACCGCGGTCGCGACCGCGGTCTTTTTTGTATCCCGGGAAGCCTCCGAGCGCATCGCGGCAGGAAGCGCGGACGCCGCGGCGCGCGCCTCATCCATCGCGAGGATCTGGGCGTTCGTGGCGTCCAGGCCGCTCGCCGGGTCGGTGCGCGGGCGCGCGAGGCTGCCGGCATCCATCGACGAGGTGTCATAGATTTTGCCGCGCGGATCAGCCTTCCCGGCACGCACTGCCGGGCGGGCGAACACGTCCGACAGACCGCCGACACGGTCCTCCTGCGTCTCATCGGTGCCGCCAGACTGCCGCGAGGCGGCGGCATCCGCAGAGGAGAGACGCAGGAAACGGCGTGTGAAATGCTCCCGGTCGAGCGCGCGGGCGAGGCTGCCGGCGCTGTCCCCCATCGCCGTCGCCACCGCGCGCAGCCGTGGGGCGGACGGGAGGGAGGCCGGGCCGAGACGGGCGAGCGAGAATACCGCTGCCGGTGTCTGGGAAGGGCAGGAGAGGGCGACCGTCGTGAGCCCGCGCATGAGCAGCCGGCGGTTGAGATCATCGACTGAGGGCCCGGTCGTGCCGGAGGCGGGGGTCTTCCCGCCGAGTCCCGCGTCAAATCGTGTCTGCGAGGCGACCAGTCTTTCTGCGAGCCGGGCGCACCGGTCAGGACGGACGGCTTTGCCGTTGTCGGCGTCCGTCCAGGCGGAATCGATCGGGTCGGTCTGTTGTCCGGATCGTCCGGAACCATCTGTGTCGCCGGCGCGCTTTGCCGATACCGTTGCCGATTCGGCGGGACCGGATGTCCGCGCCCATGGCAGGGACGGCGTGCGCGGCGCGGAGCAACCGGAGGTGCCGGCGAGCAGGCAGAGGACGAACAGGAGCGCCGGCAGGCGATGGGGATGCTGTCCGCAGTCCGGGTGCCATCGATGGCGGATACCGTGATGGCAGATATCCCGTCGTCCGCCCATGCCGTCCTCCTCCCGGTCGTCCCTCTCGGCCCATAGCAGAGAGTGTTTGTCCCAAATCGTGACAATAATTGCCCGTGCTGAAATCGCCGGGCCGTCCATCGTCCCGGCGTGTGCCGAAAACTGAAACCGAGAATTGAAACCGGAGGAAAAATGAAGCTGGATCTGACGAGCATCCGCACTCTCGCCGCGGAGCAGGGCATCGACGCGGAGACACTCAACCAGGCGCTGGAAGAGGCGCTGCGCCTGGCCTATCTCAAGCAGCCGGGGGCCGCAAAGCATGCCCGTGTGGAGCTCGACTCCAGAGCCGGCACCTTCACCGTCTGGGCGCAGGACGAGATCGAGCAGGAGCCGACCCCGGACGACCCGCATCCGGCACCCCGTCTGGGCGAGGAGTACGACGACACCCCCAACAACTTCGGCCGTCAGGCGGCCATGACCGCCCGGCAGGTCATCGAGCAGCTCTTCCGTCAGGCCGAGGACGAGCGGGTGTTCGGGGCGTTCACCGGCCAGAAGGGCAAGCTCATCACCGGCGTGATCCAGCAGGATGACGACGACCCGTACAACGTGCATGTGCGCGTGGGCGACGTCGAGGCGCTCCTGCCGCGCCGCGAGCAGGTCCCGGGAGAGAAATACCGCCACGGAGACCGTCTGCGCGTCTACGTGGTCTCCGTCTCCCGCGGTCTGCGAGGACCGGAGATCGTCGTGTCACGCTCCCATCCGGAACTGGTGCGCCTGCTGTTCGAGCGCGAGGTGCCCGAGCTCGTCTCCGGATCCGTCTCGATCATGGCGATCGCCCGTGAGGCCGGCGCCCGCTCGAAGGTCGCCGTCCGCGCCAACACGAAGGGTGTCAACCCCAAGGGCGCGCTCATCGGGCCGGGCGGCCAGCGCGTGCGCGCCGTCATGGCCAACCTCGGCGGCGAGAAGATCGATATCGTCGACTGGTCGAAGGATCCGGCGGAGTTCGTCGCCTCGGCCCTCTCGCCGGCGCACGTCCAGTCCGTCTCCGTGCTCTCCGAGCGTGCCAAGACGGCCGTCGCCTTCGTGCATGACTCGCAGCTCTCCCTTGCCATCGGCAAGGAGGGCCAGAATGCGCGCCTGGCCGCCAAGCTCACCGGCTGGAAGATCGGCATCGAGTCGGAGGAGAAACGCGAGCGCCAGCTCTCGGCCGGCGAGCGTCTGCACGGCGATTCCCTCGTCGCCAAGGCCCATGAGGAGGCCGAGGAGCAGGAGGGGCAGGACCACCACGACTAGGACCGCGGGCCGGACGGGCTCCGGTGAGCCGGCGGCGACGCCGGGGCGGTGTTGAGCGCACCGCGCGCTAGACTGACACCGGCCCGCACGGGCGGGCCTGTGTCACTTACCCGCATCGGAAGATGAGGTCGAACAGCCATGGTCGTCCTATGAAACGCCACAGTTTCACCACACCACACCACGAAGTGAGATAAGAGACCGCGCCGCAAACGCGTGGTCCGGAAATGGAGATTCGGGTGCCAAAAGCACGCGTTTACGAGTTGGCCAAGGAATTTGGCGTCAGCAGCAAGCAGGTGCTTGCAAAACTCAAGGAAATGGGGGAGTTCGTCAAGTCCGCCTCCTCCACCGTCGAACCGCCCGTGGTCCGGCGTCTGCACCAGGAATTCGGCAAGTCCGCGACGGCGAGCGCGTCGGCGAGGCCGGCGGCCAGGCCCGCCCGCACGCAGCACGCACAGTCGTCGGCGGGGGCACGACCCGCGTCGCACCAGCCGCATCCGGCCGCACCGCGGGCGCAGTCGCAGCAGGGCCGTCCGGGCCCGCACACGTCGATGCCGACGCCCGGCGCGCTGTTCTCGTCGTCGCGAAACGGCCAGTCGGCCGCACGGTCCGATCGCGGCCCACGCCCTCAGGGCCGTCCGGGCCCGCACACGTCACGCCATGAGCAGACGGAACGCCACGAGTCCCGTGGCATGGGGGCGGGACGTCCCCGTGCGGGCCGTCCGGTCGCCGGGCATCCGACGCCGCGCCGCACGGCGCGACCGGGCACCCCGCGTCCGGGCAACAATCCTTTCACCTCGCACCAGGGGATGCACTTCCCGACCCCTGCCGACATCCCGCGGCCGCATCCGGGCCGCGAGGAAGGGCCGTACCGCGGTGGCAACCGCTTCCGCACGGCACGCCCCGGCCAGCACAACGGTTCCGGCGAGGGCAACTACCGCAACAGGTGGGGTCATTCCCGCGAGGCGCGCGAATCGCGTGAGCGCGAGGGAGGCCGCTTCGGCGGCGAGCAGCGTCCGGGCGGCGGCTTCCGCGGCCGCGGCCGCGGCGGCACAGCCGGCGCGTTTGGCCATCAGGGCTCGCGTTCCTCGCGTGCGCGCCGTCGTTCGCGCGAGAGGCAGCAGGAGCAGCGCGAAGAGATGCGCGCACCGCGCATCGCCGGCGTGCGCATCCCCAACGGCAACGGCAAGACCGTCCGTCTGCGTCAGGGCGCGTCCCTGGCCGACCTCGCCGAGCAGATCCATGTGGACCCGGCCGCGCTCGTGACCGTCCTGTTCCATCTGGGGCAGATGGCCACGGCCAACCAGTCGCTCGATGAGGACACGTTCCAGATCCTGGGCGAGGAGATCGGCTGGAACATCCAGCTCGTCTCCGCCGAGGAGGAGGACAAGCAGATCCTGCAGCAGTTCGACATCAACCTCGACGAGGACGAGTCGGGCAAGGACGTCACAACCGTCGCGCGCCCGCCGGTGGTCACCGTCATGGGCCATGTCGACCACGGCAAGACCCGCCTGCTCGACACGATCCGCAAGACGAACGTCTCCGCCCACGAGGCCGGCGGCATCACCCAGCGCATCGGCGCCTATCAGGTGACGGTCGACCTCAACGGCGAGCCGCGCAAGATCACCTTCCTCGACACCCCTGGCCACGAGGCCTTCACCGCCATGCGCGCCCGCGGCGCCGAGATCACCGATATCGTCGTGCTCGTCGTGGCCGCCGATGACGGCGTCATGCCGCAGACAATCGAGGCGCTCAACCACGCCAAGGCGGCCAACGTGCCGATCGTCGTGGCCGTCAACAAGATCGATCTGCCCGGCGCCGACCCGCAGAAGGTGCGCAACCAGCTCATGCAGTTCGGCCTCGTGCCCGAGGAGTACGGCGGCGACACCATGTTCGTCGACATCTCCGCCAAGAAGGGCACGAACGTCGACAAGCTGCTCGAGGACATCCTGCTCACCGCGGACGCCTCGCTCGACCTGACCACCCGCCTGTCCGGCGACGCCAAGGGCGCCACCATCGAGGCGAGGCTCGACAAGGGCCGCGGCGCCGTGGCGAACATCATCGTCCAGGAGGGCACGCTGCACGTGGGCGACCCGATCGTGGTCGGCACCGCCTACGGCCGTGTGCGCGCCATGCTCTCGGAGAACGGAAAGCAGCTTGACGAGGCCACCCCGTCCACGCCTGTCCAGGTGCTGGGCCTGACCTCCGTGCCGGCCGCCGGCGACCTTTTCCTCGTCGCCCCGGACGACCGCTCCGCACGCCAGATCGTCGAGAAGCGCGAGGCCGTGCACCGCGCCGCCCAGCAGGCGAAGCGCCACAAGGTCATCTCGCTCGAGAGCCTGCAGGAGCAGTTCAAGAAGTCCGAGGTCGACATGCTCAACCTCATCATCAAGGGCGATTCGTCCGGCTCGGTCGAGGCCCTCGAGGACGAGCTCATGAAGATCAAGGTCTCCGACTCCGTGGGCATCCAGGTCATCCACCGCGGCGTGGGCGCGATCACGCAGAACGATGTCAACCTCGCCGAGGTCGACAAGGCCGTCATCATCGGCTTCAACGTCCGCCCCAACCGCAACGTCCAGCAGCTGGCCGAGCAGGAGGGCGTGGAGATCAAGTTCTACACGGTCATCTACAACGCCGTCGAGGAGATCCAGGAGTCCCTGGAGGGCATGCTCAAGCCCGAGTTCGAGGAGGTCGAGACCTCACATTCCGAGATCCGCCAGATCTTCCGCTCCTCCAAGTTCGGCAACATCGCCGGCGTCATGGTCCAGGACGGCGTGGTCAAGAAAGGCACGAAGGCTCGCATCACCCGCAACGGGGTGGTCACGGTCAACGACCTCACCATCACCTCCCTGCGCCGCTTCAAGGATGACGTCAACGAGGTCAAGGCCGGCTTCGAGGCCGGCATCAACCTCGGCACCTTCAACGACATCCAGGAGGGCGACATCATCGAGACCTACGAGAACCGCGAGATCCCCAAGGCCCAGGTGATCGCCAACGAGAAGGCCAAGCTCGCCGCCAAGGGCGAGAAGACCGACGACGCCGAACAGTCCGCCGCGAGCCTGTCGGCCCCGGCGCACGACGCGGCGAAGAAGTGAGCGCCATGGCAGGAAACTCCCCGCGCAGGGCACGCGTCGCCGCCCTCATCCAGCGGGTGGTCGCCACGAGTCTCGAGAGGGACATCCACGACCCCCGTCTGGAGGGTGTGACGATCACCGAGGTCCGTGTGACCGGTGACCTGCAGATCGCCCGCATTTACTGGACCCAGTACGCTGATCCGTCCGACACCCGCGGCGCGCGCCAGCGTGCCGCCAAAGCGCTTGAACAGGCCAAGGGCCGTCTGCGCTCGCGCGTCGGCCGCAAGGCCGGTCTGCGGCTCACGCCCGCCATCGAATTCGTCTTCGACGAGGTGCCCGGCCAGGCACGCGAGATCGACGACGTGCTTGTCCTCGCCCGTCAGCGCGACGAGCAGCTCGGGCGCGACCGCCAGGGCAAGGCGTACGCCGGCGAGGCCGACCCGTACCGTCATGACGATGAGGACGAGTCCGGTCAGGAGACGTCAGATTCCGACAAAGGCTCGTCCGATGAGGCTGACGAGGACGATGACGCCGAGTGACGCCCCCTCCTGCGGGTTCCTGCTCGTCGACAAGCCCCTCGGGGTGACGAGCTTCGACGTGGTGGCCGCCCTGCGGCGCGTGCGCGGCACGCGCCGGGTCGGCCACTCCGGCACCCTCGACCCGCAGGCCACCGGGCTGCTGCTCATCGGCTTCGGCCCGGTCACGCGGCTTCTGTCCGCATTCCACTCGGATAAGACGTATGAGGCGTCCATCCGGCTGGGCGCCTCCACCGAGACCGACGACGCGGCCGGAGCGTTCCTGTGTGATCACACCGTGTCCGACACCGAGCCCGGTATGGCCGCCCAACTAGGCCCTGACACCACGCCCGACGCCGGCGGCCGGCTGCTTCCCAGGCTGCAGGGTGATGAAGCCCGCGCGAGGCTGCGAGATCTCGCCGCGCATCCGGAGAAAATCACCGAGACCATCAGCGCGCATCTGAGCGGGGACATCGACCAGATCCCGTCCGCCTACTCGGCTGTGCGCGTCGGCGGCAAGCACGCCTACGATCTGGCCCGTGAGGGCAAGACGCCGGATCTCGCCGCCCGCCGTGTGCGGATCGACCGGTTCGAGGTCGATCCCGCCTCTGTCCGCCTGCGCGATGGTGCCGATGTCCGCGGGGGGCTCGCGAATTCTGCGCATCCCGACAATGCGCAACGGTGCGGGGACGGTGACCTGTTCCTCAATCTGACCGCCACCATCACCTGCTCTGAAGGCACCTACGTCCGTTCTCTCGCCCGCGACCTCGGCTCGTTGCTCGGCGTGGGCGGGTATGTGACCGCGCTGCGCCGCACGCGCATCGGCTCGCTCACTCTCGACCAGGCCGCACCCGCGACCGTGCGCACAAAGACGTTCACCGGGCGCGACGGGCAGTTCCACACGCGCACAAATCCCGTGTTTGACCCGGAGACCGCGCTGCCACGGATCATCCCGGCCGCCGACCTCATCTGGCAGAGCCTGCCGGCCGTACGGATCACCCCGGTGCAGGCCCACCTGCTCGAGACGGGCCTGGCCGTCCGTCTCGGTGCCTCCGACGCTGCCAACGCACAAGCAAAGGCCGTGCTGGCAGTCAATGCGGATGATCAGGATGACCAGAAGAAGGGCGGGCATCCCGCTTCACACCGTGGGAACGCGCCGGCGAGCCTGACGCTCGGGCCGGACGACCACCGTGTCGTCGCCTTGTGCGAGGGCACGGACGGGATGATCGTGGTCGGGGTTCTCGAGGATCACGGCCGGCACGGACTACGCCCGCGCACCATCCTCGACCAGTCGTTCGTCCGCCTGCCGCACACCGACGGAACGACCACCGATCGCACCACGCACCATGCCGGCAATCACCCGAACCATCAGGATCATCAGGATCACCAGGAGGACGCATGAAGGTCTATCGTCTCACCCCCGACAGCGACGGCGTGGTCGCCTGGCCGCGCCTCGACGCGAAGACCGGCTCGATCGTCACTATCGGCACGTTCGACGGCCTACACAAGGGCCATCAGGCGCTCCTGCGGCGTGTGACCGAACTCGCGCGCAGTTATTCCAACCGGTCCGTGGCGATCCTCTTCGATCCGCGTCCCGCCTTCGTTTTCTCTTACCGAAAGACACATGGCAAGACCGACCCGGCCCCGGGTGTGGAGGATCCTGACGGGATCCTGCCGGTGGGGGAGCGTCTGCGCCTGCTGGAAGGTATGGGCCTCGACATCGCGATCGTCGTGCGCTTCACCACGCCGTTCGCCCAGACGAGCTACAGTTCCTTCCTCGGCCAGCTCATCAGCCAGCGCGTGGGCAACAGCCACAACCCGGTGCACACGCTCGGCCTGCACACGCTCGTGCTCGGCCGGGATGCGCGTCTGGGCCGCGACGGCAAGGGCGACGCCGCCACCATCGAGCGTATCGCCGAGGCATTCCGCTTCTTCCAGGTCGACATCGTCGACGACCGCGGCCCCGGCTTCGTGCATATCCCCGCAGGCACCGTCAAGGGCGTTCCGGTGGAAAAGAAAGTCCGCGTGTGGAGCTCGTCCAACCTGCGCCATCTGCTGCGCGAGGGCGATGTGGCCGGCGCCCGCGAGATCACCGGGCGGGACCATGCGGTCTGCGGAACGGTGGTGCACGGCGAGGGGCAGGGGGCGAGGCTCGGTTTCCCCACGGCAAATCTCAGCGATATCGCCGGCCTCGTGCCCGGCGACGGTGTGTACGAGGGCTGGCTCGTCGACGAGGGGGATGCCCGGAACGCCACCCGTCGTCTGCCCGCGGCGATCTCCATCGGCGCGAAGCCCACGTTCGGCACGGACATCGCCCGCGTGGTGGAGGCGAACGTTGTCGACGTAGCCGCAGTCGATGCCGCCGCGGCCGACGGCGGCGCGGCGGATGACAGTACGTCCGACGACGCCGGTCGGACGCTTGATCTGTACGACCACCGTGTGAGGCTCGAGTTCGTGGACAAGATCGGCGAGCAGCGCAAATTCGAATCCGTCGACGATCTCGTGGCGGCGATGGGCACGTGGTGCGCCCAGGCCCGCACGGATCTCACGGCAAAATCCCGCAACGACTGATTCCGCCGTGAACGTCCTGTGCCGTGATAGGCCATGGAGGTGTGTGTCATCAAGACCGGGTTGTTCGTTTGTCACACACTGACCGCTTGAGGATGCCGCAACTGTCCGCCGGTGGCTCAAACGGCTGCCACCACTTGCCCTGTCCTGATTTTTGAGTATTGTAGTATTTGTTTATTCGCATGTCATATGGCGGGCGCGCGATAGGCAAGAATGCCTGTCCGAGCATATGGCGGCCGGACAGAGGGCCCGCACCGAGGTCCTTTCTCGCATTCTTTCCGTAGGAACACATGACGGCAACAAGATAAGGACTGACTCACTTGGCTGCTGCATCTTCACAAAGCACGACAAAGACTTATGCCCTCAACGATCCGCAGGACATCAGGCTCCACAAGGCGCCGAATCGTGTGAGCTTCGCCTCCATCCGCGAGCCCATCCAGCTCCCGTACCTGCTGGGCGTGCAGACCGACTCGTTCGACTGGCTCGTCGGCAACGACCGCTGGAAGCGCCGCGTCGAGGAGGACAAGAAGAACGGGACGTTCACCACGCTCCACACCTCCGGCCTCGCCGAGGTGTTCGAGGAGATCTCCCCGATCAAGAACTTCGCCGACACCATGGAGCTCGCCTTCTCCGACCCGTACTTCGAGGAGCCCCGCCACACCTGGCAGGAGTGCAAGGAGAAGGACTACACCTACTCCGCGCCGCTGTACGTCAACGCCGAGTTCACCAACATGGAGACGGGCGAGATCAAGTCGCAGACCGTCTTCGTCGGTGACTTCCCGCTCATGACGCCCCACGGCACCTTCATCATCGGCGGCTCCGAGCGCGTCATCGTCACCCAGCTCGTGCGCTCGCCGGGCGCCTACTTCGAGCGCGACGTCGACAAGACCTCCGACAAGGAGATCTTCGGCGGGCGCATCATCCCCTCGCGCGGCGCGTGGCTCGAGTTCGAGATCGGCCGCCGCGATGACCTGGCCGTGCGCATCGACCGCCGCCGCAAGACGAGCGCGATCGTCTTCCTCCAGGCCATCGGCATGACCCCGGCGCAGATCCGCGATAAGTTCAAGGACTACCCGATGGTGCTCGACGCCCTCGAGAAGGAGGCCGTGGAGGACCAGGACGCCGCCCTGACGGACGTGTACCACAAGATCCGTCCGAACGACGCCGCCACCCCCGAGGCGGGCCGCAACCTGCTCGAGAGCTTCTACTTCAACGACCGCCGCTACGACCTCGCGCGCGTGGGCCGCTACAAGATCAACCGCAAGCTCGGCCTCGAGATCGACCCGGACAACCACTCGCTCACCACCGAGGACATCGTCGCCACCCTCCGTTACCTCGTCGCCCTGCATGACGGCGCGAAGAGCTTCAAGGGCATGCGCGACGGCAAGCCGATCGACCTGCGTGTGGAGACCGACGATATCGACCACTTCGGCAACCGCCGCGTGCGCCGCGTGGGCGAGCTCATCCAGAACCAGCTGCGCACGGGCCTTTCCCGCATGGAGCGCGTCGTGCGCGAGCGCATGACCACCCAGGACGCCGAGGCCATCACCCCGCAGTCCCTGCTCAACATCCGCCCGGTCGCGGCCACGATCAAGGAGTTCTTCGGCACCAGCCAGCTCTCCCAGTTCATGGACCAGAACAACCCGCTGGCCGGCGTGACGAACAAGCGCCGTCTCTCCGCGCTCGGCCCGGGCGGCCTGTCGCGCGACCGCGCCTCCATCGAGGTGCGCGACGTGCACCCGTCCCACTACGGCCGCATGTGCCCGATCGAGTCCCCTGAGGGCCCGAACATCGGCCTCATCGGCTCGCTCGCCACGTTTGCCCGCGTCAACCCGTTCGGCTTCATCGAGACGCCGTACCGCAAGGTCGTCAACGGCCACGTGACCAATGACGTGGTCTACATGACCGCCGACGAGGACGCCAACCACTACATCGCCCAGGCCAACCAGGACCTCGATGAGAACGGCAACTTCCTCTCCGACACGGCCCTCGTCAGGGACGCCCGCGAGGAGGCGGACGATGTGCCCGTGTCCCAGGTGGACTACATGGACGTCTCGCCGCGCCAGATGGTGTCGGTGGGCAGCTCGCTCATCCCGTTCCTCGACCACGATGAGGGCCACCGAGCCCTCATGGGCGCCAACATGCAGCGCCAGGCCGTCCCGCTCGTGCAGAGCGAGGCCCCGCTGGTGGGCACCGGCACCGAGTGGCGCACCGCCTACGATTCGGGCGACTGCGTGATCGCAAGCAAGCCCGGCACCGTCAGCTACGTGTCCGCGGACATCATCCGCGTGGCCAACGATGACGGCACCGAGTCCAGCTACCGCCTGGCCAAGTTCCAGCGCTCCAACCAGACCACCTGCTACAACCAGACCCCGATCGTCAGCAAGGGCGACAAGGTGGACGCCGGCTCGGTCATCGCGGACGGCCCGGCCATCAAGAACGGCGAGCTCGCCATCGGCAAGAACGTGCTCGTCGCCTTCATGCCGTGGAACGGCTACAACTACGAGGACGCCGTGCTCATCAGCCAGCGCCTCGTCAAGGACGACACGCTCTCCTCCATCCACATCGAGGAATACGAAATCGACGCCCGCGACACCAAGCTCGGCGCCGAGGAGATCACCCGCGACCTGCCCAACATCGCGGAAGAGACCGTGGCCAATCTCGACGAGCGCGGCATCATCCGTGTCGGCGCAGAGGTCGAGGCCGGCGACATCCTCGTCGGCAAGGTCACCCCGAAGGGAGAGACCGAGCTCACCCCGGAGGAGCGCCTGCTGCGCGCCATCTTCGGTGAGAAGTCCCGCGAGGTGCGCGACACCTCGCTCAGGCTGCCGCACGGCGAGTCCGGCACGGTCATCTCCATCAAGGAGGTCACCAAGGAGGACGCCGAGAACGACGGCGACGAGCTGCCCAGCGGCGTCAACCGTGTGATCCGCGTCTATGTGGCGAAGCACCGCAAGATCACCGTGGGCGACAAGCTCTCGGGCCGCCACGGCAACAAGTGCACCATCTCGCGCATCCTGCCAGAGGAGGACATGCCGTTCATGGAGGACGGCACGCCGATCGACCTGCTGTTCAACCCGCTGGGCGTTCCGCCGCGTATGAACCTCGGCCAGGTGCTCGAGCTGCACCTGGGCTGGATCGCGCGCTCGGGCTGGGACATCAACCTCGACAAGCTCGCCTCCGAGTGGAAGAAGCACATCCCCGCCGGCGCCGAGAAGGCCGAGCCGAACACGCTCGTGACCACCCCGGTGTTCGACGGCGTGCGCGAGGACGCCCTCGACGGGCTCCTGTCCACCACGCTGCCCGACGCGGACGGCAACCGCCTTGTGGACGAGCACGGAAAGGCGCGTCTGTTCGACGGCCTGACCGGCGAGCCGTTCCCGCGCCGCATCGCCGTGGGCATCATGTACATCCTCAAGCTCCACCACCTCGTGGACGACAAGGTGCACGCCCGCTCCACCGGCCCGTACTCGATGATCACCCAGCAGCCGCTGGGCGGCAAGGCGCAGTTCGGCGGCCAGCGCTTCGGCGAGATGGAGGTCTGGGCCCTCGAGGGCTACGGCGCCGCCTACACGCTGCACGAGATGATGACCGTCAAGTCCGACGACGTCGACGGCCGTGTGCGCGTCTATGGCGCCATCGTCAAGGGCGAGAACCAGCCGCAGGCCGGCATCCCGGAGTCCTTCAAGGTGCTCCTCAAGGAGATGCAGTCCCTCGCGCTCAACGTCGAGGTCCTCAATGCGGACGACCAGCCGGTCGATCTGGACGACGAGGACGAGGACGTCAACAGCTCGCGCGAGCAGCTCGGCTTCAACATCGAGGCGAGCCCTGACCGTGAGGCCGCCGAGGCGGGCCGCGCCGACAGCGACGAGCCGACCCCCGACGCGTCCCAGAGCCTGTGATCGGGCTCCGACAGAACAATCCACACAGTTTGCAAAGACAGGAATAAAGATTGATTGACGTTAATCAGTTCCACAAGCTGAGGATCGGCATGGCCACCACCGAGGACATCCATCGGTGGAGCCATGGCGAGGTCAAGAAGCCGGAGACCATCAACTACCGCACCCTCAAGCCGGAGCGCGACGGCCTGTTCTCCGAGCAGGTCTTCGGGCCCACCCGCGACTGGGAGTGCGCCTGCGGCAAGTACAAGCGCGTGCGCTTCAAGGGCATCGTCTGCGAGCGCTGCGGCGTGGAGGTCACCCGCTCGCGCGTGCGCCGCGAGCGCATGGGCCACATCGAGCTCGCCGCGCCGGTGACGCACATCTGGTACTTCAAGGGTGTGCCGTCCCGTCTGGGCTATCTGCTCGATATCTCCCCGAGAGACCTGGAGAAGGTCATCTACTTCGCGGCGTACATGGTCACCTCGGTCGACGAGGACCAGCGCCACAAGGACCTGCCGGATCTGCAGGGCGAGCTCGACACCGAGCTGTCCAACCTGGAGAAGCGCCGCGATCTTGAGGTCGACAAGCGCGCCAAGAAGCTGGAGGAGGACCTCTCCCAGCTCGAGTCCGACGGCGATTCCAAGGCCGCCGTCTCCAAGCTCAAGAACTCCGCCGCGCGCGAGCAGAAGGCCATCCGCAAGCGTTCCGATGACCAGATCCAGCGCCTGCAGGCCGTCTGGGATCGTTTCAAGACGATCGAGCCGGGCGACATGGAGGGCGACGTGGATCTCTGGGAGGAGATGCGCGACCGCTACGGCGAGTACTTCGAGGGTTCCATGGGTGCCGAGGCCGTCCAGAAGCGTCTGGCCGACTTCGACCTCGAGGGTGCCGACAAGGAGCTGCGCGAGATCGTGCGCACCGGCTCCGGCCAGCGCAAGGCCCGCGCGCTCAAGCGTCTCAAGGTCGTCGACGCGTTCCTCAACACCGGCGTGAGCCCGGCCGCCATGGTCCTCGAGGCCATCCCGGTCATCCCGCCGGACCTGCGCCCGATGATCCAGCTCGACGGCGGCCGTTTCGCCACCTCTGATCTCAACGACCTCTATCGTCGTGTGATCAACCGCAACAACCGTCTCAAGAGGCTCATCGACCTGGGCGCCCCGGAGATCATGCTCAACAACGAGAAGCGCATGCTCCAGGAGGCCGTCGACTCGCTGTTCGACAACGGCCGCCGCGGCCGTGCCGTCACCGGCGCGTCGAACCGCCCGCTCAAGTCGCTCTCCGACATGCTCAAGGGCAAGCAGGGCCGCTTCCGCCAGAACCTGCTCGGAAAGCGCGTCGACTACTCCGGCCGCTCCGTCATCGTCATCGGCCCGGATCTGCGCATGCACCAGTGCGGCGTGCCGAAGCCGATGGCCCTCGAGCTGTTCAAGCCGTTCGTCATCAAGCGCCTCGTCGATCTGGGCTACGTGCAGAACATCAAAGCCGCGCGCCATCTCATCGACCGCACCGACCCGGTGGTCTGGGACGTGCTCGAGGACGTGATCAGCGAGCATCCGGTGATGCTCAACCGCGCGCCCACCCTGCACCGCCTCTCCATCGAGGCGTTCGAGCCGGTGCTCGTGGAGGGCAACGCCATCCACCTGCCGCCGCTCGCCTGCGCGCCGTTCAACGCCGACTTCGACGGCGACCAGATGGCCATCCACCTGCCGCTGTCCGTTGAGGCGCAGGCCGAGGCACGCACGCTCATGCTCGCCTCGAACAACCTGCTCAAGCCGGCCGACGGCCACGTCGTGACCATGCCGTCGCAGGATATGATCCTCGGTCTGTACTGGCTCTCCGACTGCCGCGAGGGCGAGCACGGCCAGGGACGCGTGTTCTCCACCATCGACGAGGCCCGCATGGCCCTCGACGCGCACGAGATCACGATGAACACGAAGATCCTGCTGCGCATGCCCGCCGACTTCGTCCTGCCCAAGGACTGGGAGCCGGGCGAGGTGAAGGTCGTCGACCCGGAGCCGGGCTCGCCGGACGTGGTCAAGGAGGAGCGCCTCGCCGACGGCGGGTACCTCTTCGCCACCAACTTCGGCCGCATGCTGGTCAACCAGTGCCTGCCGGTGGACTACCCGTTCATCAACGAGCACATCTCCAAAGGCCGCCTCTCCGACATCGTCGATGACATCGCCATGCACTATCCGACCTCGCAGACCTCCGCGACGCTCGACGCCCTCAAGGACCTCGGCTTCACGAACGGCCAGTGGTCGGGCGTGACGATGGCGTTCTCCGACATCAAGATGCCGCCGGACCGCAAGCAGATCATCGCCCAGTACGACAAGCTGACCGACAAGGTCAACCAGCAGTACGAGATGGGTCTTTTGACCGACGCGGAGCGCCGCCAGGAGATCATCAACCTGTGGACCGAGTGCACCGACAAGGTCGCCTCCAAGATGGAGGAGAACTTCAGCCCGGAGAACGACCTCAACATCATGGTGCGCTCCGGCGCGCGCGGCAACTGGATGCAGATCCGCCAGATCGCCGCCATGCGGGGACTCGTGACCAACCCGAAGGGCGACATCATCCCCCGTCCTGTCAAGTCCAACTACCACGACGGCCTGTCCACGCTGGAGTACTTCATCTCCGAGCACGGCGCCCGCAAGGGCCTCGCTGACACCGCTCTGCGCACCGCCGAGTCGGGCTACCTGACCCGCCGTCTCGTCGACGTGGCACAGGAGGTCATCGTCAACGAGGAGGACTGCGGCACGCACCGCGGCATCACACTGCCGATTGCCCAGCACGCCGAGGACGGCTCGCTCGAGCTCATCGAGCACGCCGACGCCTCCGTGTACGCGCGCTGCCTGGCGGCCGACGTGGTCGACCCGAAGGACGGCACGACGGTTCTTGCCAAGCGCAACCAGGGCCTGAGCATGGACCTGCTGCGCCAGCTCGTCGCCCACGGCGTCGAGCAGGTCAAGGTCCGCTCGGTGCTCACCTGCGACGCCAAGGACGGCGTGTGCGCGGCCTGCTACGGCTGGTCGCTCGCCACGGGCCGCCCGGTCGACGTGGGCGAGGCCATCGGCGTGGTCGCCGCACAGTCCATCGGCGAGCCTGGCACCCAGCTGACGCTGCGCTCGTTCCATTCCGGCGGCGTCGCCTCGGCCTCCGATATCACACAGGGTCTGCCTCGTGTGCAGGAGCTCTTCGAGGCCCGCACCCCCAAGGGTGAGGCGCCGATCTCCGAGTACGCCGGCACCGTTCATCTGGAGGACTCCGAGAACGGCCGTGCGGTCATCCTCGAGCCTGACGATGACGATCTCGACCCGATCAACTACCCGGTCTCCCGGCGTGTGCCGCTCCTCGTCAAGGAGGGCGACCATATCGAGGCCGGCACGCAGCTGACCGAGGGCTCCGTGGATCCGAAGAAGATCCTGCGCATCCTCGGCCCGCGCGCGGCCCAGATCAACATCGTCAACGGCGTGCACGACGTGTACCGCTCCCAGGGCGTGGGCATCCACGACAAGCACATCGAGGTGATCGTCCGTCAGATGATCTCCCGTGTGACCGTGATCGATTCCGGCGACACCAGCCTGCTGCCGGGCGAGCTCGTCCAGCGCTCGCTGTTCACCCAGCTCAACCGTGAGGCGGTCAAGAAGGGTCTCAAGCCCGCCGCCGCCCGTCCGGAGCTGCTCGGCATCACCAAGGCGTCGCTGGCCACGGATTCGTGGTTGTCGGCCGCCTCGTTCCAGGAGACCACGAGGGTCCTGACCGAGGCCGCGCTCAACGGTAAGATCGATTACCTCAAGGGCCTCAAGGAGAACGTGATGATCGGCAAGCTCATCCCGGCCGGCACGGGGCTTCCGATGTACCGCAACGCCAAGGTGGAGCCCGACAAGGTGATCCGCGACACGATCTACCCGAGCTTCAACATCGACCAGAACGACAGCGCCAACCTCAACGACATGTCTGATTCCGACATGGCGGACGTCGACCTGTCCAAGATCGACTTCGGCGACCTGAGCCTGGGCGACGACTTCGACGCCGGCTCGTTCCTCGGCACGGGCGAGAGCGCGGACAACGACGTGTTCCCGACTGCCGACGAGAACGGTTCGGACGGTTCGTTCGATTCGTCGCAGGCCTCCGGAGACGAGGACTCGGCCGATCACGCCGGTTCCGGCCAGGCGGGTTCCGGCCGGTCCGGCCAGTCCGATCAGGGTTCGGATGAGGATGATTCCGATTCCGATTCCAGTGACGGCTCCTCGGACGGCGAGTGAGACGCGCCGCACGATGACCACAGTCCCTGAGTAATGACCCGCGTGGTGACCAGGGACGAGGGGTGATCATGGGCGAACAGTGATCACAGACGAAGGGTGGCAGGAGAAATCCTGCCGCCCTTTTTCTGTCTGGATCCTTCTGTTGTTCTGCCCCGTCATGTCTGTGGACGGATTGCTATTGTCTGCTGTTTCTCTTCCTGGTCTCGTGGGCCGATAGTCACGGGCGGATACGATGGGTGGGACATGATCTGTCGCGGAATCAATTCCTCGGGGATCAACAGGGGATCATCCCACCACAATCTCGTACGGATAGGGGAGCGGATATGTCGGACAAACACAGCACGCATCGTCTTCTCAAAGCTGCGGCGCTCGCCGGGGCGGCCTGGGCGTACGCCGTCAGCCCGCGCCCGCCGTTTTTGCGCCGGCTCGAGTCCGCGAGCCTGACGCCCTCGTCCGCGCAGAAGGATCCTGCCCCTCTGGTGCCTGACACTCCGTTTGCCCACCGCGGCCTGCACGACGCCGGTTCCGGCTATCCGCAGACGGGGGAGGACGACGGCCTGTCCCATGAGGCGGACACCTACCGCATCCTCGCCCGCAATCTGGCCCGTGACGCGGGATACGGCGCAGGCGCGCCGCCGGCGGCGGCCATCGCCCCGGAGAACACGCTTCCGGCTTTCGAGGCGGCGTGCCGCGCCGGCTACGGCATCGAGCTCGACCTTCAGCTGACCGCCGACGGGCAGGTGGTCGTCTTCCACGACGACACACTCGCCCGCGCGGCAGGGCTTTCCGCCTCGATCGCCGACCTCACCTATGACGAGCTGTGCCGTATCCCGCTCTTCGCCGGCGAGGACATGTCCGGCACGGCCGGGTATACGGGCAAGCCGAAAGCGGCCGATGATGCTCCCGTCTCAGCCGCCGATACGGATCTGCAGCCGTGGCAGCAGCACGCCCCGCTCTTCGCCGACGTGCTCGGCCTGGTGGACGCTCGCGTGCCGCTCATCGTCGAGTACAAGGCGCAGGGCCGGCGCGTGAAAAAGGAGCTGCTGGAGAAGGGCGACCGGCTCCTGCAGGCCTACCAAGGCCCATACGTGGTGGAGAGCTTCGACCCGCTGGCGATGGGCTGGTACCGTCTCTACCGCCCGCGCGTGCTGCGCGGCCAGCTTGCCGACAGGCAGGAGCTCTCCCTGCTCGTGCCGGGGGCGCCGTCCATGGCCACGCGCGCGGTCGACGCGCTCGGCGGCGCGGCGCTGGCCGACGTGGTCTCCCGCCCCGACTTCGTGGCGATGGACTGGCACATGTGGGACTCGGCCACGTTGGCCGTCGCCGGCGATATGGGCGCCCAGCGCGTGGCATGGACCGTGCGCTCGGCCCAGGAGGCACTGCAGTGCGTCGACCGGTTCGACCGCATCATCTTCGAGGGCTTCATCCCGCAGTGGGGCGTGTTCGGACGCTCACAGCGCAACGCGTGAGCTGTCCGCGGCATCGCTATAATTTTCTTTGTGTGTTCCGTGCCTCGGCGCGGAATATTCCTGATCCTGATGAGGCCGTCACGGCAACGCGGCGGTGAGGAAGAGGGACCATCGGGCCGGTGGTCATTGGCTATTCTTGCTCCGTTCACGGTGCGGGAACGCAATGGCGCGGTCTGGCACAAACGCATAAAGGTGAATCGGAGAAAATAGTGCCAACTATTCAGCAGCTTATCCGCTTCGGTCGCAAGCGGAAGACGAAGAAGACAAAGACCCTGGCGCTCCAGGGCAGCCCGCTGCGCCGCGGTGTGTGCACCCGTGTGTACACCACCACCCCGAAGAAGCCGAACTCCGCGCTCCGCAAGGTCGCGCGTGTTCGTCTGAGCTCGGGCTATGAGGTCACCGCCTACATCCCGGGCGAGGGCCACAATCTGCAGGAGCACTCCATCGTGCTGGTCCGCGGCGGTCGTGTCAAGGATCTTCCTGGTGTGCGTTACCACATCGTCCGTGGCGCCCTCGATACGCAGGGTGTCAAGGACCGCAAGCAAGGTCGCTCGAAGTACGGCGCGAAGAAGGCTAAGTAATGTCTCGTAAAGGTCAAGCAAAGCATCGTCGGGTCCAGCCTGACCCGATCTACGGCTCCACGCAGGTCGCCCAGCTCATCAACAAGGTCCTCCTCGACGGCAAGAAGTCCGTGGCGGAGCACATCGT
The DNA here is from genome assembly GCA_040773385.1 of Aeriscardovia sp. Classification (GTDB taxonomy): domain Bacteria; phylum Actinomycetota; class Actinomycetes; order Actinomycetales; family Bifidobacteriaceae; genus Aeriscardovia. The sequence goes on along the minus strand of JAXGWH010000004.1, from coordinate 3,003 downwards.
CTACACCGCCCTCGAGCAGGTCAAGGAGAAGACCCAGCAGGAGCCTGTCTCCGTGCTCAAGCGCGCGCTGGACAACATCCGTCCGAACGTCGAGGTGCGCTCCCGCCGTGTGGGCGGCGCCACCTACCAGGTCCCGGTCGAGGTCCGCCCCGCCCGTGCCAACACCCTCTCCCTGCGCTGGCTGACGGACTACTCCCGTCTGCGCCGCGAGAAGACGATATCCGAGCGTCTCGCCAATGAGATCATGGACGCCTCCAACGGCCTCGGTGCCGCGGTGAAGCGCCGTGAGGACACCCACAAGATGGCCGAGGCCAACCGCGCCTTCGCCCACTACCGCTGGTGAGTCGTGCCGTGCGGCCGGCCTGCGGGCGGCAAGCCCCCGGGCGGACGGCACGGATCCTTTCCTCGCACCTTTTGGTGTGTCTCCGGCCAGACCGGAATTGACCGCGCGTGTGCGCACAATCACTAGAGTGAGGAATTTTCAATGGCACTTGACGTGCTGAAGGACCTGACAAAGGTCCGCAACATCGGCATCATGGCCCACATCGATGCCGGCAAGACAACGACGACCGAGCGCATCCTCTACTACACCGGCGTCAACTACAAGATCGGCGAGACGCACGACGGCGACTCGACGATGGACTGGATGGACCAGGAGAAGGAGCGCGGCATCACCATCACGTCCGCCGCCATCACCTGCTTCTGGAACCGTCAGTCGCACGATCCGGAGGACCGCTTCCAGATCAACATCATCGACACCCCGGGCCACGTCGACTTCACCGCCGAGGTGGAGCGCTCGCTGCGCGTCCTCGACGGCGCCGTGGCCGTGTTCGATGCCAAGGAGGGCGTGGAGCCGCAGTCTGAGACCGTGTGGCGCCAGGCCGACAAGTATGACGTCCCGCGCATCTGCTTCATCAACAAGATGGACAAGCTCGGCGCCAACTTCTTCTACTCCGTCCAGACCATCAAGGACAAGCTCAAGGCACAGCCGATCGTCATGCAGATCCCGATCGGCGCCGAGGATGACTTCTCCGGCGTCGTCGACCTCGTGCGCATGAAGGCCTACGTGTGGCAGGGCGATGTCAAGAAGACCGACCAGGGCGCCCATTACGACGTGACGGACATCCCGGACGATCTCAAGGACACCGCCGAGAAATACCGCACCGAGCTCGTCGAGACCGTCGCCGGCACCGACGACGCCCTCATGGAGAAGTACTTCAACGGTGAGGACCTCACCGAGGAGGAGATCCGCAAGGGCGTGCGCCAGCTGACCGTCACCTCGAAGGGCTACCCGGTCTTCTGCGGCTCGGCCTTCAAGGACAAGGGCGTGCAGCCGCTGCTCGACGCCATCGTCGACTACCTGCCCAGCCCCGAGGACGTCCCGGCCATCAAGGGCTACGAGCCCGGCCACGAGGACGTGGAGATCGACCGCAAGCCGACCACCTCCGACCCGTTCGCCGCCCTCGCCTTCAAGATCGCCGTCCACCCGTTCTACGGCAAGCTCGTGTACGTGCGTGTCTACTCCGGCACCGCCAAGCCGGGCGACAGCGTGCTCAACGTCACCAAGGACAAGCGCGAGCGCGTGGGCAAGATCTTCCAGATGCACTCCGACAAGGAGATCCCTGTCGACGAGGCACTGGCGGGCAACATCTACGCGTTCGTCGGCCTCAAGGATGTCTCCACCGGTGACACCCTCTCTGACATCGACCATCCGATCGCCCTCGAGTCCATGACGTTCCCGAAGCCGGTCATCGAGGTGGCCGTCGAGCCGAAGACCAAGGCCGACCAGGAGAAGATGGGCCTGGCGCTGGCGCGTCTGTCCGACGAGGATCCGACCTTCCAGGTCAAGACCGACCAAGAGTCCGGCCAGACCCTCATCTCCGGCATGGGCGAGCTGCAGCTCGACGTCCTCGTCGACCGTATGCGCCGCGAGTTCAAGGTCGACGCCAACGTCGGCGAGCCGCAGGTGGCCTACCGCGAGACCATCAAGAAGCCGGTCATGGACCTCACCTACACCCACAAGAAGCAGACCGGCGGTTCCGGCCAGTTCGCCAAGGTGGAGATGAACTTCAAGCCGATCGACGAGTCCGACCCCGAGCAGAAGGGCAAGGACTACGTTTTCGAGGATGATGTCACCGGCGGCGACATCTCCCAGGAGTTCATCCCGTCCGTGTCCGCGGGCGTGCAGGAGGCCATGCAGTCCGGCATCCTCGCCGGCTTCCCGGTGGTGGGCGTCAAGGCCGAGCTCATCGACGGCCAGATGCACCCTGTCGATTCCTCCGAGGTCGCGTTCAAGATCGCCGGTTCCATGGCGTTCAAGACCGCCGCCCCGAAGGCCGACCCGGTGATCCTCGAGCCGATCATGGCCGTCGAGGTGCGCACCCCTGAGGAGTACATGGGCGACGTCATCGGCGATCTCAACTCCCGCCGTGGCCGCATCGACGAGATGGGCGACGAGAAGGGCGTCAAGATCATCGATGCCAAGGTGCCGCTGGCCGAGATGTTCGGCTACATCGGCGACCTGCGCTCGAAGACCAAGGGCCGCGCCGTCTACACCATGCAGATGGATTCCTACGCGGAGGTCCCGAAGGCCATCGCCGACGAGATCATCAAGAAGCAGCGCGGCGAGTGAGCCGAGCTCTTCCCCAACGCGCTCAGGGCTGAAAGGCGCGTGTTAGCGCCGCATCCGTCAGGCGGTGACGGTATTCTGAGATCGTCACCGCTGCACCGGATGCGGTAGCAATCAGCTCAAACAACCAGTAAAATGTAGCGGGGCTTCTGCTCATGTGGTGGAAGCGAACTACGAACGTCCAGGAGGACACAATGGCAGAAAAGCAGAAGTACGTACGCGATAAGCCACATGTCAACATCGGTACCATCGGCCACATCGATCACGGCAAGACCACTCTGACCGCCGCGATCTCCAAGGTGCTCCACGACGAGTACCCGGATGTGAACCCGGAGTATGACTTCAACCAGATCGACTCCGCCCCTGAGGAGGAG
>JAXGWH010000003.1:0-68836 GCA_040773385.1 Aeriscardovia sp. | reverse complement strand
TTGGCGACCTCCGCGCGGATCCAGCGCCCGATGCGCACCGGCGAGCCCCAGCGCAGCAGCGCCCCGGAGACGTCCACATAGGCCTCGTCCACGCTCACCTGCTCGATGCGGTCGGTGACGGAGGCGACGATCCCGCCGAAGATCTGCCGGGAGACCTGCGAATAATAGTGATGGTCGACGGGCAGATACACGCCGTTCGGGCACAGGCGACGCGCGGTGATGATGGACATGGCGGAGTGGACGCCGTATCTGCGCGCGGCGTAGCTGGCCGTGGACACCACCCCGTGCGTCTCCTCGCCGCCGACACACACGATGATCGGTTTCCCGGCATACTCGGGGTGCCGCGCCTCCTCGAGGGAGGCGAAGAAGGCGTCCATGTCGACGTGCAGGATGGTGCATCCGCTCTCGTCGGAGCCCCAGTCCCGGTCGACCGCCTTTGACCGCGGTGCCCAGCTCATATCCCCATCGTACAGGTGTTCGATCCCGTTCGGCTTTCGTCCGGCTGCCGTCCGGCCCGCCGTGATCATGGCTGATGACCCGGATTGACCCGGATTGTTTTGACTGTTATTTTCTTTCATTGCGCAAATAATTCAGTTATTCTGGACGCATGGCCAATCTCCTTCTCGCCATCATCTATCTCGCCTTCATCAGCCTGGGCCTGCCGGACCCGCTGCTGGGCGCCGCCTGGCCGACGATGGCCCCCGACCTGGGCGTGCCGCTCTCCTGGGCGGGCGGCATCTCGATGGTCATCTCCGCCGGCACGATCGTCTCGGCGCTCCTCTCCGACCGGATGACCATGAGGCTGGGGACGGGAAAGGTGACAGTCTGGTCGGTCTTCCTCACGATGATCGCCCTGCTGGGCTTCTCGCTCGCCCCGAACTACTGGGTGCTGCTGCTCATCGCGATCCCCTACGGCCTGGGCGCGGGCGGCGTGGACGCGGCGCTCAACAACTATGTGGCGCTGCACTACGCGAGCCGGCACATGAGCTGGCTGCACGCCATGTGGGGCCTGGGCACGCTCATCGGCCCGAACATCCTCAGCTTCGCCCTCCTGCACCATATGGGCTGGCGCGGCGGCTACCGCTCGATCTCCGTCCTCCAGCTCGTGCTCGTCCTCATCCTCTTCGCCTCGCTGCCGCTGTGGAAGAGCCGCCCGGTCACGCCCGAGCCGGTCAAGATCGACGAACCGGATCCTCCGGCGCCCCGCAGACCGCTCGGCATCCGCGGGGTCCTCGCCATCGAGGGTGCGCCCGAGATCCTGCTCATGTTCTTCTGCTACTGCACCATCGAATCCACGGCGATGCTCTGGGCGTCCAGCTATATGCACACCGGCCTGGGGATCGACAAGACCACCGCCGCGCAGTGGGCCGCCCTCTTCACCTTCGGCATCACCGCGGGCAGGATCCTCAACGGGTTCGCCACCATGCGCCTGTCCGACCCGGTCCTCATCCGCATCGGCGAGGGCATCATCGGCGTGGGGATCCTCGTCCTCCTGCTGCCGCTGCCCCGGCCGGCCTCCACGGTCGTCGGCCTCGTGCTGGTGGGGCTGGGCTGCGGGCCGGTCTACCCCACGGTCATCCACTCCACGCCCGCCTATTTCGGCGCGGACAAGTCACAAGCGGTCATCGGCATGCAGATGGCGTTCGCCTACACCGGCTCGCTCGCGATGCCGCCGATCTTCGGCCTGCTCGCCCAGGCGACCACGATCCTGCTCTTCCCCTGGTACCTGCTCGCCGCCCTGGTGCTGATGGTCGTCCTCTTCGAGCGGCTGCGTGCAAAGCGTGGTGACGCCCTCCGGGCGTGAGAATAAAAAACGGCCGATCCCCCAGGATCGAGGGACCGGCCGTCATCGACAGTCTTCAGTTGTCAGATCATTTATCAGCTACGTTATCAGCTATCCCGTTGGCATCCCGTTATCGGATAGGCGACTATCCGATATCGATCGGCTGTCACACGGGCCTCAGCGGTGCAGCTGGTTGTAGACCGGCAGGCTCTGCCAGTTCATCGTGAAGCCCTTGACGGAGGCCGTCGCCACGCCCGTGGCATCCTGGTTGTAGATCGGGATGTTCGGCAGATCGCGGAAGAGGATCTCCTCGGCCTGCTTGTAGAGGGCGTCCGCCTCGTTGTCGGGCGAGCTGGCCGCCTTCGTCAGCAGGGCGTCGAACTCGCTGTTCTTGTAGTTGGAGCTGTTGGAACCCTTGCCGTCCGCGGCCGAGGTGGAGAACATCGGCTTGAGATAGTTCTCGATGGACGGGTAGTCAGGCTGCCACGAGCTCATCATCACACCGTGGATCTTGTACTGGTTGACCATATCGGAATACTGGGAGAACGTGGCGACTGCGACCGGGCGGGTCTTGATGCCCAGCGTGTTCTTCACCTGGTTGGCGATGGCGGAGAACAGATCCTTGCTGCCGCCGTCGGCGCTGTAGTAGAAGTCGAGGGTCTTCGAGTTGTCCCACTTGGACAGGGCGTTGGCCTGGGACCAGTACTGCTTTGCCTTGGTCGGATTGTAGGCGAGCACGTCGGAGCCCTTGAGCGTGCGGCTGCTCGTGTGGCCCGGGATCTTCGGCGCGGCGAAGTCGGTGGCGGCCTTGCCCAGGCCGTAGTTCACCTTGGTGATGATCTGGTCGCGGTTGATGGACATCGACAGCGCCTTGCGGCGGAGCCTGCCCTCATCCGTGTTCACATCCCAGTGCGGCTCGTTGGCGAGGATGGAGAGCTCGAAGATGGAGCTGCCCGGCTGGGCGTAGCCCTTGACGCTCGGATCCTTGCGGAACGAGCGATGGTCGGCGGTCGGCACGGTGTCCATCGCGTCGAGGTTGCCCGACTGGATGTCCGCGTAGGCGGCGTCCGGCGAGGTGTAGATCTTGAACGTGAGCTGTGAGTTCTGCACTTTGTCGATGCCGTGGTAGTACTTGTTCTTCACCATGACGATCGACTGGTTGTGGTTCCACTGCTGGAGCGTATACGGGCCGTCGCTGACCGGATGCTCGCCGAAAGTCGTCGGGTTCTTGAAGAACGAGTCCGGCAGCGGCGAGAAGGCGACGTAGCCGAGCTGCTGCTTGAACGTGGAGGTCGGCTCGTTGAGCTCGACGGTGAACTCCTTGTCATTGGCGATCTTGAGGCCGGAGAGCTGGGCGTTCTTGTCGGTGCCCTTCTTCTGCAGGTCGTCGTAGCCCTTGATCATGCTGAAGAAGTTGGAGGACACCTGGGCGTTGGTGGCATTGGCGCCGTAGCTCCATGCCTTCGTGAAGTTCTCCGCCTTGACGGTCGAACCGTCGGAGAACTTCCAGTCTTTAAGCTTGATGTCATACTGGGTGTTGTCGGAGTTCGGAGTGATCGACTGGGCGATCTCGAGCTTCGTCTGCCCGTCCGCGGAATAACCGGTGAGGCCGGAATAAAGCATGCTCATCGGGTTGCCGCCGCACGTCTCGTTGGTGTTGGTGGTGATGAGCTTGTGCTGGGGCTCGCAGCCATAGACGGCGATCTGTGATTTGTCGCCCGTGGCTGATGAGGACGAGGACGAATTGCCGCCGCAGCCGGCGAGCGCGATGACGCCGGCACACAGCGCGGCGATCGAGGCAATCTGTGCTTTACGCATTCTTTCTTTCCCCTCTCACAAAACCTCTCACAAAATAAGGCCCCGCTTCCGGGACCAAACAGTCCCCTACCATACCGGGGGCCGGAGAAGGATATGACAAGCCCGGGCATAACGAAGGGCGGCCCGGCCGAAGCCGAACCGCCCTTGCATCTCTGAGGAGACCATCCCCACCCGAGGATGGGGAAGATCATGTGATGACCGTCTGCACGGTCAATGCGACCGGCAGGGTGTCCTGATGGGAACCATCAGGCCCTGGCATCAGGCTCCTGCCGTCGCGGTCAGAATCTCACTTGGTGAGTTCCTGGAAGACCGGCTCGTTCTGCCAGCTCATCCGGTAGCCCTTGACCTGCTTGGCGGAAGCGCCTGCGGCAGCAGCGTTGTAGAGCGGGATGGCCGGCAGGTCGTTGAGAAGGACTTCCTCTGCCTGCTGGTAGATCTTGATGGAAGCCGCCGGGCTGGCTGCAGCTGCCTTGGAGAGCAGCGCGTCAACCTTCGGATTCTTGTACTGGGCATCATTGGAGCCATTCCCGTCAGCGGAGGCCGAATCGAAGAGCGGGTACAGGTAATCCTCGGCGGACGGGTAGTCAGGCTGCCAGCCGGAGCGGAACCAGCCGTGCAGCTTCTTCTGCGAGATCTGATCGCGGAACTGCTGGAAGGTGGCGACAGCAACCGACTTGGTCGGCACGCCGAGCACGTTCTTCACCTGGTTGGCAATGGCGTCGAAAACGTCCTTGCCACCACCATCAGCGTTGTAGTAGAAGTCGATTTCCTTGCCCTTCGGCCATGCGGAAATCTTGTTGGCCTGATCCCACAGCTGCTTGGCGCGGGAAGCACTGAACTTCAGGTTCTCAACACCCTTGAGGGTCGTGCTGTAGCCCTGAATTGGCGGAGCAAGGTAATCGGTAGTAGGAGTGCCCAAACCATTGAGCACCTTGTCGATGATCTGCTGGCGATTGATCGCCACGGAAACGGCCTGGCGACGGAGCACGCCTTCCTTGGTGTTGACATTCCAATGCGGTTCGTTGGAAAGAAGCGACATCTGCTGGGTGACCGAGCCGCCCTTGTCGTACGGGTTGATCGACGAATCGTGGCGGAAGGTCTTCGTCTGGGAAGTCGGGATCGTGTCGATTGCGTCGAGGTTGCCGGCCTGAACATCGGAGTAGGCGGCCTGCGGATCCGTGTAGACCTTGAAGGTCACCGATGCGTTCTTCGCAGGAAGAATGCCCTTGTAGTTCTTGTTCTTGACGAGCTTGATCGACTGGTTGTGGTTCCAGGAATCGAAGTTGTAGGCGCCATCACCAACCGGCTTCTGGCCTGCAGCCTTTGGATTCTTGAAGAACGAGTCGTCAAGCGGCGCGTAGGACACGTAGGCAAGGCGTGTCTCGAACGGGGAAGACGGGGCGTTCAGCTCGACCGTGAACTCCTTGTCGTTGACGATCTTGAGCCCGGACAGCTGTGCGTTCTTGTCAACGCCCTTCTTCTGCAGGGCGTCAAAGCCCTTGATGACGGAGAAGAAGTCGGAGCTCAGCTGCGCGTTGGACGCGTTGGCACCGTAGCTCCAGGCGCGTGTGAAGTTCTCGGCCTTGACCGTCTTGCCGTTGCTGAACTTCCAATCCTTCAGCTTGATATCGAACTTTGTGTTGTTGGAGTTTGCGGTAATGGACTTTGCGACCTCGAGCTTTGTCTGGCCTTCCGGGTTGATGGCGGTCAGGCCGGACTCGAAAAGGCCCATCACGTTCCCGCCGCAGGTCTCGTTCGTGTTCGTAGTGACGAGCGGATTCTGTGGCTCGCAGCCATTGACAACAATGTCTGCCGCCTTGGCTGCTTTCTTGCCGGATGCGGACGACGATGACGAACCGCCGTTGCCGCAGCCGCTCAGTGCGAAGGCGAAGGCCGACAGGGCGGCCACGCCCGCAACAAGCTTTGTCTTGTTCATAATGTTCTCCTCAATCTCGATGCCCGCACCGCCGATCGGAGCGCCTGTCCTTGCGGACCCGCAATGGCGATCCGCCATCGGTGCGTTGCATTGCTGAAAAAAGTAAACGAGTTATGTTACAGAAAGATGAACAACCGCCCGTAACAAGCTCTGAAAGAGTAGAAAAGAGCCTCGGAGATCTTTCAGGAAGCTCATGGGGCACCGTCGCCCGGTTTCCTGTTATCCCTGTCATTCCAACGATTCTTAACAATCTTCCCAGACTTTCACCACTGTCTTCAGCACGCCGCAAAAGTCGATATAGATGAAATTTGGCACGCGTTCCAACCCCCGGAAGTGAACGGTCACACACGATTGTTTCCCCTCTTTGTGCGTTCTGTGCCGAAGACCGCCTGCCGACCGTCGCGCCCTGACCACGGCCCTGCCGCCCTCGCTACGATCGAAAGAAACGCGGCACCATCGGTCCGATGGGGCGCCGGAGAGAGACAAAGGAGCTGCCATCATGCTCGACGCCGACATGCTGGACGATGTCGTCCTCTACGACATCATGTACGAGGCGGGAACGCGCCTCGGCGGGGCGATGTCCGACCTCTTCTATCTCGCCATGAAGCAGGACGACAAGGAGGAGATGGACCGCTGGCTCACCGCACAGCAGAAACTGCAGCTGGAGCGCGCGGCCATCCCCACCGATGACCGCCAGGCGCAGATCGACGCCTATGACCGCTGGGTGCGGCGGGCTCAGGAGCTCTCCCGCGTCCTCGATGCGCGGACGGCCGCCGACGGGCAGGCCACCAGGAAGGAGGCGGGCAATGCGGCTGCATGAGGACGATTTCGCCAGAATCTTCGACCAACAGATCCGTCATGTCATCTTTACCGGCGCCACCGCCGAGCAGCGGCCCGTCACCGTCTTCCTCGGCGGCCAGCCCGGCGCCGGCAAGACGCTCGGCGCGTCCGTCGCCATGCGCCTCAACCCCGCCCACGCGATCATCCCGGTCATCGGCGACGACCTGCGCCGCTTCTACCCCGTCTACACCGAGCTCGTGCGCGACAAACCCCTGGAGATGCCGAAGAAGACCGGCCATGCCAGCGGCCGCTGGATCGCCCGGTCCGTCTCCTATGCCAACGAGAACGGCTATTCCATCAGCATCGAGGGCACCTGGCGCACACTCTCGACCGTGCTCGGCGCGGCGACGGAAGCGAAGCGGCTGGGGCGGGCCACACACGCGCTCGTGGTGGCGACCCCGCCCGTCCTCTCCCGGCTGCGCGCCCTCTCGCGCTTCGTCTCTGACGCGCTGGGCGGGCAGGAGGCGCGGTGGACGCCGCCCGCCGCGCAGCAGACGATCTTCGACGCCCTCGCCGGCAACGTCCGCGCCATCGCCGCCAGTCCCCTCATCGACCGGTTCTCGGTGGCGAGCGCCGGGCATGTCATCTACGATTCCGCCGCCGAGGGCGGTCAGGCACCCGCCGACAAGAAGGGCACGACATCAGCCGATACTGAAGGCCGGGCATCCGCCACAGAGGAAGGCAGGGCATCCGCCGCCGAGGCCGGTTATCAGGCCTGGGCGCAGGAGTATGGCCGCGCCCTCACCGTGCAGGAACGTCAGAAGGCGGAGACCGCGATCGCCGCGATGCACCGTGCCCTGCCCTCGCTGCGCGTCTCCGACGACGACAAATCGGCCGTCACCGCCGAGCTCGACACCCTCACCGCCCTCACGGGTGAGTGAACCCACCCAAGCAGATCCCGGCCATGGGTGAGGCGGGGACCTCATCACACTCGGAGGAGGGTGAACACGACCGCGCATGTGCCGACCGCGCATGTGCAGACCGTGCCTGTGCCGACCACGCACGTCGGCACAGGTTCCTGCTACAGAGAGCTGCCGCCCGCGACCTTGCGGATCTGCCCTATTCAACATTTCTTTGATAATTGCACTCCTCTACCGCCAGACCGGTCGGCCGCATATACGAGATCTGTTCTGCAATTTTTTTGACCCGTATTTTCTCGACCGTCATCAGCGGATTTTTGAACGCCTTTTAATACCAATCTGATTTTTATTTGAAATAACAGTTCTTTTCCTTCAAGTCTGTTCATACTATTTTTCACCCACGGCGAAATTTCCGTTTTCGGACGCGCGATACCTGTGAGAGCCGCAAGAAACGGTTTCCAGAAAGGTCAACAAAATGATATGGACACGACATAAGAACCGCGCGACGACATCGAATATTGACACCATATCCTGCATCCCGGTGACACCGTAAGAGCAGAACAGCCCCACACAGACAGAAGGAAGGACCATCAATGATTCCTTACAATGACCGCAGCTTCGCGGACGGCATCATCTGGGTCGGCGACACCTCCGAGGAGGACGCCCCGCGAAGGATCGAGGAGCAGCTGGAGGCGATCGGACCGGTCGCCCCGAACTTCCACATCCTCAGTTTCAGAAAGTTCTCCACGATGCCCCTCGACAGTGACGGAAACCCGCTCTGCTGCCGGCCCGTCTTCCACAACTGGTCGAATCCCACCGGCGAACGTCAGTGGCAGGGCGGCAGGCTCAACAGGATCATCCTCGACATGTCCGCGCTGCGGCAGTCCGCGCCATACAACAGCCAGACCACGGCCGACTTCTTCATGCGCTACACGCCGTCGCACGGCAGGATCGTGCCGGACTGGGACGAACCGCACCAGTACATCTCCGCACTCGACGCACGCCCGCTCATCGACCGGGATATCCTGCGCGTCCCCGGCATGGCACGCGAGCCGAAGGTCCTCGCCCTCGTGGAAACGCGGACGGGTCTGGCCATTCCCCTGCCGAAGGACAGCGCCATCGTCTGGCAGTTCTTCGGCAGCGGCTTCGGCTTCGAGATGTCGGTCTGGGACGGCATCGCCCTGCGCCGCCAGCAGAAGATGTACCCGCTCTACTTCGCCAAGGAGGACCGCACGAACGAGGCGGAGGTGGAGATGGACATCGCAGACTGTCTCAAGACCCTTGAGACCCTGCAGGACGGGCGCCTCAACCCGTGCGACCTCGCCGACCCGGAGACGGGCGAGACAGATCACACCATCAAGCAGGTCACATCAAACAGGAAGGATCACAATGACAGGAAGGATCACAATGATACAGATTGATACCAAGACCATCGAGACACAGCAATCCGGGCTCAGCACACACCTCCCCGCCTCAGGGAGCGTCACTGCCACGGTCAGCAGCAGCAGGATTACCGGTCTCAGAATGATTGAAACTCGCGCCTCTGTCTCCGGTTCCGATAGGACGGGAGCCTTGGCAGTCCCTCTCGCAGGACGTATTCTTGCCGCCTCCGACGCCGTGCGCGAAGTCGTCGTGCGCGAAGCCGCCGTGCGCGAGGCGCCCGCCGTCCGGCCGTCGATTCTGCCGTCGACCACGACGCTGCCGGTACTCCCCCGAACGTCGCCGGAGGCCGAAATCATGACGACCGCGCATATCCGCCTCGAGGAAGTGCCGGGCAAACAAGGTGACATCAGCATCGATTTCCCGCCGCTGCCCGATGACGACGACCACCACGGCGGCGGGGAGAACTGCGACTTCGCCCTGTGGGACTGCCCCGCCGACCCGAAGTACTGGATCTCCGTGCGAGACAAGGACAGGCCGGACGGCACCCACAAGCGCTTCTACTGCCCGCGCCACTTCGCCCTGCGTCTGCACAACATCATCGATGAGGTGACGCACAACACGTGGTTCGACGAGCAGCCGAACCCCGCGAGCCGCCGCGCGGCGCTCCAGACGTACTTCCTCGACTGGGGGCGGATCGATTGACAACATTGAATAAGGATCGCGACAATTGAATAAGGATCGCGACAATTGAATAAGGATCGCGACAACCCGGATACTTTCAGCCCGACCAGCTTCCTGTGTCTTTCGGTCTCTTTGACAGGCGGATAGTCTGCGGAACCAAAAGTGACCGAAGATGCGAGTCAGAGGACAGTTTTATCGTTTATAACCATATTGCCCCTCTGATAATACCGGCGTTCCCCACAGTCACACCCCGAAACAAAAACGGCCGGCCGGGAACGAAGACGCACCCGGCCGGCCGTGAGGAGGGACAGGGACGGCATCTGGGAAGGACGCCGTCACCCGAAGTTCAGTTATCACCGGTCATCATCGACCCGGAGCGACCCAGGCTGCAGACCGGCCACAGGGATTCGACCGCTTCAGTCCTGCTGGTTCGCCTCCTGGATCTTCTGGAGCGCGCTGTCGATCGTGGCATCCCCGGTGTAGATGTTCTGCATCTCGACGCCGATCTCATCGTTGAGCTGCTGGGAATTGAGCTTCCTGTCGAGCTTCGACTCGGACTGCGTCTTCGTCACCGTCTCGACGCTCTCCTTGGCGGTCTGTGTCACCTTGGACGGAAGCTGGACTTTGATGCCCTTGGTCACCGGCGCGCCCTGGAGCGTGTTGATCCAGATCTGCTGGCCCTCACCGGTCGTCATGAACTGGACGAATTTCATGGCGGCGTCTTTCTTGGTGCTGTCCTTGTTGACGCAAAGCGCGAAATCCACACCCGTCGTCGGGCCGGCGTCGATCGGGCCGACCTTCGGGAACGGCATCATACCGAGCTCATCCTTCTCGACGGCCGTCCCCTTTGTCTCCGCATCGGAGATCGTCGCGGAGACATGCCATGAGCCGGTCGGCAGGAAAGCCGTCTTGCGTGCGTAGAAGTAGTTGTCACGGGCGTCCGGATAGGTGCTCGTGCCGACGGCGCCCTCCTGGAACAGGCCGTCGTCGATCATCTTCTTCCATGCGCCGAGTGTCTTTTTGAACGTAGAGGACGTGAATGACTTCTTGCCCTCGGCAGCCTTGTACACGTCGCCCTTGCCGTACTGGTTCGACAGCCAGACGAACAGATCATCCAGATGCCAGCCGTCCTTGGCGCCGAGGGCCATGGGGACGAGACCGTCCGCTTTGAGCTGCTTGCAGTCCTTGACGAGCTCGTCATACGTCTTCGGAAGCTCCTTGATGCCCTTCTCCTCCAGCAGTGTCTTGTTGTAGAGGATGTACTCGGAGCCAGAGGTGATGGTAGGCATACCGACGAGCTTGCCGTTCTTGTCCTTGACCTGGGAGACGGCCCCCGAGGAGACCTTGCTGCCCCACCCTGACATGTCTTTGTCGGCGAGCTGCTTCATGTTCGCCGCGAACCGCGAGTACTCGTCGACCATGGCACCTGTCTGGACGCCGAACAGATCCGGCCCCTCGCCGCCGGCCATCGAGGTCTGCAGCTTCTTCTGGTAGTCGGACTGCTCGGCAGTCCTCCACCACTTGATCTTGATGTTCGGATACTTCTTCTCGAAGGCGGAATAAATCTGCTTGTACTGTGCCTCTGTGGGCTGCCACGTCCAGAACGTGAGGGTGACCGGTTTCTCCTTCGTCCCGAGACCCTCATCCGCAGAGGATGAGGAACTGCTTGAGCCGCAACCGGCGAGCATCGTCGTCATCAGGGCCAGCGTCCCGAGACCTGCCACTACTTTTTTGAATGAAAACATCAGTGTTTCCTTCCTTGATGGATATTGATGGGTATGGTGATAAAAACCGTGCGGGCGAAAGTGCCGGGTATGCCGTCCCGCCCCGCACAAACGCAGCGACGGCATGCCGTTCTCACTTCTTCGCGCCTCCTTGGCAGACCAACCGACCGGTACGTTCATAGGAGCGGAGATCAAAACCACTGATCCCGCACATGATCGAGGGGCCATCGCACCTGACCGTCACTGGCGCGCCCCCTGCCGATGTGATGATCCGGACATATCCGCCGCCTTTGCGCAGACAGACCGTCAGGCCGTCGGATGCCGCAGAGTGCCGCCTCACCGGCGCGCCCCCGTCGACATCGACCACGACCGTGTCATCGGACACGTCCAGACGCATCTGCCCGCAGACGAGCGTGAAGCGCCGGTCTGCTCCCTCCTCTGACGGACTGATCGTCATCGTCATCGCAGCGTCATCCGGCAGCAGGCCGATGGAGAAATGCGCCTGTCCGCCTCTCGGTCGGACCGCCCACCCACAGGCATCGCGGCAGACGAGCAGATTGGTGCCCGTGGTGACCTCCTGCGTGATGTCACGCAACGATCCGCCCCACAGATCGACATGATCGGTGAGGGCAACCGCCGAGAGCCGGACATCGGTCCGATCGGTGAAGATCCCGGCCTGTGCGGGTCCCGGGGCGATGTACCCCTCGGTGGCGGTCATCCCATCGACCGACAGGACGAAATGCGAATAACCCCTGTCGACGGTGAGATGATGCCAGTCCCCCCATGAGAGGCGTTGCCTGACCGACACCGACAGGTGGCACGGAAGAAGGGTGATGGACGTGATTCCCCCGCACCTCTGCTCGATCCGGAACGAGCCGGTACCCGCATCGATCACGAGCCGTGTCTGCTCGTCGGGACCGTAGTAAGCCAGCAGCACACCGAACCGGCATCCGAGGGGGCTCGTCCGTGCCCGTATCCAGAAGTCGAGACGGTAGGCCGACGTGGGAAGGCCGGGGTCGGAGAGAAGCAGCGGATTGCCTTGGGCGGAAAGTGCGACCACCCTGCCGGCATGATCCAGTCCGGATCCCACGGACCCGCCTTGCCGATCGGTCGTGTCCGGATCATCCTCCTGCCCCAGCATCTGACCGACAGGAAACGGCGGGAAGACCCCTGTATCGCTCGGGGCGGGCGTGAACAGACCCGGTTCACGGAAGAACAGCGGGTCGATGCACATCACCCTGTCCTCGCCGTCCGCAGGGAGCTGGGCGTCATCATCCCGTGAGAGGCGCTCCGTTGCCCGCCCGTGGTAGACGATCCACGGGTCAACCCCGCTCGGCCCGACGGTGATGCTGTTGTGCCCGGTCCCAGAGATGCCCCGGTCCGAACGAATGAGCGGGGTCACATGCCCCCCGGTGAGCTGTTTTTCCCACCGCAGGGCGGACAGCCCGTCCCCACCGGCCGGGATCCCTTCCGCCTGCGACCAGCCGACGAAGTAGTCCTTGTTGAGGTATGAATTGCCCGAATACGTCACATGCGACTCACCATGGTGTGTCAGGAACGTCGGACCTTCCACGGTGTACCAGTCGCGCCCGTCGCCGAATCTGTTTTTCTGGAACAGCTCGTCCTGGTTGGAGGGCACGATCACCGGTTTCGGCCGTCCGACTCTCTCGACGGGCGTCCTCAACACATCGCACATGACCGACGTCCCGCCGAAGTCCCGGTCGAGACCGGCCACCTGGTTATCGGCATAGAACAGCACGAGGCTGCCGTCCTGCAAGCGGACGACCTGCGAGTCGATGGAAAATGTGTCGAACAGCTCGCACACGAACTCGAACGGCCCCGTCGGGCTCGTTGACCTGGCCACACGAAGGATCTCCGTGTGCGTGTCGTCCTCCCCCGCCGGCATATCGGAGACGTACATATAGAAGACCCCGTCCAGATAGATGACGGAGGGGGCCCAGTAGTTCTTACGCCCGTTCTCGTGATAAGGACTCGCCAGCCGGGTCCAGCGCACGAGGTCGGTGGAGACCGAGAGCCCCACGCCCTTGCTGCCGGACGAGTACGCATAGTAGGCGCCCCGGAACCGGAGCACGAAGGGATCTGGCGCGGTATAGAGACGGCCGTCGGTGTAGGACACCGGATTCGAATATGACATGACTGCTCCTCTCTGTCCCATCCGGCGCATCAGCTCTTGACCGCACCGGCGGTGATGCCGGCCTGCAGCCAGTGCTGGCTGATGAGGTAGACGATGACGGAGGGAATCGTCATGAGGATGAGCGCGGCGTACTGCTCGGCGACCATCTGCGGTGTCTGCGAGCGCGTCTCCATGAAATAGGTGGAGGCGAGGGTGACGGGATATTTGCTCTCATCACGGATGAGCAGCAACGGCAGCAGATACTCGTTCCACGAGTAGACGAAGGTGAGAACACCCGTCGTCGCGATCATCGGCGTGCTCAGCGGCATCATGATGCTGAAGTAGATGCGCGTCAGGCCGCACCCGTCGATGCGCGCCGCCTTGATGATGTCATCGGGAATTCCGTCGAAGTAGTTCTTCCAGAGCAGCAGCATCTGCAGCGAATTGAAGGAGACGAGGGGGATGATCAGACCAAGATAGGTGTTGATCAGCCCGAAGCCTTTGATGAGGAAGAACAGCGGCATGGTGACGGCGGCCGAGGGGACGGCCATGCATGCCAACAGGAGCCAGTAGATCACCTTATGGCCAGGAAAGTCCATTTTCGAGAACGCGAAGCCGGCCAGCGAGGTGAAGAAGACGACGATGAGCGCCGTCACCACGGAGATGAGCAGACTGTTGAGCACGACCTGCCCATAATGGACCGTCTTGTTGGTCAGGACGGCCTGGTAGCTCGAGAACCCGTCATACGAGAGCGACTTGCTGACGGCCGTCCAGATCGGGAAAATCCAGATCAGCAGGAACAGGATCAGGACACAATACATGACGACCGTCGTCGCGCGCTTTCTACGCATTGTCCGCTCCTCACCGATTGGCGTTTCTGCCGGCGACCATCTGCAGGATGGAGAGGATGACCGCGATGACGAGGACCATCACTCCCACCGCCGCGGAAAGCCCGCCGTTGAACTGCTGAATGCCGAGTTTGTACAGGTAGGTGTTGAGAAATTCCGTCGAACGACCCGGACCGCCGCCGGTGGTCTGGATGACGATGTCGAACGTCTTGAGCGAACCGACGATGCCGAGCACGATGAGCGTGTTGGTCGTGCCGGAGAGCTGCGGGATGGTGACATGGAAGAGTGTGTTCCAGAAACCGCACCCGTCCAGCTGGGCCGCCTCATACAGCTCCTGTGGGATCGCGAGGAGTCCGGCGTAGTAGATCACCATCGAGAAGCCCATCCATTCGAAGATGTTGATGGCGCAGATCGAATAGAGCGCGATCTTGGGATCGCCGAGCCACGACTGGGCGAGGAAGCCGAGATGGAGCTGACGCAGCGTCTCGTTGATCGCCCCGACCGTCGGGTCCATGATGATGCGGAAGATTGCCGCGATGATCACCGGCGCCATGGCGATAGGAAGGAAGAACACCACCTTGAAGAAGTTGGAGCCCGGCAGCTTCTCTTTGAGGATGACGGCGAGGAGCAGGCCGAGGACAGCCTGAACCACGACGGTGACGACCATGAAGATGAGATTGTTCTTCAGCGCCGTCCAGAACACGGAGCCATGAGCGAAAAGCCTCGCGTAATTTTTGAAGCCAACCGAATTCATCGTGGGACTGAGACCGTCCCAGTCCGTGAATGATGCCCGCAGCGTGAAAGCGATCAGATAATAGATGAACACGCCGGAGACGATTGTGACCGGCAGGATGAAGAGGTAGGGCTGCAGACGCCGTCCGATCTTCCTCAGAGCGGGACTGCCGTCACGATCCGCCTTCGCACGCCCGTCGACGGATCCAACGCCGTCCGGCGCAGGTTCCTTGTTGTTTCTCATGGTCTCTCCTGACACCATCACATCATTGTGATTATGTATCGTTCTAGGAAATCTTTGGTTGTAATCTCCTGCGATATCTGTTTAAAGGGTATATCAAGAGATTCAGTATATAAATCGTTTCAGAGAAAAATATCAAGAAAAATGATGCAGTCGGTCAGGAAGGCCGGGACCCCCGTCAGCGCGGATCCGAATCGCGGAAGATCATCGTATAAGGAACGGTGATCTCCGTCGCCTTCCCCCGATGATTCTCTGACATCTGGGCCAGCAATGAGGCGAAAGCACGCCGCGCGACCTCCCCCTTGCCCGGATCGATGGTTGTCAGCGACGGGATGCTGTACCGTGCCTGCGTGATGTTGTCGAAGCCGACGACCCGAACCTGGCGGGGGATGTCGACACCCATTTCGCGCAGCTGGCTGACGACCCCCAGCGCAAGCAGATCATTGAGCGCAAAAATCGCATCCGGACGCAGACCGTCATCATACATGGCCTTCGTCGCACGGGCCCCGTCAAGACTCGTCCAGTTCTTCGTCTCACGGATATACCGGGGATCGACGGCCCTGCCCGCGTCCATCAGCGCCTGCACATATCCGCGGGTCCTGAGCGTTCTGGAAGAAGTGTCGTTGCTCCTGTATGAACCCCCGATGACGGCAATGCGCCTGCAGCCCTGTGACAGCAAGACACGTGTCACCTCGCCGGAGGCGGCGATGTTGTCCAGCTGCACATGGGGTGCCGGCGGGTTGAGGACCCGTTCGCCGAGAATGACGAGCGGACAGTCGACGGCCGTGCGCTCGATGTCGGTGTTCGTGATCTGGACCGGGCTGAGGATGAGGCCATCGGTGATCTTGAGGTCCATCGACCGCAGCGCCTCGATCTCCCGGCCACGGTCCTCGTCTGTCGACTGGACCAGCACGCCATAGCCATAACCGCGGGCGACGCCGATGATATTTTCCGCGAGTTCTGAGAAGTAAGGCTGACGCAGATCGGGAATGGCGAGGGAGATGAGACCCGTCCTGCCGGAACGGAGGTTTCTTGCGGAGGAATTGACGCTGTAGCCCAGATCGTCGATTGCCGCCTGGATCTTCTGCTTCGTGACCGGGCGCATGTAGGGATAGTGGTTGAGGTAATTCGAGACGGAAGCGACCGATACCTCTGCCTCGTGAGCCACATCGGTGATCGTCACCCGGCGCGCCGCGGCATCGCCCCTCTCCTGTCTCTTCACCCTGTCCCTGTTGAGATCACGGCTGCTCGAGCCGTCGACCGCCTGCGTCGCACGCCTGCCCATGAATGACCCCATTAGAATTCTGAATCGTTTTAGCCATCATCATACGCCACTGTAAAGCCGCAGTCAGAAATTTCAGGGCACACCCGACGACGACAGCCATGACCCGCGGCCAATACCGCCGTTGGACTGTGCTTTCATCGTCGTCTTCTGGTTGTATGCTGTTTCCTTGTCGCTGAAGATGCGGCATGGAAGAGTGTCCGAGCGGTCTATGGAGCACGCCTCGAAAGCGTGTGTGGTGCAAGCCACCGAGAGTTCGAATCTCTCCTCTTCCGCGAACAGAACCCTCGGGGCTGCCCGAGGGTTCTTTTTTCTTTAGCGCCCTTCTGCGGAAGCACCTCCGACCATCGGGTTGTCACGGATTACTGTCTCTGCCGCGGAACACCTGCAAGTACGATTTCTCCGGGTACGTCAGGCGCAGATATCTGCCAGACACGGACACAGACTGCCGGACACGGACACGGGCCATCGGGATGAGACATCAGCAGGACGGCCCGCCACAGAATCCCGTCACAGTATCCGCACCAGAAGCCAGAAGACGGTATCCCCACCGAAAATCATTCAGATCAGAGAAACCAAAGAGAGAAGAAACAACATGAGGAACATCACACGTTATCCGAACCGGGCACTCACCCTCGTCGTCGCCTCCGCGGCGATGCTGGGCATGGCCGCCACGCTCACCGCCTGCGGCAGCAGCACACAGGCGGGCGCCGGTTCCTCGCAGTCGCAGTCGTCCGGCGATCAGGACGTCCAGAAGGAGCTCAAAAAGCTCAACACGCTCATGGACAAGGCGTTCGTCCTCAAGAGCGACACGAGCGAGGACCAGGTGAGCAACCCCGCGACCATCAAAGATCTCGACACCTACTACAAGTCGATCGACCCCAACAAGCTCACAACCGTCAAACAGGTCAAGCAGACGGAGGCCAAGCTCACCGCGGCGATGAAGAAGGTGCAGGACTCCGTCAAGAAGTGACGCGCCCGTTCCTGCCGTTCCCCGCCGTCTCGCTGCTCGTCTGCAGGGCGGAGACCATCTGCTGGTAGAGCTGGTCGTAACCGCCGGGGGTCGCGGCCGGCAGGATGAGCGTTTTGGCGTTGGTCGAATCGGCGATCCCGCGCAGCACGTCGAGATACTGGTTGAACAGCACGACGTCGTTGACGGAGTCGGCGTCCATCCCCGCCTCTTTGAGCGAGTTGATCTGGTCGACGAGGCCGCTTGCGATCTCGCGGCGGTAGTTGGCCTGGCCCTCGCCCTGCAGCCTCGTGCGCTCCGCGTCGGCGGAGGCCTGCGTCTCGATCTGGATCTTCTGCGCCTCGGCGCGCTGGCGCGTGGCCTCCTTCTCGCGCTGGGCGGCGTTGATGGAGTCCATGCTGCGCTTGACCTCGGTGGAGGGGTCGATGCCGGTGATGAGCGTCTTGATGACGTCGAAGCCGAAGCGCTGCATCTCCTCGCCCACCGTCTTCTGCACGTCGGAGGCCACATCGTCCTTCTTGGCGAACGTGTCGTCCAGCGAGAGGTTCGGGATGGCGGAGCGCAGCGCGTCCTCAAGGTAGGAGCGCAGCTGCGGCGCCGGGTCACTCAGCTCGTAGTAGGCGCGGGCCACGTTCTTCGCGTTGACACGGAACTGGGTGCTCGCCACGATCTGGACGAACACGTTGTCGAGCGTCTTCGTCTCGAGCTTGACATTGATCTGCATCACGCGCAGATCCGTCTTGCGGGCGATCCTGTCGACAAACGGGATCCTGGCGTGCATGCCGGCGAACTGGACGGTCTTGAACTTGCCGAGACGCTCGATGATGTACGCCTGCTGCTGCGGAACGACGTAGAGCGACGCCGCCAGCAGAAGAATCAGAAGGACGAGGATGATGAGGGCGACCATTGTTTTTTCTCCCTGATTTGCCTGGACAATCCGGCAGATGATTTTTTCTCTCGGACTTTCGATTCTACCGGCATCCGCTGCGTTGCGCGACCGGTCTCGCAAAAGACGGCCCACCGGACCCGGTACCCCGCTCACACGGCGGGAAGAAGGCATTCTGCCAGATAGCGGTATGCCCACAGCCCGGCACCCCGCTCAGTCGACGGAAAGCGTGCGACGGGCACGGATCCTCTCCGCCCGCTCCCCCAGCTGGTCGTCCGGAGGATAGGCGATGTGCTCGAGACAGAGCCCTTTGGCGGCAATCGGACCGGTCCCGCCCTCACGCTGTGGGACGGCGAGCTTGCCTTTGAACCAGCCGGTGTCCCTTCTGCCCAGCCCGACGAGGATCTGTGCGCCGACGAGCGAGCGTACCATGCTGCGGGCGAAGGCGTCCGCCACGATGGTGAACTCGAGCAGCCCGGACAGCGGTTCGATCTGTCCCTCAGACCCCCGGACGACCGGCCGCCGCGCCCAGGACGCCTTCTTCACCTCACGGATGGTCGTCCCGCCGGGGTTGGGCAGGGCGAACGAACCGAAATCCCGCAGACCGGGGATCATGCCCGCGCACTCCTGCATCCGATCCTCATTAAGATGGTACCGTAGGGGCAGCACGAACCGGCGTGTGAGCGGGTCGAGGAACCGGTCGTCGTCGCAGACTCGGTACACGTAGGTGCGTTCGAGCGCGGAGAAGCGGGCATCAAAGCCTGCCGGTGCGGGTTCCGCGCTTTTGAGCACGATGTCGTCGGGCAGGACGGAGCCCAGGCGCCGCCGCAGTCCCTCGCAGGGCGTGAGATCGCCCCGGGAGCCGGTCAGACGGGCGAGAAGGGCGTCGGGGATGTCGACATGGCAGATCTGCTCGCGCGCATGCACCCCGGCGTCGGTACGTCCGGCGACCACGAGACGGGGGGCTGTCTGCGGATCGCCCATGGAACGAGGCGGGCCAGGGATTGGCTGTTGATCAGCCGTGGAACGACGCAGACCGCGACGCAGACCGAGGATGAGGGCGAGCCCGTCCTCGACAGTCTCCTGGACCGTCCTCATCCCCGGCTGACGCGCCCAGCCGTGGAAGTCAGTCCCGTCATAGGCGAGCGTGAGCTTGACGCGCATATCCCCTCCTCCGCGCAGTGATTCTGCATCAGACAGCATATCCGCACTATCCGTATCAGGCAGCAGACCAGGACGGCAGATCCAACCGGCAGACGCAGACCGAGACCCAGACCAAACCCCAGACCCAGACCCAGACTATGCCCCAGACAACAGGCCCGAATAACAAAAAGGGGAACCGTTGTTCGGTTCCCCTTTTGGCATGTTGACGGCCGGGCACGCGTGCCCGGCCTCTGGCTCACTTCTCAGCGGCCTTGTCGTCCTCGTCGGCCTTCTTGTCGGAAGAGGCCTCGGCCTTTGCGTCAGCAACCTTGGTGTCTGCCTTCGGCTCTTCGGCCTTCTTCTCCTCTGCCGGCTTGTCGGCCTTGGCCTCGGACGCGGCGGACGCATCGGCGGCGTTGTCGGCCACCTTCTGCGCCTGATCGGCCGCCTTCTTCGGCTGGACCGGCTCGGTGACGAGCTCGATCACGGCCTGCGTGGCGTTGTCGCCGCGACGGGGAGCCAGCTTGACGATGCGGGTGTAGCCGCCGTCACGGTTCTCCATCTGCTTGGCGATCTCGGTGAAGAGCTTGTGCACCACGGACTTGTCGCGAATGACGCGCAGCACGCGACGACGTGCGGCGAGATCGCCCTTCTTGGCGAAGGTGATGAGACGCTCGGCGAGCGGGCGCAGACGCTTCGCCTTCGGCAGCGTGGTCACGATGGACCCGTTGCGGTACAGCGAGGTGGCCATGTTCGCGAGCATCAGACGCTCGTGCGCCGGGCTGGACGCAAGACGCGGGCCCTGCTTGGGCTGTGGCATAATTGATCTCCTTTTGTGCAGGCGGGAGGGCATCAGCCCACCGGTCCGCCTGATCTTTGTATTCTGCCCTCTGACCGGGCGCCCAGAAAATGGATTCCGGGACGCCTGTCAGAGAAAAGTCAGCGGACGAGACTTACTCGTCGCTCACTCGTCGTCGGGGCTGTAGAAGGTCCCGCCCTCAAGGCTGGACTGGTCCACATCACCGAGCGCGGACTGCTTGAGCGAGAGCCCGAGCGACTCGAGCTTCTCCTTGACCTCATCGATCGACTTCTGGCCGAAATTGCGGATGTTGAGCAGGTCACGTTCAGAGCGGTCGACGAGCTCGCCGATCGTGTGGATGCCCTCGCGCTTGAGGCAGTTGTACGAGCGCTGCGTCAGGTTGAGGTCCTCGATCGGGGCCGCGAGCTTCGGATTGCCGTTGTCGGCCTCGGGTGCCGGGCCGACCTCGACGCCCTCGGCCTGCGCGTTGAGCTCCTTGAACAGACCGAAGAGCTCCACGAGGGTGGAACCGGCGGAGGCGACGGCATCGCGCGGGGAGATGGACTCCTTGGTGGTGACGTCAAGCGTCAGGCTGTCGAAATCGGTGCGCTGGGCCACACGGGTGCGGTCCACCTTGTAGGCGACCTTGAGGACCGGCGAATAGATCGAGTCGACGGGAAGACGGCCGATCTCCTGGTCCGGGGCCTTGTTCATCTGGGCGGGCACGTAACCACGGCCGCGCTCGACGGTGAACTCGATCTCCAGATTGCCGTCCTCGGCGAGGGTGGCGATGTGATAGTCAGGATTGCAGACCTTGACGCCTGCCGGAGGGGTGATGTCACCGGCGGTGACCTCGCCCGCGCCCTGCTTGCGCAGGTACATCACCACAGGCTCGTCGTACTCGCTGGTGAGCACGATGCCCTTGATGTTGAGCAGGATCTCGGTGACATCCTCTTTCACGCCCGGAAGCGTGGTGAACTCATGCAGGGCACCGGTGATACGCACGGAGGTGACCGCCGCACCCGGGATGGAGCTCAGCAGTGTGCGACGCAGTGAGTTTCCGAGAGTATAGCCGAATCCCGGCTCCAACGGACCAAAGGTGAAGGTCGAACGATGCTCGTCGATCACCTTTTCCGTCAGTTTCGGACGCTGTGCAATAAGCACTTTCTACATCCTTTCAGCTTGGGCCGGTGATCTAGAATGGCCGGCCCGCGCGGGTGGATTGTGGTTTTTTCTCGCTGCTCGCAGCGTCAGACGCGACGGCGCTTGGGGGGACGGACGCCGTTGAAAGCCTGCGGCGTGACGTCGGTGATGGAGCCCACCTCGAGACCGGCGGACTGCAGGGAGCGGATCGCGGTCTCACGGCCGGAACCCGGGCCCTTGACGAACACGTCGACCTTCTTGACGCCGTGCTCCATGGCCTTGCGGGCCGCCGCCTCGGCGGCCATACCGGCCGCGAACGGGGTGGACTTGCGCGAACCCTTGAAACCGACATCACCACCGGACGCCCAGGCGAGGACTTTGCCGGACGGATCGGTGATGTTGACAATGGTGTTGTTGAACGTGGACTTGATGTGGGCCTGACCCATCGGGACAGACTTGCGCGTATGGCGACGGGCGGTGTTCTTGCCCTTCGCGGCGCTCTGGTTGGCTGCTGCCATATCTCCTCTATTCTGTCAATTCGACGATTGTGTGCTCCACGGAGGAAGCATCCCGCTCACTTCTTGGCGAGTGCCTTCTTCTTGCCGGCCACGGTGCGCTTCGGGCCCTTGCGGGTACGGGCGTTGGTCTTCGTGCGCTGGCCATGAACAGGGAGATGACGACGATGGCGGATGCCCTGATAGCAGTTGATCTGGATCTTGCGGCGAATATCAGCCTCGACCTCACGACGAAGATCACCCTCGATCGTGTAGTTGCCCTCGAGATAGTCACGGAGGGCCAGAAGCTGGTCATCGGTCAGATCGCGAGTCCTGGTGTCCGGGTTGATGCCCGTGGCCGCCAGGGTCTCCTTCGCGCGGGTGTTGCCGACACCATAGATATAGGTGAGGGCGACCTCAATGCGCTTCTCATTCGGAATGTCGACTCCGGCAAGACGTGCCATTGCGATTCCTTCTATTTCAACGGAGGTTGTGCGCCGGATCGTCCGCACTGTGCGGCCTGGGCCTCCGTGCCCGGGGTTCCCCCTCTCGGGGTTGATCCAGCACCTGTCTTTTGGTTATATGAATTCGCCGCTCGGCTTCCGCTCAGCCCTGACGCTGCTTGTGGCGCGGGTTGGAGCAGATGACCATGACGCGGCCGTGGCGACGGATGATGCGGCAATGCTCGCAGATCCGCTTCACACTCGGCTTGACCTTCATAATTCCTCTACTGCCTTGCGATTACTTGTAGCGGTACGTGATCCGACCACGGGTCAGATCATACGGGCTCATCTCAAGGACGACGCGGTCATTGGGCAGGATACGGATGTAATTCTTGCGCATCTTGCCAGAAATGGTGGCCAGAACAACATGCTTGTTCTCCAGCTCGACGCGGAACATCGCGTTGGGCAATGATTCCACGACCGTGCCTTCGACCTCAATCACACCGGCTTTTGCCATTGAACGTATCATCCTCTTCGTGAGACCTGTGTGTGCCCTGCTGAAGACACACCAAACTCTTAGTATAACGGCACAGGTGACATACGCCGACCGCGATCGGCGCCTGTCCGGCCCACACCGTCCTGTGCCCATCCGACCACGGTCGGCGCCTGTCCGGCCGACACCGTCCTGTGTCCGGCCGGCCTCTGGTCGCTTCGGCCGTCCGCGACTCCGTCCGGGCACCGCTGCCTTGGCATCACTTTCGTTTGCCGGGCATCGCTGCGCCCATGCCAGACGTCACTGTGCCCTGGCGTCGAGCTTGCTGACGATGTCGTCGGTGATGGACTCGATGGAGCCCACGCCGTTGATCCGTACGAGGAGGCCGCGCTTCTCATAGGTGTCGAGCAGCGGCTTCGTCTGTTTGTCATAGACGGCGAGACGCGCCTTGATGGTCTCCGGATTGTCATCGGAGCGGCCTTCGATCTGTGCGCGCTTCGCCATGCGCTCGAGCAGCACGTCACGGTCGGCCTCCAGGGCGACGACCGCGTCGAGCGGCGTGCCGAGTTTTGCAAGCATCGCGTCGAGTGCCTCGACCTGGCCGGCGTTGCGCGGATAACCGTCGAGGATCCAGCCGTTCTTCACATCATCCTTGGACAGGCGGTCCTCGACGAGGCGGTTCGTCACCTCGTCGGGCACGAGCTGGCCTTTGTCGATATACGACTTGGCCTCCTTGCCAAGTGCGGTGCCGCCTTTGATGTTGTCACGGAAGATGTCGCCGGTGGCGATGTGGGTGATGGAATAGTGCGCGCAGAGGCGCTCGGCCTGGGTGCCTTTGCCGACGCCCTGCGGGCCCATTATGAGAAGACGCATTGTCTCTCCTTTCGCGATGTTGGTGATGATTGATTGGATAAGAGCAGATCAGTGTCCGGATCGGGTCAAAACAGATCACTGTCCCCGCCATGAGTCCCAAACATGAGAAATGCCGACGATCGCAGGATCGCCGGCATCAGTCACGGACGAACGGCCCTCAGTCCTTGGCGACGGCCTTTTCCGCCGAGGACTTTGCTGTCGAGGACTCCGCTGCCTTGGAGGTGTTGGGCAGGAAGCCCTTGTAATCGAACTGCTCGACCTGTGCGGCCGCCTGGCGAAGCGTGTCGAGGCCGACGCCGGCGATGATGAGGATCGTCGTGCCGCCGAAGGGGAGCCTGCCATTGATGCTGAGCGCGCGGATGAGCACGGTCGGGATCAGCGAGACGAAGAGCAGGTAGATGGCGCCGACCGTGTTGAGCCGGTCGAGCACGTAGTTGAGATAGCGTGCTGTGTCATGGCCGGCACGGATGCCGGGGATGAAGCCGCCGTATTCTTTCATGTCGTCCGCCGTCTCGTCCGCATTGAAGGTGATCGACGCGTAGAAGAAGGTGAAGAACACGATCATCACGGAGTAGAGCACGATGTACCACACCGTGGTCGAGTTCGCGAGGTTCGAGTTGATCCACTTGACCCACGACTGGTCGGAGGAACCAAACTGGGCGATGAGCGTCGGGATGGCGAGGATCGAAGAGGCAAAGATCGGCGGAATGACGCCCGACATGTTGATCTTCAGCGGGATGTAGGTGGAGGTGCCGCCATACATACGACGACCGATCATCCTGCGGGTGTACTGCACCGGGATGCGGCGCTGCGACTGCTCGACGAAGATGACGAAGATCATGATGAACAGCAGGACGGCGACGACGATGCCGAAGGCCGTCCACGACACCTGCGTGCCGATGCTCCACAGCTGCGGCAGGAAGCCGGAGCAGATGGAGATGAAGATGAGCACGGACATGCCCTGGCCCAGACCGTGGTCGGTGATGAGCTCGGCCATCCACATCACCAGGCCGGTGCCGCCGGTCATGACGATGACCATGAACGCCATGTTCCACACAGAACCGTCGGGAATGACGGTCTCGGTGCACGCACCGCTGAAGAGGGCGCCGGAACGGGCCGTGACGAGGATGGTCGTGGACTGCAACAGGGCAAGGCCGATGGTGAGGTACCGGGTGTACTCGGTGAGCCTGGCCTGGCCGGACTGGCCTTCCTTGTGCAGTGCCTCGAAACGCGGGATGACCACGCGCAACAGCTCGATAACGATGGAGGCGGTGATATACGGCATGATGCCGAGTGCAAAGATCGACAGCTGCAGGAGCGCGCCGCCGGAGAAGAGGTTGACGAGTCCGACGAAGTCCTCATTGGTAGCCGCGGTGACGCACTTATGCACGGCCTTGTAGTCGACACCCGGGGTCGGGATGAACGATCCGATCCGGTACAGAATGATAATTCCAAGGGTGAAGAGGATCTTGTTCCTCAGCTCCTTGGTGCGAAAGGCCTGGATGAGCGTTCTCAACTACGGCTCCCCTCTTCTGCTGCCTTTGAGACATGCCCAAAAGACTGAGACGTGCCCAAAAAAGCAGACAGACGCCCCACATAAAGACAAAAACTACCAGTAAGAATAGCAAAGCCCCCGGCCAGTCATACGGGATGACCGGTCAGGGGCCACAGGCGGTCTTTCTGCGACCGTCAGACGAACTGGCCCACCGATCCATGACGCTTTTGCGGAATGGATCGATCAGCGGGTTCAGAGGATCAACAGGTGGTCCGGACAGCCTCAGTCGGCGATGGAACCGCCCGCCTTGGTGATCTTGTCACGGGCGGACGCCGAGGCGGACACGCCCGAGAGCTCGAACTTGGCGGAGACCTCGCCCTGGGCGAGGACCTTCACCGGGTAGCCGTCGCGCACCGCGCCCTTGGCGACGAGGTCAGCAGCGCTGACCTTGCCACCCTCGGGGAACAGCTGCGAGAGCTTGTCGAGGTTGATCACCTGGTACTGCTTGTGGAACGGGCTCTTGAAGCCGCGCAGCTTCGGAAGGCGCATGTACAGCGGCAGCTGGCCGCCCTCGAAGCCGGGGCGCACCTGGTAACGTGCGCCCGTTCCCTTCGTGCCGCGGCCGGAGGTCTTGCCCTTCGAGCCCTCGCCACGGCCGATGCGGGTGCGGGCCTTCTTGGCGCCTGCGGCAGGACGCAGATCATGCATCTGCAGGATGTTTGCCTT
Source organism: Aeriscardovia sp. (assembly GCA_040773385.1). Taxonomy (GTDB): domain Bacteria; phylum Actinomycetota; class Actinomycetes; order Actinomycetales; family Bifidobacteriaceae; genus Aeriscardovia. The sequence continues at coordinate 43,109 of JAXGWH010000003.1, read as the reverse complement.
GTCTGCCATTTCAGGCCTCCTCAACGCTCACGAGATGACGGACCACCATGATCTGGCCGCGCACGCTCGGCTCGTCCGGGCGCACGACGCTCTGGCCGATCCTATGGAGACCGAGTGTGTGCACCGCGGCCTTCTGGGTGTGGGTCGCGTCGGCGACGCCATGGTGGAGGGTGATCTTCAGATTTTTCGTATCAGCCATCACTCACCGTCCTTGTTCTGGTCGGCGGCCTGTGCCTTGTCCTCGCGCGCCTTCTTCTCGGCGGCGATGCCCTCGGCACGGGCACGCAGGAGGGACGCCGGGGCGACCTCCTCAAGCGTGAGACCACGACGGGCGGCGACCTCCTCCGGCTCCTCCAGGGACTTGAGCGCCTTCACCGTCGCGTTGACGATGTTGATGGCGTTGGACGAGCCCATGGACTTGGAGAGGATGTCGGTGATGCCGGCGCACTCCAGGACGGCGCGCACAGGACCGCCGGCGATGACGCCGGTTCCCGGGGCGGCCGGGCGCAGGAGCACGGTACCGGCCGAATCATGGCCGATCACCGGGTGGGTCACCGTGCCGCGGATGCGCGGGACGGTGAACATGTGCTTGCGGGCCTCGAGCTCGCCCTTGGAGATGGCGGCCGGGACCTCGTGGGACTTGCCATAGCCCACGCCGACGGTGCCCTTGCCGTCGCCGACGACCACGAGCGCGGCGAACGACTGGGTCTTGCCGCCCTTATGGGTCTTCGACACACGGTTGATGGTCACCACGCGGTTGAGCATGTCATCCTCGCGGTTGTTCCGGTCTCGACGGCCACGACGGCCGCGACGGTCGGAACGGCCCCCACGCTGGGAGCGGCGAGAACGACGCTCGTTGTTGTCCTGCTGGTCCTGCTGCGCCTCGGCGCCCTGGACCGCAGTCGCAGTCTGAGTATCTTCTGCCACGTTCGTATCCTTGTTCTCTGTTGCGTCGCTCACAGCTCCAGGCCTCCTTCGCGGGCGCCCTCTGCCACGGCGGCGACACGTCCATGGAACATGTTCCCGCCACGGTCGAAGACGGCCTTGGAGATACCGGCCTTCTTGGCACGCTCGGCGATGAGGCTGCCGACCTTCTTGGCGGCCTCGGTCTTCGTGCCCTTGAAGCCCTGGAAGTCCTTCGTCAGCGTGGAGGCGCTGGCCAGGGTGACACCCTTGGTGTCATCGACGAGCTGGGCCTCCATGTGCCTGTTGGAGCGGAATACGACCAGACGCGGCTGCTCGGCGGTGCCGGAGATCTTCTTGCGAAGACGCATATGACGACGCTGGCGAGCGACAGCCTTGCCCTTACCGAAAATTTTGACGGACATGATCACTTACCAGCCTTTCCGGCCTTGCGGCGGATGTGCTCGCCCTCGTACTTGATGCCCTTGCCCTTGTAAGGCTCCGGCGGACGAAGACGACGGATCTGAGCCGCGATCTCGCCGACCTTCTGCTTGTCGATACCCGAGACGGTGATGTGCGTCTGGTCCGGCGCGGCGAGCTTGATGCCCTCCGGCGCGGCGACGTCGATCGTGTGCGAATAGCCGAGGCTGAACGTGAGCCCCTGGCCCTTCGGCGCGACACGATAACCAGTGCCGACGATCTCGAGATGCTTCTCGAAGCCCTTGGTCACGCCCTCCACGAGGGAGGCGATGATGGAACGGGCCAGACCGTGCTTGGCACGGGTCTCGTCCTCGCTGTCGAGCGGGGTGACGACGACCTTGTTGTCCTCGACCTTCGCCGCGATGGACGACGGCAGCGTGTAGGAATCCTCGCCGAGCTTGCCCTTGACGTCCACGACGCCGTCCTTGACGGTGACCGTGACGCCCTCAGGAATGGTGACGGGGCGCGTACCGATATGCGAAGCCATGTCTTACCCCTTTCACCACACGTAGGCGACGATCTCGCCGCCGATACCCTGCTGCTGGCACTCGCGCTGCGTCATCAGGCCCGAGGAGGTCGAGATGATCGCGGTGCCCAGACCGCCCAGCGGCATCGGCAGGCTGTCGGACTTGGTGTAACGACGCAGGCCCGGCTTGGAGACGCGCTTGATGCCCTGGATGCTCTGCTCGCCGTGGCTGCCGTACTTGAGTGTGATCTCAAGATCCTTGCCGACCTTGGCGTCCTTGGCGGCGAAGTCCTTGATGTAGCCTTCGCGCTTGAGGATCTGGGCGATGTTTGCCTTGAACTTGGAGTACGGCATCGACACGGTCTCGTGCTTCGCCGCGCTCGCGTTGCGCAGACGCGTGAGCATGTCTGCGATTGGATCTGTCATTGTCATAAGTGGGCTTGTGCCCTTTCTCGCTGTGGTTTCTGCCGTCGCACCCGGATGATTCGGACCGGGTGCGGCAACGGACCTTCAGCGTTGTATTTTCACCAGCTGGACTTCGTCACGCCAGGAAGCGCGCCCCAGTGGGCGAGCTGACGGAAGCAGATTCGGCACAGGCCGAACTTGCGATAGACGCTGTGCGGACGGCCGCAACGCTGGCATCGCGTGTAGGCACGAACCTTGAACTTCGGCTTGCGCGCGGCCTTGACCTTCAGTGCAGTCTTTGCCATAAATCACTTCTCCCTGAACGGGAAGCCGAGGTCCTTGAGCAGGACGCGGGCCTCCTCGTCACTCTTCGCCGTGGTGACGACGGTGAAGTCCATGCCACGACGGTGGTCGATCTTGTCGGGATCAATCTCAATGAAGATGTCCTGCTCGTTCACACCGAAGTTGTAATTGCCGTGGCCATCGAACTGACGAGGGCTGATGCCGCGGAAATCACGTGTACGGGGAAGCGCGAGCGTGAGCAGACGGTCGAGGAACTCCCACATGCGGTCGCCGCGCAGGGTGACGAAGGCACCGATGGCCTGGCCCTCACGCAGATGGAACTGCGCGACGGACTTGCGGGCACGGGTGATCTTCGGCTTCTGGCCGGTGATGGCGGTGAGATCGGCGACGGCGCCGTCCATGAGCTTGGAGTCGCGCGCGGCGGCACCCACGCCCATGGAGACAATGATCTTCTCGATCTTCGGGATCTGCATGACATTGTCGTACTTGAACTGCTTCTTCAGCTCCGGCACGACCTTGTCCTCATACTGCTTCTTGAGGCGAGGCTCTGCTTTGACTGCGGTATCGCTCATGCCAGCTCCTTGCCAGACTTCTTGGCGACGCGGACACGCACGGTCTTCGGCTTGCCGTCGCGCTCTTCCTGCTTGACGACGATGCCCACACGCGTCGGCTTCTTGCTCTCAGGATCCACGACCATCACGTTGGAGCGGTCGATCGGGGCCTCCGCCGAGACGATGCCCGACTGCTGGCCCTGCTGGTTGGCGCGGATGTGCTTCTTGACCATCTGCACGCCCTCGACGATGAGGCGGTTGTCCTTGAGAATCTGACGGACCTTGCCCTGCTTGCCGCGGTCCTTGCCGCGGATCACCTGGACGAGATCGCCGGTCTTGATCTTGGCTGCCATCAAATCACCTCCGGCGCGAGGGAGACGATCTTCATGAACTGATGGTCACGAAGCTCGCGGCCCACCGGCCCGAAGATACGGGTGCCCTTGGGCTCATGACCGCTGCCGAGGATGACCGCGGCGTTCTCATCGAACGAAATATACGAACCGTCCTTGCGTCGGGTTCCCTGCTTGGTGCGGACCACAACGGCCTTGACGACATCGCCCCGCTTGACGGCGCCGCCAGGGATCGCGTCCTTGACGGTTGCAACGATGACGTCGCCGATGCCCGCGTAGCGGACCTTCGAGCCACCGAGCACGCGGATGGTCAGGATCTCCTTGGCACCCGTGTTGTCGGCAACGCGAAGTCGCGACTCTTGTTGAATCATTGTTCTCCTTTGCCAGCCGGTTCTCGGGGCACACCGTATTTCAGGTGTGCCCCGAGCCTGGCCGAACTTTTATTACTTGGCGCGCTCGATGATGCTCACGAGACGCCAGCGCTTCGTCTTGCTCAGCGGACGGGTCTCCATGATACTCACCGTATCGCCAACGTGTGCCTTATTGTTGGAGTCCTGCGCCTTGACCTTGCTGGTGGTGCGGACGACCTTGCCATAGAGGGGGTGCGCGGAGCGATGCTCGATCTCGACGACGATGGTCTTCTCCATCTTGTCGGAGACGACCACGCCGCGACGCACCTTGCGCTCGTTGCGCTGGTTCTGATCAGCCATGCTCACTCCTCAGACTTTGTGTCGGACTTGGCGGACTTGTCGTCGGCCTTCTTGGAGGCGGCGGCCTTCTTCGCCGGGGCCTTCTTGGAAGACTTCTTGCCGTCGGCCTTGGCCTCCGGCTCCGTGGTGATGCCGAGCTCGCGCTCGCGCAGGACGGTGTACATCCTGGCGATGTCGTGCTTGACCGCACCGAGACGGGAGCTGTTGGTCAGCTGGCTGGTAGCAGCCTGGAAACGCAGGTTGAAGAGCTCTTCCTTGGACTTCTTGAGGGCGTCCTCAATCTCTGCGTTGGTCTTCTCGTTGAGAGCCTTGATCGAATACTCAGGGGTTCCGACTGCCATCAGTTCTCACCGCCTTCACGTGCAATGATCCTGCACTTCATAGGGAGCTTGTCGACAGCGCGGCGAAGTGCCTCGCGCGCGACGGCCTCGGAGACGCCGCCGATCTCGAACAGCACGCGGCCGGGCTTGATGTTGGCGATCCAGAACTCCGGGGCGCCCTTGCCGGAACCCATTCGGGCCTCGGCGGGGTGCTTGGTCAGCGGGCGGTCCGGGAAGATATCGATCCACACGCGGCCGCCGCGCTTGATGTAACGGGTCATGGCGATACGCGCGGCCTCGATCTGGCGGTTGGTCAGATACACCGGTGCGAGGGCCTGGATGCCGAAATCACCGAAGGCGAGCTCGTTGCCGCCCTTGGACATTCCGCGACGGGTGGGGCGATGCTGTTTGCGGTACGCCACCCTCTTGGGGATAAGAGCCATTGAACTCACTCCTTCGATTCTGCCGGTGCCGCGGCCGCCGGGGCGGTCTGGGCGTCGGACTGGGCCGGCGCGGGCTGGGCCTGCGCGGCCTGCGGACGGGACTGGCGCGGGGCGCCGCGACGCGGACCACGGGCGGCACCGCCGCGGCGAGGACCACGGCCGACACGGCCGCCACGGCGGTTGTTCTGCGCGGCCTGCTGGGCGTCGAACTCGACGTCGGTCATGTCACCCTTGTAGACCCAGACCTTCACACCGATGCGGCCGTACGTGGTGCGTGCCTCGTAGAAGCCGTAGTCGATGAGGGCGCGCAGCGTCTGCAGCGGAACGCGGCCCTCATGCGCATACTCGGTGCGGGTCATGTCCGCGCCGCCGAGACGGCCGGTGACCTTGATCTTGATGCCCTGGGCTCCTGCGTGCATGGCGTCCTGCTGCGCCTTGCGAAGGGCGCGGCGGAACGTGACGCGGTTGGTGAGCTGGTCGGCGATCGACTGCGCGACGAGCTGGGCGTCGATGGCGGGGTCACGGACCTCGAAGATGTTGAGCTGGACCTGCTTGCCGGTCATCTTCTCAAGCTTGGCGCGGACACGGTCGGCCTCCGCACCACGGCGGCCGATCACGACGCCCGGGCGGGCGGAGTAGATGTCCACGCGCACACGGCCGGACGGACGGGCGATGACGACGCGCGAGACGCCGGCACGCTCGAGATCCTTGTTCATTTCCTTGCGGATGCGGTCATCCTCGCCGACGAGGTCGCGATAGCGCTCCCCCGGCTTCGTCGAATCCGCGAACCACTGAGAGCGGTGCGATTCGGTGACGCCAAGGCGAAAACCGAGCGGGTTGATCTTCTGTCCCATTATCGGGTTCCTTCCTTGTCATTCGACGCGACGACAACCGTGATGTGGCTGGTGCGCTTGAGGATCTGCGCTGCGCGGCCCTGTGCGCGGGCACGGAACCGCTTGAGGGTGACGCCCTCGTCCACATAAGCCTTGGAGACGACGAGCTCGTTCTCATGGAACGGCTTGTTCTCCTTGCTGGCGGCCTGACGGGCGTTCGCGACGGCGGAGTTCAGGACCTTCAGGACCGGGACGGACGCCTGCTGCGGGGCGAAGCGCAGAATCGTCTGCGCCTCCTGCACCTTCTTGCCGCGGATGAGGTCGACCACGCGGCGAGCCTTGCGAGGCGTCACACGGACTGTGCGTGCGATTGCTTTAGCTTCCATGTGTTCTTATCTCCCTCGCCTCAGCGGCGTGCCTTCTTGTCGTCCTTGACGTGCCCGCGGAACGTGCGCGTCGGGGCGAACTCACCGAGCTTGTGGCCCACCATGGCCTCGGTCACATAGACCGGGACGTGGCGGCGGCCGTCATGGACGGCGAACGTCAGACCGATGAAATCAGGGGTGATCATCGAGCGACGAGACCACGTCTTGATGACATCCTTGCTTCCGCTCTCGTTGGCAGCGTCAACCTTCTTCTGAAGGGAGGCGTCAACGAAAGGACCCTTCTTGATGCTTCGATTAGTCATTTCTCAGACGCTTCCTTTACGAACGGTTCTTACCAGCCGGACGACGACGGACAATAAGCCTGTTCGACGCCTTCTTCGGATGCCGCGTGCGGACCTCGCCCTTGCCCCACGGGGACTGCGGGTTCTTGCCGCCGCGGGTGCGGCCGCCATGCGGATGGTCCACAGGGTTCATCGACTCACCACGGGTGATCGGGCGATGGCCCTTCCAGCGCGCGCGCCCGGCCTTGCCGAGCTCGATGTTGGCGTGGTCCGAGTTGCCGACCTCGCCGATGGTGGCGCGGCAGGCGGCCAGGACGTTGCGGATCTCCCCGGAGGGCATGCGCAGCTGTGCATAGGCGCCGTCCTTGGCGACCAGCTGGACCGAGGTGCCGGCGGAGCGCGCGATCTTGGCGCCGCCCAGCGGGCGGAGCTCGATAGCGTGGATCACGGTGCCGGTCGGGATGGCGGACAGCGGCAGATTGTTGCCGGGCTTGATGTCCGCGTCCGCGCCGGTCTCGATGACGTCGCCGACGTTCACACCCTCGGGTGCGAGGATGTAGCGCTTGTCACCGTCCGCGTAGTTGAGCAGGGCGATACGCGCGGTGCGGTTGGGATCGTACTCGATCTCGGCCACGCGGGCAGGGACGCCGTCCTTGTCCCAGCGACGGAAATCGATCACGCGATACATGCGCTTGTGGCCGCCGCCGCGATGGCGGGAGGTCACACGGCCGTAGTTGTTGCGGCCGCTGCTCTGGTGGAGCGGATTGGTGAGCCTGCGCTCCGGCGTGCGGCGCGTCACGTTCGAGAAATCCTCCACCGACGCGTTGCGCCGTCCGGCGCTCGTCGGCTTGTAGATTCGGATAGCCATAATTCGGTACCTGCTTTCTCGGCTATACCTCAGTTGTTGTTATTGCCGAACACATCGATCTGCTGGCCCTCGGCCAGTGTCACGATGGCACGCTTCTGATCGGGGCGCTTGCCGTAACCACGCATGGTGCGGGTGCGCTTGCCCAGACGATGCAGGGTGTTGACGGAGACGACCTTCACCTTGAAGATCTCCTCGATGGCGCGCTTGATCTCGATCTTGTTGGCGTTCGGGGCGACCTCGAATGTGTAGCGACCGCGGTCGGACTGCGCGTAGCTCTTCTCGGAGACGATCGGCTTGATGATGATCTCGTGTGCTGCCTTGTCGACTGCCATGGGTCTCAGGCCTCCTTAGCGGACGCGGAGCGGGAGTCGAGGAACTCCTGCAGCGAATCCTTGGTGAAGACGACATCCTCCGCGGTGACCACGTCATACGTGTTGAGCTGGTCGGCGAAGAGAACGTGGACGTTGCGCAGGTTGCGCACGCTCATCCACTCATTGATGGCACCGCGGGACAGGACCACGGTGGTGAAGCGGTCCTCGACGACCGGCTCCAGCACGGCCAGCGCGCCCTTGGCGGACGGCTTGTCGGCAGGCAGGCCCTCGACGACATGGACACGGCCGACGTTGGCGCGGTTCGACAGGACGTAGCGCAGGGCCGCGGCCTTCATCTTCTTGGGGGTGTGCTGCGAGTAGTCGCGCGGCTCGGGGCCGAACACGACACCGCCGCCGACCCACTGCGGGGCGCGGATGGAGCCCTGACGGGCACGACCGGTGCCCTTCTGCTTCCACGGCTTCTTGCCGCCGCCGGACACCTCGCCGCGGTGCTTGACCGCGGCCGTGCCACGACGGGCCGCCGCGAGCTGTGCGGTGACGACCTGGTGGATCAGGGGCACGTGCTCCTGGATCTGCTCCTCGCTCACGCCGAAGTAGTCGGCCGGAGCGGAGACGGTGCCGGCCTGCGAGCCCTTGGCGCCGGTGACCTTGAGAGAGACATCTGCCATTTTCAGGCTCCCTTCACAGCCGTGCGGACGAGGACGAGCGCACCCTTCGCGCCGGGCAGAGCGCCCTTGATCGCGATGATGCCGTTCTCCTTGTCGACGGAGACGACTTCAAGATTCTGGACGGTGCGATGGTTGCCGCCCATACGGCCGGCCATGCGCTTGCCCTTGAGCACGCGGCTCGGGGTGGCGCAGGCGCCGATGGAACCGGGACGACGCTCGTTGCGGTGGGAACCGTGCGAACGACGGTACGAGCGGAAGCCCCAGCGCTTGATGGTGCCGGCGAAGCCCTTGCCCTTGGTGGTGCCGGAGACGTCCACACCGTCGCCGTCGGCGAACGTGTCGACGTCGAGGGCCTGGCCCGGCTTGTAGTCATCGGAATCCAGCGTACGGACCTCGACGAGGTGACGGCGAGGGGTGACCCCGGCCTTCTCGAAGTGGCCCTTGAGCGGCTTGGTGACCTTCTTCGGGTCAATCTCGCCGTAGCCGAGCTGGACGGCGTCGTAACCGTCGGACTCCACGTCCTTGACGGCGGTCACGACGTTGCCGGAGACGTCGACGAGCGTGACCGGAACGAAGAAGCTGTTCTTGTCCCACACCTGGGACATGCCGAGCTTCTTGCCGAGCAGTGCCTTGCGCACCTTCTTCTCAGAATTTGCCATGCTGACGCCTCCTTCAGAGCTTGATCTCGATGTTGACGTCCGCCGGCAGATCGATGCGCATCAGGGAATCGACGGCCTTCGGGGTCGGGTCGATGATGTCGATGAGGCGCTTGTGGGTCCTCATCTCGAAGTGCTCACGGGAATCCTTGTACTTATGCGGAGAACGGATGACGACATACACGTTCTTCTCCGTCGGCAGCGGAACCGGGCCGACAACCGTCGCACCCGCGTTCTGGACCGTCTCGACGATCTTCTTCGCCGACTGGTCGATGACCTCATGGTCATAGGACTTAAGCCTGATGCGGATCTTCTGTCCCGCCATTGCCGTACGCCCTTTCCTAATCGTTTGCTGTACACAACCTGCAGGCATCACGACACACGGCACTCTGGCCGGGACCGCAACGCGCACCAATGACCACACCGGCGCGCCCGCTCTGTAACTGTCAAGCGAGCCTTCGCAGGCAACCGAACTATTGTGCCACAAGGGGTCCCCTTGAATTACACCGGGCGTGTCGCGCCCGAAGATCGCCCGGAGACCACTTATGACGCGCACGAGCGACAATAGTGGTCATGCATCTCTTGTCCCTGCATCGTTATGCCACCAAGACCGGCGTGTTCCCCACCGCCGACGGCGGTGCCGACGTCGTCGTCTGGTCCGATACCGCCGAGACCGTCTGGCTCAGCATCATCGAGGACCCGCTCACACCCTCCGCTTTCTCGCAGGAGAGCCTCGAATACGGCCAAGTCGGCGGGGACGAGTTCTTCCAGGCCGCCCGTGAGAACCCCGTCGTCTCCCGGGAGAAGGGCGGCGTGCGTGAGACGCTGTTCCGCATGGGCGGGCCCGACTACGGCAAATGGTTCCTCCGCCTGCCGCGCATCTGGAAAGGCATGCGGTACGGATTCCGCGCCGACGGGCGCTGGGACCCCCGCCATGGTCTGCTGTTCAACCCCTACAAATTCCTCCTCGATCCGTTCGCCAAGGGGCTCGAAGGGCACACAGCCTACGGACCTGCCCTGTTCGCCTACGAGACGCACTGGGAGGAGACGGGCCGTGACGGGCAGAGGCGACTGCAGGGCAACCCCCTCGGACGGCCGAGCACCGTCGACTCGCTGGGGCAGGTGCCCTACGGCGTGGTGCTCGACACCTATGACGACTACCGGCACGCCACCGAATCCGACCATCCCCACGTCCCGTGGGCCCGCACACTTATTTACGAACTCCACGTCAAAGGCTTCACCCGCCTGGCCCCCTGGCTGCCCCAGGAGCTGCGCGGCACCTACGCAGGGCTCGGGCACCCCAGCACCATTGCCTATCTCAAGCGTCTGGGCGTGACGAGCGTCGAGCTGCTGCCGATCTTCGCCAAACTCACCGAGCCGGGGATCGCCGCCGACGGACGGCACAACTACTGGGGCTACTCCACCCTCAGCTACTTCAGTCCCGAACCCTCCTACGCCACCGCCGAACACCGCCGCCAGGGGGCGGGCGCCGTCCGGCAGGAGGTCATCGACATGGTCCGCTCGTTGCACGAGGCGGGCATCGAGGTCATCCTCGACGTGGTCTACAACCACTCGTGCGAGGGCGGCATGGACGGCTACTCGCTTTCCTGGCTCGGTCTCAATGGAAGCAATTATTACCGCCGCGACGCAGCGGAGCGCTCGCACCTCATCGACACGACCGGCACGGGCAACAGCTTCGACCTGTCCAACACCCGCACGCTCTCCAGCGCCGTGGACTCGCTGCGCTACTGGGCCAAGCGCATCGGGGTGGACGGCTTCCGCTTCGATCTCGCCGTCTCCCTCGCCAGGCTCAACGGACAGTTCACCGCCTACCATCCGTTCCTCTACGCCCTGCGCTGCGATCCGATCCTCGGCAATCTCAAGCTCATCATGGAACCGTGGGACGTGGGTCCCGGCGGCTGGCAGACCGGCCGCTTCGGTCTGCCGTTCTCCGAGTGGAATGATCGCTTCCGCGATTCGGTGCGCCAGTTCTGGCTGACCGACACCACGCGCCTCTCCGCCGGCTCTGACCCGCAGATCGGCATGCAGGAGATGGCCACACGGCTGTTCGGCTCCTCCGACCTGTTCGCCACCGAGCCCGGGCGCGGTGCGGCGGCCTCGGTCAACTTCATCACCGCCCATGACGGCTTCACCCTCGCCGATCTGACCCGCTACACGTCCAAGCACAACGAGGCCAACGGCGAGGGAAATATGGACGGCAGCAACGTCAACTACTCCACCGATTTCGGCACGGAGGGCCCCAGCGACGACCCTGCCGTCATCGAGCGGCGCCAGCGCGCCGCGCTCGGACTCATCGGCACGCTGCTGCTGTCGATGGGCACCCCGATGCTCCAGGCCGGCGACGAGTTCGGCCGCACGCAGGGCGGCAACAACAACGCCTACTGTCAGGACAACCGCACGAGCTGGGTGGACTGGTCATGGATGCGCACCGACCCCGACTCCTGGCAGCACAGTCGCTTCGAGGCCACACGCCGGCTCGTGCACGTGCGCCGGCACCTCGGCCAGTTCCACCACCATGCCTTCTACACGCTCACCAGCCAGCTGGGCCTGTTCCGGCCCACCGACCAGGTGCGCTGGTATCTGCCCGACGGCTCGACGCCCACCGACGCGAACTGGTTCGACGTGCGCCAGCGCAGCCTCATCATGAGGGTCCTGGGCCATGACCGGCTCAATGACCTGCTTGTGGTGATCAACGGCTCACAGGATGACACAGATTATCTGCTGCCGGCCGATTCGGGCTGGAGTCTTCTGTGGACAAGCATCCCGGTGAGGATGACAAAGCCGGAGACGCATGCCGAGACGGACACGCAGCATACCCGTGCCGACGGCGAGAGGCTCGCCGACCTTGTCTCCGCCGAGGACCTGGCGGACCCGGACGGCATGTCGCTGCGCGCCCAGGGCACCGGCACCGCGCTGCCCGTCACCTGGGACGACCCGGACGACGGACCGCATCCCGGCGATCCGGATGACGACGAGGAAGACCGCGACAATACGGGTGCGGGCGCACCCGACGACGACCGTCAGGGGGACGACCCGGAGGACGCCGACGACCTCGACCCCGAGGCGATCGAGACGCAGCCGCTGCGCAGCGCCGATATCGCCAACCCGAACGAGAAAGTCGACATCCCCGCCCTCTCGATCTCCTGCTGGGAGCAGACGAGCGACCGGGCCTAAACCACCGGTCAGGTCCACGCACCGAACCGGAAACCATGTGCAGAACAGAGTACGGCGAAGAGTACAGGGAATACGGGGAAAAGAACAGAATACGGGGAATACGGGAGAGAACAGGGAAACAGACCACAGACGCAAAAATCCCCGCCATCCGGTCGGAAAACCACGATGACGGGGATTTCTTTGTGCCGTAACCGGTCGAGAACAGACCGGAGCGGCGGAAGATCAGCGCTTGCTGAACTGAGGAGCGCGGCGGGCCTTGTGCAGACCGGCCTTCTTACGCTCGACCACGCGGGCGTCGCGGGTGAGGAAGCCGTGCCTCTTCAGCGTGGCGCGGTTGGCGTCGCGATCGATCGCGTTGAGCGCGCGGGCCACACCCAGGCGCACGGCACCGGCCTGGCCTGAGATGCCGCCACCGTCGACACGGACGATGACGTCAAACTTGCCCTGGAGCTTGAGCAGCTCAAACGGGGAGTTGACCTCGCGCTGGGCGAGTTTGCTCGGGAAATACTGCTCGAGCGGACGGCCGTTGATGGTCCACTCGCCGGTTCCCGGGACAAGGCGCACGCGGGCGACGGACTCCTTGCGGCGGCCCGTGCCGTAACCCGGCGCGATGATGGAGGTGCCGGTGCCCGCACCGGCGTTGGTCTCCGACGTGTAAGCGACTTGCTCCTGCTCCTGCGAGTCCTGGGCTTCGGAAGCAGCGGTATCAGTGTTGTCTGCCATGATGTCTCTTTCCTTGTCCCGGCTCACTTGGCCTGCTGGTTGATCTTCTTGTCGGCGCTCAGCACGACCGGCTTCTGCGCCTTGTACGGATAGTCCGCGCCGGCGAAGACACGCAGACGGGAGAGCTGGACCGCCGAGAGCCTGTTCTTGGGAAGCATGCCCTTGACGGTGTTGCGGATCATGCGGTCAGGGTTCTTGACGCGCAGCTGTGCGTAGGTGGTGGAGCGCAGGGCGCCGGGCTTGCCGGACAGATGATAGGTGTAGACCGGCTTCTCGTTCTCCTTGCGACCCGTGACGGCCACTTTCTCGGCGTTGATCACGATGACGAAGTCACCGGAATCGGCGTTCGGCGCATACGTCGGCTTCGACTTGCCGCGCAGCGTATCGGCGATGACAGAGGCGAGGCGACCGAGCACAACGTCGGTGGCATCGATGATGTACCAGTTGTGGGTCAGATCCTTCGGCTTCGGTGTGAAAGTCTTCACAGTTCAAACCTTTTCTTCATTGTGTTTCTGACGCCTCCCCGAGGGGATGACGCCAATTTTTCCGTGGGCTCCCTGAAGTCCGCGCAGGCGAGTGGGAAAGCGCTTTCAGCTGGACCCGAGGGAAACACAACAATCTTTAATGATAGTGTCGTCTCGGACAGAAAGAGCGGCCGCGGACAAAATCGACGACAAAAAACGGGGGGAAGAACGTCCTTCCCCGCCGGTTATCCGGCCTTGTCATCCGGTCCGGTCATCCGACATCCTGACGACCGGCATCCGGGACGGTCAGGACACCGCTTACGCGTTCATGATTTTCGCGAGCGACTGCACGCGCGGCAGGCTGCACAGGTCCTCCGCATAGACCGGGCGGAGGTCGCCGTCGGCGAGCGGGACGCGCCAGTTCGGGTACTCATTGTTCGTGCCCGGCTGGTTCTGCGTGCGCTTCTCACCCACACCGTCGACCATCGCCGCGCACAGCAGCTTGGACGGGGCGGCCTTGAGAGCCCGGTACATCGCCTCGACAACCTGCTGGGTGCGCTCGGCCTCGTGGTCGGCGTCGTCCTGCGAGAGCCATCCTCCCTTGACGAGGAAGCGGATGAGCGCCTGGTGCTCCTTGACCTGAGCCGCCTTGAACTGCTCCACCGGCTCGGTGAGCAGATGCAGACGCTCGCGGATGGTGACGGAGGCGTACTCGAGGTAGCCGGCATCCGGCGGCATGTCGTGTGTGACAACGGAAGCGAGCGCCATCTCGCGGTAGGTGGACGGATCGACGAACTCGCCGTCGGAATCCTTCTCGAACCACTCGACGACCGAGCCGAGCAGACCGTGGTCATGCAGGCGCTTCGCCACATAATCGGGTACGACGCCCAGGTCCTCGCCTACGACCACACCGTTCGCACGCGTGGCCTCGATGGCGAGGATGCCGAGCATGACCGCGTCGTTGTAGTAGACATACGTGCCGTACTTCGCGGTCTTGCCGGCCGGGACCCACCACAGGCGGAACAGGCCGAGGATGTGGTCGATGCGCAGCGCGCCGGCCGTCCGGAACATGGAATGGACGAGGTCGGAGTAGGCCTTGTACCCGGTGTTCTCCAAATAGGTGGGGTTGAACGGCGGTTGGCTCCAGTCCTGGCCCTGCTGGTTGAAGAAATCAGGCGGCGCTCCCACGGAGACGTTCTTTGCGAACCGTTCGGGGTGTGCCCACACATCGGACCCGAGCGGATGGACACCGACCGCCATGTCAAGCATGAGGCCGACCTTCATGCCCGCGGCCGTGGCACTGTGCTGCGCGGCGGAGAGCTGGCCGGAGGCGATCCATTCGAGCCAGCGGTAGAACTCAAGCATCTCGCCGCGCGAGGAGACGAGCGAGCGCACCTCCGGGGAGTCGATGGTGTACTTGCGCACCCAGGAATCCGGAGAATCCTGCGGGGCGCCCCACACCTCGTAGCAGACACACCAGATGGCATAACCGTCGAGCTCGGCGCCCTGCTCCTTCTTGAACCGTTCGAAGGCCTGCTGCCGTTGCGGCGAGCGCGGGACACGGAAGATCTGCCAGAGCGCCGGCACCTTCGCCTTCCACATCGCGTCGCGGTCGATGATGTGCTCGGCATCGTCATTGAGCGGGGCGAACGCCGCCTGACGCTGGCGGACCGACTGTTTGTCCGCCTCGGACAGACCGGCGAACTCCTCGATATCCTCCGGGCGGATGTAGGTGAAGTTGACGAACCGGCGCGAGTCGGGCAGGTACGGGGACGGGGTCAGCGGTGCGACGGGCTCCGCGGCATGCAGCGGGTTGACCTGCAGGAAGTCCGCGCCCGTCTTCGTCTTCGCGTCGGAGGCGATGCGGGCGAGGTCGTCATAATCCCCCACGCCCCACGAACCGTGGGAACGGATGGAATAGAGCTGCACCATCCAGCCCCACAGCTGGCCCTCCCGCAGCTCCGGCAGCAGCGGCACACGCTCCGGGGCGACGATGAGACGGCATGTATGGGCCGTGTCGCCCACCGAGACGGAGATCGTGTGATAGCCGATCGGCAGAGTGGAGGGGACGACGATCTTCGAGGAGACGTAGAAGCCGCCGTCCTCTGACGGAAAGGCCACCTGCTCCGGATCCGGCTCGACGGGCAGGTTGCCGAACCGGGTGCCGTCCTCGAGGGTGAGGACGGCCTGCGGGACCGTGCCGGAGGGATGGTTGATCGGCACCTCGGCATGCTTGCCGACGATGGCGAGCGCGGTGCCTGCGACGGCCCGCACGCGCCTTTTCTCCAGTGTCGCGGACAATGACTGCGCGATTTTGTCTGGGGTGGAGGCGTCGACCCCGAGGGCGGCAAGGACGTCAACGATGACATCATCGTCAATCTCGTTGAACTCGCCCTGCTGGCCGATATAGGAGGTGGCCACGCCATTGAGCCGCGCCAGACGAATGAGGGGCCGCGCGAGCCTCTCACTGCTTTCTTTTTTCTGGTCCATACAGGCAAGTCTACGGCTTTATGGAACCGTTTGCATCACTTTGAAAGCACTATTCAATGAAAAAAGAAAACAGTAGTACTGATAGGGATGACCTCGTTTGCCGTCATGCCCGGATCCGCCTCCTCAGCGGTCGTCCGGGATGTCCTCGCGCAGCCCGATGACACCGTGCCCGGGCACGGATTGGACCGGATTGGGTGTGACGACGGCCTCGGTTGTGCCGTCCTTGAGGCGTTTCTGCGCGGCATGCGCCACGTCCGGCACCGGGTCGGAGGAAAGGGACGTGACGAGGTCGTCCGGGGTCGTGGGGTTGAGCGCCACCGCGCGACGGACCATCGCCGCCAGCACGGGCAGTGCGTCCTTCTCACTGCTGATGCCGAGCGTGGCGAGGAAACGCAGCGCCTCGACGGAGTTCGAAGGGTCCTGCGCCCCCTCGAGACGCATCTTCCACGAGGTACGCGGGTTGAGCATGGCCGCGGTGCGCACGCCCTGGTCCTCGTCCTTGGCGAGCCTGCCGACGAGCCATTTCTTGTCGTTCGTGTTGGCCGCCACCGCCGCGCGCACGTCGGCGCGTGGGTCGGAGGCAAGTTTGACAAGCACGTTCGGGAACGGCATCGTCCGAGCGAGCCGGACGCGGTCAGCCACGGGGGTGTGCAGATTGCCGGCGACCGCCTCGAGCAGTGCGGTCTGGCGCGAGTAGGCCGCCTGGTCGCTGCGCGGGGGCAGCGGTGCATTGGCGCGCTCGGAGAGCATCTTCCTGTCGGTGGAGTGGCGGAGCATCTCGTACTCGTCGGTCAGGGCGGTGCGGGGGGAACCGACGACGGATGGTTCCTGGGATTCCTCCCCGCCGTCTTGCTCCTCTGTTTTCCCTGTTTTTCCGACAGTCCCGGTTTCCCCGCCGGTTTCTGTTGCCCCGGCGACCCCCGTGTTACCGACACGCTCTGTGTTTTCGGCGTCCTCGGTCATCATCCGTCCTCCCGTCGTTCTTTTTCCGACCACAAGGTTACCGGGCTGAGGGGAGAGGGCGGACGGTGAGCACCGTGCCGAGATCCTCGATGCCGGGATCGCCGGCGAAAACCTGGACAATCGATTCTTTCAGATGCCGCCGGTCGGTCTCGTCGACATCGGCAATGGTGGTGACATCCTGCGTATAGTCGCGTTTTTCGACCCGCGCACCAAAACGGTCGAGCAGGTGGTCGAGCGTCTTGAGACGCGGATATCCCACGCGCACGAGCAGACGGGCCTGGCGGACGAGCTCGGCCCTCGGCGCCGCGGCGAGCGCCGACGAGGCCGCCGTGGAATACGCCCTCACGAGCCCGCCCGCGCCGAGCAGCGTGCCGCCGAATTTCCGGGAGACGGCGACGGCGCAGTCGCGCACACCAGAGTAGCGGATCGCCTCAAGGATCGGCCGCGCGGCCGTGCCCGATGGCTCGCCGTCGTCGCTCATCCGTTCGCAGACCGTCCCGGAGGCAGGATCATGCCCATCCCCCTCGATAAAGACCGCCGCCGAGCAGACATGCCGGGCCTCGGGATGCTCGTCGCGCACATCCCGGACAAACCGTTCATACTCGGCAGGACCGCCCACCCTCGCCGCATGGCCGAGAAAAAGCGATTTTCTATCCTCATAGCTGCCCAGATGTCGCAGCGACGCAGGATCCCCCGAGGGGACGAGGAGCGTGACAAAAAGCTCATGCGCGACAACAGGACCGGTCATAGTCCCATTGTGCCGCATGGCAGGCACGCAGAACTCGGATCACTGGAACCGGGCACCCCGCCGACACACGCGACACGCCGAACAAAAGCGCGCGATGACGACGATTCACCATCGGACGGCCGCGGCGGCGGGATGACATGTTTGCTTTATCCGTCACAGGCTGTATAGTGTTCTTCTGTTGTCAAACATGTTTTGACATTGGCCTCGTAGCTCAGTTGGTTTAGAGCGCCGCCCTGTCACGGCGGAGGTCGTCGGTTCAAGCCCGATCGAGGTCGCCAGAACAGTTGCCGAATCGGTGGCTGTCCGCTTGGCTCTGTAGCTCAGTTGGTAGAGCACACGACTGAAAATCGTGAGGTCAACGGATCGATACCGTTCGGAGCCACCATCATCCTCGGGCATCCGCCCGAGGATTTTTTGTTTTACGAACAAAAAGGCCCGCCCCGTAAGGCGGGCTTTATGATGGTCAGTCTTCGGCCTCCAACAAAATAGCCGTCGGCACAGATGGCCCGCGACGTGGAATGGTTCTGAATCGGGCGTTTCCCCTCGCTCAGAAGGCGACGACAAAACGATAATCCGTACCGCTGGCAACGGAGCGCGCGTAATCGTCGAGGGTGGCACCGTTGAGTGCCACACCGTGACGGGCGAAGACCCGCGCGGCCTCCTGCCGGATCATCTCGACAGGCTTGCCAAACAGCCGCGAGCGCAGCGACCCGTCCTCACTGGAAATGGTTCGGGCCATGTCGAACACCGACTGCTTGCTTGTGCGGATGCGCACTCCCCCGTCGAGGACCGAGACGTTCGACGCCATCGGTCGGTTGCCGTCGGACGCGCTCTGAGCGCGGAAAGTCTCATTCATTTTCATTTTTCGTACCTCTGTGAACTGTATTTTCTTCCTCAACCCTGATCCGGCACCCTGCCGGACCCCTCTGCGGCCGCGATCCGCGTGCCGCCTGCCATCGTCCGCCCGCTTTCGTGCGGTCATGACGCGGGCCGGGTGCCCGCCGCGAAACGATGCTCAGATCTTTAACAGCATCATCGCTCTCTTTATTCCCGCGTCGATTTTGTCCTCGTTCCACAACCAAACTGACGATCCCGGTCCACGTGCCCCGGGCCGTTGCTGCAGTGTCAGTGCCGTGCGCCGATCTGCTCCTCGATCCAGTCGAGGATATACGGCGCCACATGTTCGATCTGGTCGATGGCGATGTTGAACTCACGCGGGCCGCCGTACCACGGGTCCACGAGGTCAAGCGAGGAATCGTACCGGGTGCGCGGGGCGTGCAGGGCCGGGTCGAAGCTGCGGTACAGGCGGGCGTGGTCTCGGCGGGAGGCCGGCAGGAACCAGTCGAGCATGCGCAGGTGGTCGGCGGTCATCGGCAGGAGCAGGTCCGTGTGCGCCGCCTCCTGCGCGGTGATCTGCCGGGCGCGGTGGAACGGGACCGTGTAGCCGCGGGCCCGCAGCACGCGGGCGGCACGCGGGTCGATGGGATGGCCGTCCTCCTCGTCGCTCACACCGGAGGAATCGACGCTGATCTTGTCCGAAAGGCCCCGCTCATCGATCATTTTCTGCAGGATGACCTGTGCCATCGGCGAGCGGCAGATGTTGCCGGTGCAGACGGTCATGACGGTGTACGGCTGGGCCATTGAATCCTCCTCGGGATGCGCGGACGTGCCGGGATGATGGTACCAGCCACGACCATCCCGCCGGATATTTCCTGTCGAGAAAAATCCCCTCAGCGCACAGACCACGGACGGAATGTGAGGAACCTGCGCGTCGCCGCACGGGCCGCACGGTCCTTCACGCGCTCATAGCGCAGGAAGCGGAAGCGCGGCGCCCTGCCCCCGCCCTTCGGGGTCAAGCGCGAGCGCTGCCAGCGGCCGCGCGAGACGAGCCGCCACGATCCCTGCCGCACGAGCGCCGACATGTCGGGGGCGAACGTGTCGGCCGGGGCGCGCAGGTCGACCTGCGTCACATAGGCGTCGTCGGCCACCTGCAGGCATTGGCGCAGCACCGAGGCTCCGCCGATCACCCACACCTCGGAGCGGTCGATGCCGTCGTCGGGGATGGCGGGCGTGGTGGCGAGCGAGAGCGCCTCGTCGAGGGAGTCGGCCACGGTGGCGCCGGGCGCCTCGTAGTCCTCGTCAAAACTGACGACGATGTTGTCGCGCGAGGAGAGCGGGCGGTGTGCGCCGAGCGACTCCCAGGTGCGCGAACCCATGATGACCGGGTGGCTGACCGTCAGATCCTTGAAATGGCGCAGATCCTCGCGGATGTGCCACGGGATGGCGTTGTTGTTGCCGATCGCGCCGGGGGTCCCCTCCAGCGAGAGGGCCTGCGCCCAGATGAGGTGGATGACGGCGGAGCTCTGCGTCAGCAACGGCGCGGGGTTCTCCCAGATGCGCTCGTCCTCGTCCAGCTCCTCGTCCTGACCCTCCGGGCCGTCCGCAGGCTCCCGTCCGTCCTGCACATCCGGCACGTCCCCGTCGTCGGCCAGAGAGGACCCGTCCGCATCGGAGGCGGACAGGTCGCCCATATCCTCGAAAAAATCCCCGGAAATACCCGAGAAACCGGTCACGGATGCCCCGCGGCCATCAGAAAGCCCGCCGAACGCGGGCATGGATTCGTGATAGGCGTTCGAGGCGCTACTGTCATGCCCCATAATGACTGATCTCCCTCAGGAAGATGTGTGAAAAGAATGCGATTGCCATTTTACGTGTGATCGCAGACCCGTGTTTTCGGGCCGGCCCTGCGCGGACGATCCGGACGCTCAGACGGCGATCGGCGCCTTGATGGTGCCGCCGTGCCGGTAGCCCTCCACATGGAAGTCCTCGTATTTGTACGAGGCGATATCCGGCTCCTTGTCGATGGTGAGCGTGGGATACGGGTACGGGGTGCGCGAGAGCTGCTCGAGCACCTGGTCCACATGGTTGTCGTAGATGTGGCAGTCACCGCCCGTCCAGACGAACTCCCCGGGCTCCAGGCCGGTCTGCTGGGCGATCATGCAGGTGAGCAGCGAGTACGAGGCGATATTGAACGGCACACCGAGGAACATGTCGCACGAACGCTGGTAGAGCTGGCAGGAGAGCCTGCCGTCGACCACATAGAACTGGAAGAGCGCGTGGCAGGGCGGCAGCGCCATCTGGTCCACCTCGGCCGGGTTCCATGCCGTGACGATGAGACGGCGGGAGTTCGGGTTCGTGCGGATCTGTTCGATGACGTTGGCGATCTGGTCGATGGTGCGGTTCGGGTCGTCCTTCGTGGGGGCCGGCCAGCTGCGCCACTGCACGCCGTAGACCGGGCCGAGATTGCCGTCCGCATCGGCCCACTCGTCCCAGATGTGCACATTGTGCTCCTGCAGCCAGCGCACGTTGGAGCTGCCCTTGAGGAACCAGATGAGCTCGTAGGCCACCCCGCGGAACCATGTGCGCTTGGTGGTGATGAGCGGGAACGAGTTGTTTGACAGGTCGAAGCGCATCTGCTGGCCGAACAGCGAGATGGTGCCTGTTCCGGTGCGGTCGCCCTTGAGATGCCCCTCGCGCAGGATCTTGCGCAGCAGGTCCTCATACGGCGTGGGCACGTCGCTCGCAGGTTTTTCCGGGATACGGGTACGGATGTCGGCAAGCTGTTCCTCTGTCAAAGCCATATCTCCGAGCCTATCAGCGACGCCTGCCGGCAGTGATGGTCCCCCGATCCGCGTGATCACGGCGTCCTTGGCTCACGGCTGATTCCCCGTCCCGACCGGGCGGCCAGGCGGCGATAATCAGAACAGACGACACCGACGCGTCCGGTCCGGGCGTCCGTCGATATAAACGGCAAACCGGCACTCTACGGCACGAATGGATTCCCGGCAGGAAGACCGCCGCGTACCCGATCAGGCCGGCAAGGAACGATCGGGTCAGGACACAATCGAAAAGAACAATCAGGAAAGAGGCAATCATGGCACAGCGCACACTGTGGGTCGACCGTCGCGGGGACGGCACGTATGTGGCACACTCGGACGACGGCGCCGAGCTCGTCTTCGGGCACGGCGAGGGCATGTTCAACCCGGGCGACCTCGCCAAGATCGCCGTTGCCGCATGCGGCGAACTCAGCTCCACCAGCCCGGTCGAACGGGCGCTCGGGGCGAACAAGGGCGCCAAAATCACCGTGACCGGCGATTATGACGAGACGAACGACCGCTACAACTCGTTCAGCGAGGAGGTGGAGGTCGACGCCACCGGCACCGGCATGGACGACGCGGACGCCGACAAGCTCGCGCAGCGCGTGGAACGGCACATCGAGGCCGACTGCACGGTGGCGCACACGTACCGCCAGCCCACGCCGGTCGACATCCATGTGAGCGTGCGGCACTGAGGACCAACGGGACAGGAGGAGCGGGACGGTCGAAAACGGGACCGCCCCAGAACACAGAACAGGATCCTCCCAGAACGACAAGAGCGTCCGATCCCTGAGGGGGCCGGGCGCTCTTTCAAGTCGGACAGGTCAGTCTTTCGCGCCGTCGGACGATGTCGTCTCGTCGGATGACGTCTTCTCCGGGATCTGGTCGGAGGCGTCCGGGGCCCGATTGCCCTTCTTGTTCGGATCGATGACCGACTCGATGGCCTCGGCCTTCTCCTTCGGCGCGGTGGGGACGGTGACCTTCTCGACACCTTCGATGTCCTCGACGGAGGTCGGACGCACTTGCTCGGGCGAATCCGGCACGTTCTCGTCCGGGGCGAGCTCGCTGGCCTCCACGTATTTGCGCGGCACCACATAAATCGGACACTGCGCATGCTGGATGAGGCCCTGGCTCGTGGAACCGAGGATGAGCCCGGTGAAGCCGCCGCGGCCGCGGGAGCCGACGACCACCACGTCATTGTTCGCGCTGGCACGGGCGAGCGCGTCGACGGCGGAGCCCGGCACCACCTTGAGATTGATGTCGAGGTGCGGGTACTTGTCGCGGATCGGCTGGACGCGGGTGCGCAGATCGTCGAGATACGAGTCGACGATGTGCTGCTGGTCCTCCTGGCTGGGGGCGAGCGAGAACATACCGCTGCCGGCACCGTAGACCGGCACCACGGAGAGGACCGTCAGCTCGGCGCCCCACGAGGCGGCGAAGTCCGCGGCGAGCTGGAGCGCCTTGAGGCCCCACTTCGACTCGTCGGAGCCGACGGCCACACGGGTGATCGTGTTGCTCAGGTGCAACAGCTCGTCGTCATCGTCGGTGAACGGGACGACGACGGTCGGGCAATAGGCATAAGCCGGCAGACTCGAACTGGTGGTGCCCAGGAGCCGCTCCGCCAGGCCGCCCTTGCCGCGATTACCGATGACGATGAGGTGGTAGTTGCGCGAGAGCTCGACGAACACCGAGGCCGGGTCTCCTGTGACGATGAGCGTGCTCGCCTTGACGCCCTGCTCGTCGGCGATCGATTTGGCACGCGCGAGGATCTCCTGCGCGTCGGTGTGGGCCATCGCGTCGTCACCGAGCGCGCTGTATGTGGCGTCGAACGAGACGGCCGCGTAGCTGGGCAGCGAGTAGGCACAGACAATCTGCAGCTCGAGCCCCGCGTGCTTGGTATAGTTGGCCGCCCACCAGACGGCCTTGTAACTGGCATCCGTGCCGTCGACCCCGACGAGGACCGCCTTCTTTTTCTCTGCGTCCATGTCGTCCTCCATTCGTTTTCCGCGTCCACGATGCTGTGCTCTGCAGGCGCGCCGTCTGTCCCGTCCGTCTGGTCACGGCCGGGAGGAAGGCTCCATCGCCTTCCTGTCCGATTCCAAGAATACCCGCTCGTGGCCGTCCTTCCCCTATCCGAGGGGAACAGGGCCCGAAACACACGGCACCCCCGTGCGGGAAGACCGCCGGGGTGCCCAGAAGCTGATATTTGATGAGACGTCGGATAGATCAGAGCATGCCGTAGTACTCGAAGTTGGACGAGTAGACCGGGATGATCTCTGTCATCTTTCCTGGCGTCGGAGCATGGATCATCATGCCGTTGCCGAGATAGATGGCCATATGTGAGTTGTCGTTCATCGCCATGAGGTCACCCGGCTGTGGGGTGGAGTGGCGATGGCCGTGCGCCTTGGCGTAGGCGCGCTGCTCGGCTGCCGTGCGCGGCAGGGAGACGCCGAAATGGGAAAAGATCCACTGGGTGAAGCCTGAGCAGTCCCAGCCGGAAGGCGTGGTGCCGCCGTAGACGTACGGCACATAAGTGAACTGCTGCGCGAAACTGACAAGACCCGCGGCATCCTTCGATGCTGGCGTGTCGTCATACGTCACCAAGGAGGACGCTGCGGAAGACAGCGACTGGCGCTGCTGCGAGCGCGATGCCGCCTGCTGCTGCGCCTGCTGGCGTGCGGCCTCCTCCTGCTCCTGACGGCGTTCTGTGTCACTCTTCGTCTTCGGGACGTTGAGGGACTCGACACCGCCCCATTTCGACTCTGACGACGAGGTGAGCGAGACGGATTCCGAAAGCAGGTCAGACTTTGTGGCGGAACGCTGCGCCGGGAACGAGCGCACGGCGACGCCCGTGCTCTTCGGGGCGGCGGACGCCGCGGACGCGGTGGCCCCGCTGACCGGCACGAGGAGCGTGACGGTGGCGATCAGTGCTGCGAGAGTATGTGTGTGCTTCATCATCACGCTTCAGTATATGAAGACGGCGTGAAAAAGTATCGTCTGATTCAAAAAACCGGAAAATATCCCGATGACACCCGGACAGGCGATACCCGGACGCCCAGAGAGACGATGGTCGCAGACGCGCAGCGGGAAAGGCATCTGCCCGACGGATATCAGCGGACAGACGAATGAATGAATATCAATGAACAGGCGGATAAGTGAATATCAGTGAATGTACTGGTAATGCGAGGCATCCCAGATACGGCGGACCTTGATCTGGCCGTTGTAATTCTCGGAGCACTCGGAGACGAGGATCGACCCATCGGAAAGGATCGCCTCGACCACCGCGACATGCCCGTAATAGGCGACGGCCCCCGCCTGTCCCGGCGCGAAGACCACCACATCGCCCACCTTTGGCGTGCTGTCGACGGACAGACCTTTGGCCCTCGCGGAATCGGCCCACTGTCCCCCGTTTCCCAGATGCGCCGGGACGGGTTTGCCCAGCTGGGAGCGGCGAACCGCCGCCCACCATGTGCATTCGGAAAAGTCATAACTGTCAAAACCGGCGCTCGTCCCCGCCTGGTGGGAGGAGATGCCGATCGACTGAAATTTGCCGCCGGAGTCGACCACCGCGGCCGGCTTGTACTCGGTGACGGTATCGGTGATCTTCTTCGCATCGGTGACAGAGAAGGCGCGCGAGACATCGAACTCCCCCGCCGAATCGAGCGACCAGCCGGTCGATGAGCCCGAACGCACGCTGGAACGAGAAGCCGAGGCAGAGGCGGAGACCGGCGCGAACGAACTGCGCCTGCCCTGGCCCGGCCGCGCCTGGACACCGACCACGCCGACGACGGCGATCGCGGCGGCGGCGAGCGCGCCGGCGGCCCCGGCCACGAGCGGGGGGCGCATACGGCCGACGACGACGGCATGCCGTCCCGCCGTGTGATCCTGAAGGAAGAAGGAACGCCTGCCACCGACCCGAGCAGGATGGGAATGCGCACCGTGCCGGGACGCGCGCGAGAACCAGCGATGGCCGGCCTTATGCGACGGATGTGCCACTGTCCCCTCCTCTGTTCGTCGTCACCCACAATGTCGTAAGGCATGGACGAGCCGCCCTGTCCCCTCGGAGGCTACGGCTATCATCGTATCCGTGACTCTCGAACCGATCTTTGACCCGCGCAAACGCCGGCCGGCACCCAGCCCCGCAAAAGTGGATCTGCGCGTCATCTTTATCGCCGGGACGATCATCTTTGCCATTCTGACGATCGGTTTCGCCATCGTGCGGTACGGGTTCGGCATGCACCCGGGATATAAATTCTGGGTCTGCCTCTTCGGTTTCCTCATCGGGCTCATCATGCTCGTCTGGGAACGTTTCAACCGATCGACATATATGCGCCTCGCCAATGATGATGAGACGATCACCGGCCTGGACGTGCAGCGTGCGGACCGGCCTGCCGACGGCACCACACCGAGGCAGTCTGGCCGGGACGCGATGAGGCAGCCCGGCCCGAACCCCGACCCAGACACGGCCGGCCAGACTGACCGGGAAGCGGCGAATCAGCCGAAACGACCGGAGATGTAATTCTCCGTCTCTGTCTTCTTCGGGTTTGAGAACATGACGTCCGTTTTGTCCATCTCCACCAGATGGCCTGGCTTTCCCACGCCCTGCACGTTGAAGAACGCCGTGTAGTCGGAGCAGCGGGCCGCCTGCTGCATGTTGTGGGTGACGATGGCGATGGTGAAGCGCTCCTTGAGCTCGCCGATGAGATCCTCGATGGCGAGCGTGGAGATGGGGTCGAGGGCGCTCGTGGGCTCGTCCATGAGCAGGATCTGCGGCTGGACGGCGATGGCACGCGCGATGCACAGACGCTGCTGCTGGCCGCCCGAAAGCCCCATTCCCGGCGCGTCGAGGCGGTCCTTGACCTCCTGCCAGAGGTTTGCCCCGCGCAGCGCCCACTCCACCAGGCCGTCCGCCTCCGAACGGGACAGGCGCATGCCGGTCAGGCTGATGCCGGCGAGCACGTTCTGGCGGATCGACATGGTGGGGAACGGGTTGGCGCGCTGGAAGACCATGCCCACGTCACGCCGCACGGAGACAGGATCAATGTCCTTGCCATAAAGGTCTTTGCCGTCCAGAAGGATCTGCCCGGTGACCTTTGCGCCCGGCGTGGCCTCGTGCATGCGGTTGAGGCAGCGCAGGAAGGTCGACTTGCCGCAGCCGGACGGGCCGATGAAGGCCGTCACCTGGTCGGCGCGGATGCGCATCGACACGTCCTCGACGGCCTTGAACGCCCCGTTGTTGTAGAAGACGTTGACGTGTCTGGCCTGCAGTTCCTCTCCCATCACAGTCCTTTCTTTCTGTCGGCGCTGCGGGCGATGAGACGCCCGATGAGGCTCAGGGCGAGCACGAGGAGGATGAGCACGAGGGCGGCAGCCCAGGCGCGCTGGGTGCGGATGTCCGCCACGCAGCCCGTTGCGGAGAACCAGGACCCCGTGTCCGTCGAACCGCCCGTGCCGCCCGCACCACTGCCGGAACCTGACGGGCAGACCGCCCGTCCCTGCGAATACTCCTGATAGACGTAGACGGGAAGGGTCATCATCCGCCCATTGAACAGGTTCCAGTTGGTGCCGGTGAGCACGCCGGTGGTCACGAGCAGCGGTGCGGTCTCACCGATCACACGCGCGATGGCGAGGATCACGCCGGAGACGATGCCCGGCAGCGCCGCAGGCAGCACCACCTTCCAGATGGTGCGCGACTTGGTGACGCCCAGCCCGTAGGCGGCCTCGCGCAGATCCCCCGGCACCGCGCGCAGCATCTCCTCGGTGGTGCGGATGACGGTGGGCAGCATGAGCACGCCGAGGGCCACCGATCCGATCGCCCCCGTCATCGTGCCCGGCCCGAACAGCAGCGAGAAGAGCGAGTAGGCGAACAGGCCGGCGACGATCGAGGGGATGCCGGCCATGATGTCGACGAGGAAGTCGACCACCCTCGCCGGACGCGTGCCGTCGGCGTACTCGACGAGCCAGACCGCGCAGAGGATGCCGATGGGGATGGCGAGCAGCATGGCGAAGAGGGTGATCTCGAGCGTGCCGATCATGGCGTGCGCGATACCGCCGTGCGGGGCGAGGCCGCCTACCACGCCTTTCATGTTGTGCGTGAGGAAATACCAGTCGAGACGGCCGATGCCGCGCGAGATGACCGTCCACAGCACAGAGACGAGGGGGATGAGCGCGACCGCCATGCTCGCCCAGACGAGCACGGTCATCCCGGCGTTTTTCGCCTTCCGGCGCGGATAGGAGGAGCGGGCGGCGGCCAGCAGCCGGTCCGTGAACCGGGCATCAAGGCCCTCCGCCTCACCACGCGTGCGCCGCTGGCCCTCGACCTGCTCGATGGCGGAGCGCTGCTTGCGGATCTCGGTATGCCGGCCCCACTGATGACGGTTCCCGCGGACGGCGGACGGGCCGGCCGCGATACGCCGACCGACAAGGCCCACGAGGAAGGTGATGACAAACAGCACGAGACCGGTGCCGATGAGCAGGCTCACGCCGAGTCCGTCCGCCTCGGGGAACTGCGCGGCGATGTTGGCGGCGATCGTCTGGCTCTTCGAGGCCTGCAGGAGGCTGACCGAGTAGGTGCGCCCGGGCGCAAGGATCATCAGCACGGCCATCGTCTCGCCCAGCGCCCGTCCCAGGCCGAGCATGACAGCGGAGACGATGCCGTTCCTCGCCGGCCCGATGACCGCCAGCCGGAGCATCTCCCATCTCGTCGCACCCAGTCCCATCGCCGACTCGCGCAGCAGCGGGCTCGACTGGCGGAACAGGTCACGGCAGGTGGAGGTGATGATCGGCAGGATCATGACGGCAAGCACGATGGCGGCGCTTGCCACCGTCCGTGGAGGGTCCGCGGCCGGGCCGGCGAACAGCGGGATCCAGCCCAGATGCTCTGCCGTCCAGTCCGCCACGCCGAATACGGCGGGGACGAAGACGAGACCGCCCCACAGGCCATAGATCACCGAAGGCACGGCGGCGAGCAGGTCGACGGCGGCGGAGAGGAACCCACGCAGCCGGGGCGGGCAGTAGAACACGAGGAACAGCGAGACCCCCAGCGACAGCGGCACGGCCAGCAGCAGGGCCAGGAGCGCGACGAGCAGCGTGCCGGACAGCAGCGGCCCCACATACTCCCAGAAACCGGACGCCTGCCCGCCCGAGGCGGACAGGATCGCAGCCCTCACCTGTGCCCGCGGGCTGGTCACAAGCGGCATCGCCTGTGCGATGAGGAAGAGGGTGACGGCGGCCAGGAGGGCGAGGATGACGAACCCGCTGGCACGCACGACGCGCGTGAACACACGGTTGCGCCGCAGGGCGCCGGTGATGTCGGCCCTGTGCGGACGCGGCGGTTCCACGGTGCTGGCAGCCTTATCGCCTGCCTTATTGTCCGCGCTGTCGTCCAGACGGTTTTCTTCCGTGTTTTCCGCCCTATTTTCTGCCATCACCTCTCCTTCCGTGTCCGTTGGCCGTCCCTGTCATGTTTTCTGTCGTCTTCGCCGCAGTCTTCCCGGTTGATCCTTCCGCCGTTTTTCCTGCCGCCGCCGGCACGCCCGCCGCGGCGAGCAGCGCCCGGCCGTCCGTCTGGATCTGTCGCGAGAGCGCATCAGGCAGAGGAGCGGATCCCGCCACCTGGGCCGACAGCTCCTGCGCCCCCTGCGAGGCGATGTAGTAGAGCCATGAGCCGACGAACCGCTGCCGTCCGGCATCCGGATAGGCGGGGCACACCGCAAGATAACTGATCTGCGTGAGCGGGTAGACCTCGGAGGAGGTGTCCGCGTAATCCGGGCTGAGCGTGAGATCACGGACCGCAGGGAAAGAGCGCGGCGCAGTCTTCCCCCCGGTCTTTTCCGCCGGCTTCCTGGCGCTTTTTTGTGCCGTCGCACCGGAATCCGCGCCCGTCACCTTCCTCGCCGCCTTGGTGGCAAAGGCGGACGCCCCTTTCCGGCCGGGCAGGACGGGCGTGGAGCCCTGCAGGAGCGCCACTGTGCCGAGGGAGCCTGCCTGCGCGGCCTCGACATAGCCGATCGTGCCCTTCGCCTGGGAGACGACGGTGGCGACGCCCGCCGTGCCCTTCGCCCCCTGCCCTGCCGTGGAGGGCCATGTCTTGCCGGCATCCTTCGGCCAGCGGCCGGACGCCGCCGTCGCCAGATACGCGGAGACGATCTGGCTCGTCCCGGATTGGTCGGAGCGCCAGACCGGTGTGATGCGCAGGTGCGGCAGCCTGTTTTTGAGCACCGGGTTCGCGGCGGCGATACGCGCGTCGTCCCACCAGACGACCCGCCCGGCGAAGATATCCGCCACAAGCGCCGCCGACAGGCGGATATGGCTGCCATTGAGCCCGTCGATGTTATAGACGAGCGCTATGGGCGAGACGAAGACGGGCAGGTCGACGGCCTGTGCACCGGCACAGACAGATTTCGAGCGCGGGCGCTGGGAGGAGGTCAGCGGCACATCGGTGCCGGCCCAGCCCACAGCGCCCTGCAGGAAGGAGGTGACACCCGCGCCGGAGCCCTGCGGGTCATAGGCGATGACGGCATCAGGCTGGTAGCGCGAGTAGCCGGCGGACCACGCCTCCATCGACGCCTGCTGCGCGGAGGATCCCGCCCCGGCCTGCTCGCCCGTGACGGTCAGGGCCGTGGTGCCGATCACCTGCGCTACGGCAGGATCCACGGGCAGAGCCGGGGGGACGTTGTCGCCGCAGCCGGACAGGCCCGGCACAAGCAGGACGGCGAGAAGCGCCGCGGCCGCGCGCCGCAGGACGGGCGCGGGACCGGCACCGGCAGCGGGCCGGGTGCTGGCAGGTGCGTTCTTTCTCACACTCCGAGTCTATTGCACCGAGGCCCGCCGGCCTACTCCACGGACCGTCGGTGCCATCCGGTCGGATCCCTGACCGCATCGCCCGAACCGCGACACGCCGCATGGAAATCATCACCGGTCGGAGACACAATCACCGGCCGGTATAGTTGACGCTGTCGGTATGACGCACACAACGGGCAGGAGAGACAATGCGGCTTCGCTACAGCACGGAAATCGAGCAGATCAACCGGCTCGTCCTGAAAATGGCCACCCTCGTGCGCGACCATCTGAGTCTCGCCTCGCAGGCGCTCATGGACAAGGACGATGCAAAGGCCCAGAAAGTGATGGCCGCAGACGCGCAGGTCGACGCGCTCGAGGACGAGATCCTCGACCGGTGCGTGCTCCTGCTCGCCCGGCAGAACCCCGTGGCCTCGGATCTGCGCGATGTGGTGACGACGATCCGCCTCTCCTCGGAGCTGGAGCGTATGGGCGATATCACCCGGCACATCGCCGAGGCCGCGCACCGGGCCGCGCCTGAGAGCGCCATCCCCGACCAGGCGGCGGAGGTGATCGGCAAGATGCAGCACCGCGCGCAGGAGGTCGCCCAGCAGATGTTCGAGATGTTCCGCGACCGCAGCACCGCGATCGCACAGGACATCATCGGCGGGGACGACGTGATGGACGGCTACCATCGCGCAAGTTATGAGCTCATCAACTCCCAGGCATGGCACGGCACCACCCAGGACGTGGTCAACCTCGTGCTCCTCGCCCGCTATTTCGAGCGTTTCGGCGACCATTGCGTCTCGCTGGCAAAAAGGCTGATCTATATTGTCTCCGGCTTCGATCCGAACCGCGTGCCCGACCAGGACCGCGAGGACGACTGAGACACGGGATCACGCACAGAATCAGGACGCAAAAGGCCTCCGGCACCCTTCATGGCACCGGAGGCCTTCCCATTTTCAGCAGACTCTTCGAGGATTCCTCACATCCGCGGGATTCTCAAAGGGTTCCTCCCGGGCTCACTTGCCCTGGTTGGCGACAGCCTTCGCACCGGCGGCCGCGGCCTGTGGGTCGAGGTACTCGCCGCGCGGCACGATCGGCTTGAAGTTCTCGTCGAGCTTGTAGACCAGCGGAATGCCGGTGGGGATGTTGACCTTGGAGATCTCCTCCTCGGACAGGCCGTCAAGCATCTTGACGATGGCGCGCAGCGAGTTGCCGTGGGCCGCGATCATCACGGTCTTGCCGGCCTTGAGCTGCGGCTCGATCTCCTGCTTGAAGTACGGCTCCACGCGGGCCACGACGTTCTTGAGCGCCTCGGCCTTCGGAACCGGGTCGCCCGCATAGCGCGGATCGTTGGCCTGGTTGTACTTGTTGTCGTCCTTGATGTCGGGCGGCGGGGTGGCGTAGGAACGGCGCCACAGCATGAACTGCTTGTCGCCGTACTCCTGGCGGATCTCGGACTTGTTCTTGCCCTGGAGGTCACCGTAGTGGCGCTCGTTGAGCCTCCAGCTGCGCTTGACCGGGATCCACAGACGGTCGGTCTGGTCGAGCGCATAGAAGGCCGTCTCGATGGAACGGCGCAGCATCGAGGTGTAGAGCACGTCCGGCAGGACATTCTTCTCCGCCATCAGACGGCCGCCGTTCTTGGCCTCCTCGATGCCCTGCTCGGTGAGCGGGACGTCGACCCAGCCGGTGAACTGATTGGATTTGTTCCAGGCGCTCTGGCCATGCCGGAGCAGAATCAATGTATATGCCATACGAACCATTTTACGGGCTGATTCAGACGCGGACGGCCACCAGCCAGAAACCGATCATCAAAACCGGCGGCACAAGGCACATCAGCCCGAGCGCCCGTCTCCACGCCGACGCGGCACCGGCAGCGCCCGCGCCGGACGAGACCGATTGCGCCCGACGCACCGGATCCCATGCTGCGGCCACGATCCCGAGG
Source organism: Aeriscardovia sp. (assembly GCA_040773385.1). GTDB lineage: Bacteria > Actinomycetota > Actinomycetes > Actinomycetales > Bifidobacteriaceae > Aeriscardovia. Next base: position 11,186 of record JAXGWH010000003.1, on the reverse strand, counting down.
AGCGCCGGCACGAGCGCCGGCCATGCCCGCATCGACAGCGCCTGCAGCAGCAGGATGGCCGGTCCCGTCCAGGCCAGGACGGCGAACAGTGCGTGCGCCGACTCCCCCAGCCGTACGGCAAGGGTGATCTTTCCATGCGCCTCGTCATCACGGGCGTCACGGATGTCGTTGACAAGCAGCACCGCCGCGCAGGCGCATCCCTGCGCCAATGCCATCAGGACCCCGCCGATGGAGATGCCGCCGACAAGCAGGAACTGTGTGCCGAGAACCCCTGCCAGACCGAAGACGGCGACCACCGCGAACGGGGCCCATGCCCCCAGGCTCAGCGGGCGAGAGCCGGCCGAATAGCCCCAGGCGAGCGCCGCGCACAACGCGCCGACGACAAGCAGCCACCAGCGTGACCCGCCCGCGAGCGCGCAGGCGGCGATCCCGGCGATCACCGCGGCTGCCGTGAAAACTGCCCCGGCGAGCATCACTTTCCTCGGATCCGCCCCGCGCGCCACAAGCCGTGCCGGCGCCCCCGCCGCGCGGTCGTCATCGCGGCCCGCCGCACCGTCGGCGGCATCATCCACATAATTCGCCGCGATCTGCAGAAAGACCGCGACGAGCAGGGCCAGGACCGCGAGCGCCCACCAGCGCCCGTCCAGCGGTTCCGGTCCGTCAAAGGCGCAGCCCGTGTCGAGCGAGCAGGAACGGGCGAACCAGCGTGCGCTGGCCGCACCGGTGCCCACGCTCGCCACCGCCATGAGCAGCGTCGCAGGCCGTGCGCCCCGGATCCAGTCGGACGGCGTCAGCCGCCCGCCTGTCCGCCGCCGCGTGGATACCGCCTTCTGTGAGGCCGTCACCCTCGAGGACCCCGATCCCTCAGTGGTTGAACGGGCGCACGAGCGGGAAGGTGATCGTGTCGCGCACGGTCGCCCCGGTCAGCGCGATGAGCAGACGGTCGATGCCCATACCCATGCCGCCGGTGGGCGGCATGCCCACCTCGAGCGCGGTGAGGAAGTCCTCGTCGATGGCCATGGCCTCCACATCGCCGGCGAGCGCCTGCTTCGCCTGCTCGACGAGACGCTTGCGCTCGGTGACCGGGTCGTTGAGCTCGGAATCGGCGGTGGCCAGCTCGAAGCCTCGCACGTACAGATCCCACTTCTCCACGGCGCCCGGGGTCTGCCGGCTCATCTTCGTCAGCGGCGTGGTCTCCACGGGGAAGCCGCGCACGAACGTTGGCTGCCACAGCTTGTGCGGGTCCTCGGCGTAGAAGTGCTCCCAGAGCCTCTCGACATACTTGCCGCGGTTGGGCGCGATGTCCTTTTCAAGATGGAGCCTGTCGGCCAGCTCCTCCAGATGTTTGAGCGGGGTATCGGCGGTGATCTCCTCGCCCAGGGACTGCGAGAGCGACTCGTACATCGACAGCGACGTCCAGCCCTGCCCGACGTCGTACTCCTCGCCATCCTCGAGGGTGACGACCGTACCGCCGAACACATCCTTGGCCGCGCGGGTGACGAGGTCGCGCGTCAGCTCGACCATCGTGTCGTACGTGCCGTAGGCCTGATAGGCCTCGAGCATGGTGAACTCGGGCGAGTGCGTGGCGTCCGCGCCCTCGTTGCGGAAGTTGCGGTTGATCTCGAAGACCTTCTCCACACCGCCCACAAGCAGGCGCTTGAGGAACAGCTCCGGGGCGATGCGCAGGAACAGATCGATGTTGTAGGCGTTCATGTGGGTGATGAACGGACGGGCGGTGGCGCCGCCGCGGATGGTCTGCAGCATCGGGGTCTCCGCCTCGAGGTAGCCGCGGCCGGCAAAGTTGGCGCGCAACGAGCTGGTGACGGCCGCCCTGCGGCGCAGCATCTGGCGCGTCTTGTCATTGACGACGAGGGCGAGGTACGGGCGTCGCGTGCGGTCCTCCTCGTTCATCTCATTGTGCAGCGTGGGCAGCGGGCGCAGCGACTTGGTGGCGATGGCCCAGTCCGTGGCAAACACGGACAGCTCGCCGGTGCGTGAGCTGATGACGGTGCCGCGCACGTAGAGGTGATCGCCCAGATCGACGAGCTTTTTGAAGCGGTCGAGGCTCTCCTTGCCGACCTCGCGCTTGGAGACCATGGCCTGCAGACGGGTGCCGTCACCGGCCTGCAGCTGGGCGAAGCACAGGCCGCCCGTATTGCGCAGGAACATAACACGGCCGGCCACACCGACCTCGTCGTCGGTCTCCTGGCCCTTCTCGAGCCTGCCGTCATACTTTTTGCGGATGGCGCCGATGGTGGTCGTCACGTCGAGGTGCACCGGGTAGGGATCCCCGCCCGTCCTGAGCATCTCCTCGCGCTTGGCCACGCGGATGAGCACCTGCTCGTCCATGGAGTCATGGCCGAACTTCTCCATCGACCCGGCCACGGCGTCGCTGACGGACTGGCCCGCGTCGATGCGTGCGGCGATGTCGTCGTCCTGGCTCGACATGCGCTCGGCCGCCTTGACGGAGGCGAGCTCCTCGGCCTTCTGCTCCTTCTCGGCCTCGAGCAGCGACCGAGCCTCGGAGCCCTGCCCTTCCTCGTTTCCAGCGACCATGTTCCCGCCTTCCGCTTGTGATGTTCTGCCGGTCTTTGAGTCTACCGGCGGTGTGCTACTTCGTTGTTGCACCGATCCGGGGCCGGGTGTATGCTCAGTGCTTTGTACGGAGACGTGTGTGCTTCGTATCGGGTCGTAGCGCAGCTTGGTAGCGCGCCTCGTTCGGGTCGAGGAGGCCGCGGGTTCAAATCCCACCGACCCGACCTCACAGGCCAGTCCTTCGGGACTGGCCTTTTTTGATACTTATCGATATCAGACAGGCCAGGCCGGTATCAGACCGTGGCGCAGGCGACGATCACGCCGCGTCCGGCCGTGTGCTGTTCGATCTGACGAGGGAACGGAGGCATCCATGGCAGAACACCCGGCACCGGCACGGACGACGCCACGCCACAGAGATTTTCTCTCCGCCTCTGTGACCGGACGGATCGCAAGCCTACTTGTGAGCGCTTTCCTCGCCTTCTGCACCGCCGCCGGGACCATCTACCGCAATCCGTCCGGCAGCATCTCCTGGTTCGGGCCGGCGCAGTGGGCGCTCCTCTTTGTCGTCTTCCTCGCCTACGAGACGGTGATCTTTACCGCGACCTTCCTCCTGCGCCGCCATGCCCGGAAGCGGGCCGACCGGAACGACACGGCGGCAGCAGGCTCCGGCACGAATGCCCTTCCCGCCGATGCCGCCGCACGGACGACGACAACTTCTGCCTCCACGCACCGCCATCCACGCTGGCAGGCTTTCGTCACCGCCCGCACGACGGGGTTCCGCAGCCTGTGGGCCTTTTATGTGCTCGCCCTGGCCTGGGTGCCGCTGGTCATCACCCTGCTGTGCGGCGCGGATCTGATCAACCAGGGCACCGAGGTCAACAACTGGCTGTGCGCACGGGTTTTGCACCACAACGGCTGCACGCTGGCGTCCATGACCTACCCTCCCGCCGACATCTATCCGCTCTCCCACTATCTGTGGCCCTCGCGCGAGGCGACGTTCCTGACCAACCAGCACAACCTCTTTCTCACCCTGTTCGTCGGGCTCGTCCGGTTTGCCTCGCTGCATGCCACCGGGGTCGTCTGGCCGGCCGACCTGCTCCTCATCGCACTTTCCTGGCTGTTCGCCACGTTCGCCCTCGCGGCGATGGGATCGCGCCTGCTGCGCCTGCACCCGAGCATGGGCACCGCCGCCCGGTCGGTCCTCCTGCTGCTGCCCGTCCTCTCGCCAATCGTCAGCATTGACACGGTCAGTCTGACCAAGTCGCCGCAGTTCGCCTTCGCCTTTGTCTGGTGGGCCTCCACGCTCACGCTCATGGTCAAGAAACCGGAGTCCGTCACCCGCCGCGACCGCTGGGCGCTGGCCCTCTCCACGCTCGCCTGCGTGCTGTGCGTCAAATATGCCCTCGCCCTCGTGCTCATCGAGCTGGTCGTCCTGCTCGTCTGGAAACGTCGGCAGTGGAAGCGCTGGCTCGTCTGCCTGCTCCTGCCCGCCGCGCTCTTCTCCGGCGGCCTGCACGCCGCGTATGCCACCGGCCAGGCGGTCGACGGCGACCCGATCGAATCCCGGGCGGTGCTCGTCCAGCAGATCGCCCGGATCGAGAAATACGACCCGACCGCGCTCACCCGGGGCATCACCCGCGACCTCGACCCGATCTTCGACCTGCAGAAGATGGCGGAGGTCTACAATCCTGACGACGCCGATCCCGTCAAATCCTCAGGAAACGGCACAATCTCCTATCGCTGGCAGAGTGTGACGCCGAAACAGTGGTCACGTTTCATGCGCGCCTGGGCAAAAGCCGTCAAAGCCTCCCCCCGCGTCGCCTTTGACGCGTTCGTCGCGGAATTCTACGGCTACTTCGATCTTGCCGACCCGCCCTACGTCTCGTTCCTCTATTATTCCGACAGCTTCGCGGTGAGGGCCGACCTCGGCTCCGCGTGGGCGGACAATCCCGTGCGCACCGGTGTCATCGGCTTCTTCCGCGTCTGGTCGTCGGTGCCGGTCCTCGGCTGGCCGTTGCACGGCAATTTCTGGGTGGTCCTCACCCTCCTGGCGGTCTGCGCGTCCCTGCGGCTGCGACGCTGGGCCGATTTCTGGCTCGACCTGCCGCTGCTCGCCCAGATGGGGGTGATGGTCCTCGCCCCGGCGAACAACTTTGACCGCCATATGATCGCGCTCGCCGTCTACGCGGTCTTCCTCCTGCTCGATCTCGTCCTCACCGGCCGGGATGATCCGGCTCTTTCTGATCCTGCTGCTTCTGATCCTTCTGATCCTGCCACCGCACAACAGACTGCTGCCGCCCTGCATTACGGGGGTCATTGATCTGCCCGCGCATCGCATGCTCGAGGATCGGCAGATGGATCAGCAGCAGGTTGCCGTAGCCGAGCACGACGAGCAGGAACAGGCCCTGCGGGAAGAATCTCACGGACAGGACGACAAGCACCCAGTACAGCGCGTCGATGCCAACGAGGGCGAGCGTGGTTCCGATATGCCCCACGGAGAAGATGACGGTGTTGCGCAGCGTGCGGCCCACCGGGTTCTCGAAGCGTGACTGCAGATAGAACGCCCATTCGAAACACATGACCAAGATGAGCGAGAAGGCGATCTTGGGGATGAGGGCGATCGTGTCGAACACGGCGACCCACGACCACACGAGCAGGGCAAGGAACGGCAGGAAGACGCACCAGATGAGCGTCGATTTGACGAAGTTGCGTCCAAACGAGCGGAAGTAGGCCTTCGTCATCCCGCCGCCCTTCGAGGCGAGGATCTGCCGGCACACGTCATGGCCAGCCGTCACCGCCGCGCCGACGGTGACCACGGGCAGTGAGGTGACGAGCATGAGGATCGTGATCCACACGCCTGCCGTCACCACGCCGAGGCCCTGCATGAACCGCGAGTCATAATCAAGAAAATGCATCAGGGCCTCCTCTGATGTCCGGCGTCCAAGCTTGTCCGGATCCCAGGCATGTCCGGGCATGAAAAAGCCGTGGGACACGCGTTCCAGCATATCCCACGGCCTTATATCCTTCTGTTTCCGGCACTGACGCCGCTTCTGTGGCAGAGGCGGGTATCACAGGACGATGGCCCTGCGTCCTCAGGCCGGCCCCAGACCGTCACGCGCCTACCGCGCGTATCGCGTTGCGGTTGCTGATCAGCCCTTGACGGCGCCGGCGAGCACACCCTTGACGATGTACTTCTGGCAGAACAGGTAGAACACGACGATCGGCAGGATGGCGAGCACGAGGCAGGCCATCATGGCGCCCATGTCAACGGAGCCGTAGCCGCCCTTGAGGTACTGGACGGCGATGGAGATCGTCATGAACCGGTTCGTGTCGAGGGTCAGGTACGGCAGGAGGTAGTCGTTCCAGATCCACATCGTCTCGAGGATGGCCACGGACACGATGGTCGGCCGCAGCAGCGGGACGATGATCTGGAAGAAGATCCTGGGCACCGAGGCGCCGTCGATCATGGCGGACTCCTCGAGATCCCGAGGGATGCCCTTGATGGCGCCGGTGAAGATGAACACGGCGAGTCCCGCGCCGAAGCCGAGATAGACGATCCACAGGCCCCACGGGGTGTTCAGGCCCATCTGGTCGGCGAGGCCGGAGAGGGTGTACATGACCATCTGGAACGGGACGATCATGTTGAACAGGAAGAGCACATAGAGGGTCTTTGCGGCCCAGTCGTTGACGCGGACGATCCACCAGGCGGCCATGGAGGTGCACAGCAGGATCAGTGCGACGGAGCCGACGGTGATGACGACGGTCCAGCCGAAGCTGGCGAAGAAGTTCGTCCTCTGGACGCCGGTCGTATAGTTCGTCCAGCCAGAGAACTGCTTGCCGGTAGGCATGCTGAACGGGTTGGAGGAGATGTACGTCTTGTTCTTGAACGAGTTGATCAGGACAAGGACGATCGGATAGATCCACAGAATCGAGAGGATCGTGAACAACGTCGTCCACAGTGCGGGATGACGGACCTTCTCGGCATTCGCATCGCTGTTCATGCCTGCACCTCCCTGCTGGTGGTCAGGCGGTTCTGGAGCAGTGCCACAATCGCCACGATGATGAAGAAGATCACGGCCTTGGCCTGGCCGACGCCCTCGAAGCCCATGCGGTCATAGAAGGTGCGGTAGATGTTGAGGGCCACGAGCTCGGACTCGTTGGCGGGCGCGCCGCCGGTGAGGGCGAGGTTCTGGTCGAACATCTTGAAGCCGTTGGTGATGGTCAGGAACGAGCAGACGGTGATCGAGGGCATCATGAGCGGGATGATGATGTCGAACAGCTTCTGACGGCCGTTGGCACCATCGACCTCCGCCGCCTCGAGCACGTCCGTGGGGACGGCCTGCAGGCCGGCGATATAGATGATCATCATGTAGCCGATCTGCTGCCAGCACACGAGGATGACGAGGCCCCAGAAACCATAGTTCTTGTTGAGCGTCAGGCTCGCACCCCACTGCTGGAGGATGCCGTTGAGCAGCAGCTGCCACACCCAGCCGAGGATGATGCCGCCGATGAGGTTCGGCATGAAGAAGATCGAGCGGAAGACCGTGGCACCCTTGATGGCCTTGGTGAGCATGTAGGCGATCGCAAAACCGACGACGTTGATGATGATCGTCGTCACGATGGCGAACGAGATGGTCTGGCCGAGGGCTGTCCAGAACTCGGTGTCCTGGAATGCCTTGACGTAGTTCTTGAATCCGTTCGGCGTGGCATCCCTGATGGTGTTGAAATCACAGAAGCTGAGATACACGCCGAGAATGAACGGGATGATGAATCCGATGATGAAGGCGAGGAACGTCGGCAGGGCGAAGAGCGCCCACCAGCGACGGATGGTCTTGCCTGAGGTCGTTGTCATGATTCATCAGCCTCCTTCCAAGTCTGCCGGATCCGGCCCTAGGCCCTCAGAAGGCACCCGGCCCGGATACACGTTTGGCATTCCCTGCACATCGGTGTGCAGGGGTGAAGCGCACAGAGGCGGAGGTTCGGGCCGACAGCTCGAGCCTCCGCCTCTGGGATTGATTTTACACGCTGCCGATGCAGGCGTTTCTCACACCCGTGTCGACAACCGATGACGCAGAGCGTGACCCGCGCCCGTGGAGCCGGTGCTCCCGGACGCCTGTCTCAGTGCGTGCCGCTCAGTGGGTGGCCTTGTACTCAGACGCCCAGCCGTCCACGAAGGCGGTCTTGACGTCGTTCCACGAACCGGTGCCCTGGGCGTACTTGAGCAGCGCGCCGCCGAGGTTGTTCTTCCACTGCTCGGACGGCATGAGGGAGAAGTCCCACGCCACGGCCTTGGTGCCGGAGTCGAGATCCTTCTGCGCTGCCTCGACGAGCGGGTTGTCCGAGGAGGTCGGGAAGCCCTTGAACGGTGTGGTGAAGCCCATCGTCTTGGTCAGGGCGTTCTTACCGGCGTTCGAGGTCACGACCCACTTGAGGAAGTCCTTGGTGGCCTTCTGGTCGGCCTCAGAAGCCTTGGAGTTGATGCACCAGTAGTTCTCGGAACCGGTGGCGAGTCCCTGCTTCTCCTCGCCCTTGACGCCGATGTAGATCGGCATCATGCTGACCGAGTCGGCCTTCATGCCGGCCTTCTGCAGATCGCTCCAGGCCCAGGTGCCGTTCTGATAGAACACGGCCTTGCCCTGCGCGAACTCAGCGGTGGCGTCATCGCCGGTCTTGGAGCCGAGCTGCTTCGGATCGGTGGTGGAGTCCTTCAGATACAGATCGAAGATCTGCTTGTACTGCGGCAGGTAGGTGCCCTTGACAGTCGACGGCTGCGTCTTGAGATGACGCTGCTGCAGCTCGTAGTAAAGCGGCAGGTTGGCGAGATGGGTCTTGAAACGCCAGTCGGAGCTGGAGTCGAAGCCGGCGGAGGTGAACGCGCCCTCGACGCCGAGATCCGCCTTATGGGCCTGGATCTCATCGGCGACGGTCTTGAGCGCCTTGAAGTTGTTCAGCTTGCTCATCGACTTGACGGTGGACCAGTCGGCCTTGAAGTACTTGTCGAGCAGGTCCTTGTTGTAGATGAGGCCGTAGGTCTCGACCACGTAGGCGACGCCGGTGACCTTCTTGCCGTCGGTGAGCGCGTAGTCCTTGCTCTTGAGGAGCTTGTACGGCGTGGTGTCCGACATGTCGGCGGTATAGGCCTTCCAGTTGGCATAGCCGACCGGGCCGTTGACCTGGAAGAGGGTCGGAGGATTGGACTTGCCCATCTCCGACTTCAGACGCTGCTCGTACGTGTCAGAGGCGGCGGTCTGGACGGTGACCTTGGTGCCGGTCTCCTTCGTGTACTCCTTGGCGAGCGCCTTCCACTCGTTGGCGATTTCCGGCTTGAAGTTCAGATAGTAGACCGAACCCTTGCTGTCCGAGCTGGAGCTCGAGTTGCCGCAGGCAGCGAGCGTCGTGAGGGACATCGCCCCGACGGCGATCAGCGCGATAGCCTTCTTCATCCGTGAATCCATGAGAGACCTTCTTTTCTTGTGCCGCCGCGGCACCGACAACAACGTCGTCGCCTTCGGCGAACGGTTCAGCATTCTCCTTCTCAGGATGCCCACGTCTCTATTATGACGATGTCTTTTGTTTTTTGCAAACGTTTCCAATTATTCTCTGAACACAACTAAATATCTTCGTGCCCCAGCGATTCGGCCTGAGAGGACAGACAGCATAAAACCCGCTATTTTCCTTGGATATCGGCCCGATCAAACTGCGACTGCCTGAGCTGGCGCGACACGCCAGAGCAACTCCATCGTATGCAGACACGACTTTGTCCGACCCTCAGGAGCCCATCGGGGACCCATCGGCAAAAGCATATGTGAAGGAGCCGTTTACCGTCCTTTTACCGGCGCACCACCCTCATGTCCCGTCTGATCCCGTCGGTGCGCCTCCTCCATCCGACGGAGAATGCTCAATTGCCTCTGGCGCGCCTTGTCATCAACGGCAAGGCATCTGAGCGAGCGCCGCAGATCCTTCCGATAGGTCAGGAGTGTGCCGACCGGTGGGAATGCGTCCGGATTCTTCTTCCTGTTCGGCTGCCCGGCTGCCGCACGAGACCGGTCAGAGTGATGCAATGCCTGGTCGACCGCCTCACCGCCCCATGTCTTTTCTGCCCCTGTCCTCACCGTTCCGTTCGTACCCTTTGAAGCCCCTTCTGGCCAGGCCCCATCTTTTCTGGCAGAATTCGCCTGAGCTCTTCCGGTCGTGTCATCAGAGCGGCAGGTCAGCCGATCGATGTCGCTCGTGTTATCCGTACCGACACTCTTGCTCTTCTCTCCGAGACTCTTCTCTCCGGCGTCCTTCCCTCCGGCATCCTTCTCTCCGGCGCCCTTCTCTGCAGCGTGTCCTGTCGAAGGGGTCGCCTCTCTGTCATCAGGCCCCACGGCAGAAATGCCCCGGGAGACCTCCGCACTGTCGCCGATATCGTCGCCCAGACCGGAAGAACAGACACCGACAGAAGAGGCATCAGCAGACATCTCACACGTCGGGCAGACAGATGATGTGGACGCATCAGGCCGTACCGGCGTCGTCTTCTTTGTCACGGGTCTGCTTCCCTTCTGCAACCGGATGCCGAATCCTCTGTCATGACTTTTCGACGCATGCTGTGACCTGTGATCAGACAACCGGTCATTCGGTTCCGTCATGGCCACCGAGCAGCCGACGTCGTATCCTCCGAGGAATTCATTGACCCGATCAGCGTTCTTGTCCATATAGTCTTCGAGCATGTGACGAGCGGATTGATACAGCATCTCGTCGTGCGCTTGCGACAGACACCCGAATGACAAAAGCTCCTCTTCAAACGACATGAAATATTGGAGGTCATGAATGTACAACAACTTCCATCCCACCGCAATCGCTTCAGAAATGCTGGTCCTCAGACACTGATCGACTGCTGCTGCCTCTGCCTCATAGCCTGATGCCCTGAGCGCCGCCCTCATTCTTCTCGCAACTGCCGGATAGAGCGATTTGTCATAAATCATGACCGCCCCTTCTTTCCGGGAAGACGGCACTCTTTTGTCCTCAAAGAGGGAGTTTCCGATATCCATGAAAGAGCAGGAAACGAAAGATCCGCACCTTGAGCATGCGGGGGAGTGCTGCCGTCCTGCTTTCTTTCTCGAATCCTTCTGATGATCCTGCGCATGCAGGGACAGACCACGAAGAATCTTGGTGTGCTACTTGCACCATTGCAAGCAACATATATTTGATAGTATCCCATCCGTTGGTATATTGCTATACGAGGTTGAATATTCACCGCATATGTCTCAAGAGTGTGGTCCCCAGCATTCATCGGTCTGTCGTTCACACATCGCCATCATGGACAGATAGTTACCACAGATCGTTATTTTGACTGTTTGTCATATCAATCATGAAAAGAAAAAGCCCCATGTGATAATGGGGCTTTTCATGACATATGATGTGGCGGCGTGCTACTCTCCCGCACCCTCTCGAGTGCAGTACCATCGCCGTGCCCGGGCTTAACTTCCAGGTTCGGAATGGGGACTGGGTGTCTCCCCGGGGCTGTGACCGCCACAAACCTCTCGAATTACCGGCAACAGCCTGCCGCGCGGCAGGCGGACCGGAAAGCGGACGCGGATCGCCAAGCATCGTCATCGTCATCGTCGTCATTCCCGTGCGGTCTGCCGTCTTTGGAACGGACAATGATC
>JAXGWH010000002.1:0-73328 GCA_040773385.1 Aeriscardovia sp. | reverse complement strand
GGCGACGGCCTGACCCACCCGCTGCACGGCCTTGACGGCCACGTTGCTCGAGGAGAGATCGGGCAGGACGAAAACGTTGACGTGCCCGGCCACCGGGTCGTCCGGCGCTTTCATCTGGGCGACCTCCTCGCTCCAGGCGGCATCGAACTGGATCGGGCCGGTCACCGGCAGATCCGGGTTCTCCTGTTTTGTTTTCTGCGCCGCCTCGCGCACAAGGTCCACGTCCGGACCTTTGCCGGATGTGCCGGTGGAGTAGGAGAGCAGGCCGACCACCGGGTTCAGACCGAACAGCCGTGCAGTGTGGGCGGACTCGCGGGCCACCTCGGCCAGCTGGTCGGCGGTGGGGTTGGGCAGCAGCGCCACATCCGCATAGAGATCGATGCGCTGGTCGAGGCACATGATCATCGCCCCGGAGACGAGTTTGTTGCCTGGACGCGTTTTGATGACCTGCAGTGCGGGACGCACGGTGTCGGCGGTGGAATGCGCGGCGCCGGAGACCATCCCATCGGCGAGTCCCATATCCACGCACATCGTGCCGAAATAGCTGGGCTGGCGGACGAGGTCCAGCGCCTGCTCCGTGGTCAGCGGTTTTCGGCTCGTCGCACGGATTTTCACGAGCCGGTCGGCCATTTTGTGCAGCAGGTCATCGGTCGGCTCGAGGATTTTCGCCCGTTCGGCCACGGCATGCAGGCCGAAGGACTCGGCGTGCTCGCGGATTTGTTCTGTCTTGCCGCACAGCAGGATGCCCACGATGCCCTGGTCAAGCAGATAGTTGGCGGCGGTGAGCACACGCCTGTCCTCGGATTCGGGCAGCACGATCGTCTTGCCGGCTGCCCGTGCCTTCTCCAGCAACGAGTATTGGAAGGCCGCTGGCGTGATGACCGGTGTGAGGGGACGCTGACAAATGGCATAGACGGCGTCATCATCAGGCGACTGTGCCGACCAGACCGGCACGGAACTGACGTAGGCGGGAAGGGCATCGGCGGGCGTGTCAGTGACGAACACGCCAGAGATATGCGCGCCCCCGCGCCGGGCCCAGGAGATGGCGGAGGCGATGCGGGTGTGAAGCTCCTCGAACGAATCGGGCGCATCGAGCCCGTCCTCGCCGGCGACAAGCAGGAATACCTGTGCCTGCAGATCGGCGGCGAGCATCGAGCCGGCCTCGATGAGCAGCGGGTCCATACCCATATGGGCGCTCGGACCGGTCAGGAGCACGCTCGTGGGATGTGTCATCCGTTCGAGCAGATGCACGTTTGTCACCGCCTCAAGCCGGGCTGCCTGCGCGTCTGCCTGATAACGCGGCAGTGTCGTGCCCGTCAGAGGCGAGGACAGCGTGATATCGGCCACCTGGGAGGGTTCCTTCTCGCTGATCGCCTCCATGCGCACCACACGCTCATGGTGTGAGGCGAGCAGCCCATACAGATAGCTCGCGATGTGCTCCGTTGATGTGCGCGTCGCCAGTGAGTAAAGAAAAATGCGTGTGGGATGATCGTCGTGGGTGATCGACGATGCCTGGGCGGAGGCGTCAGTGACATTGCTCGGCTGTGCCATACCGATATTCCTGCTGGGTGTGGATGTCGGTGCTGCTGTTGTGCTGGTCATGGTTCCATTATCGCGCCCGCCGTAACAGAAGAGGAGATCGGGATGGACGACAGAGCATAAAAAAATCCCCCGTCCGAGGATCAGTGAGGATCCATTCGGATGGGGGATCAGCGTCTCAGGCCCTCAGGCCATCAACAGGAAGGAGTCAGGCTCACTTCTCGTTGTCGCCGGCGGTGTTGATCGCCATGTGGACGTCGCCGCCCTGGAGATCAGTACGGACGCCCGGCCACACCCAGTCGGTGTAGTCCGGATCGTCGTAGCCGTTGTCGACGGCGAACTGGAAGGCCGTGGTGCGGAACTTCTCGAGCTTGTTGATCTCGTCGGCGAACTTGTCGGCGTCGACCATGCGCAGGGCCTCTGCGGTGAGCTCGTAGCGATCCATGTCGTTCACGCGGACCATGTCGTACGGGGTGGTGGTGGAGCCCTCCTCCTTGTAGCCATGGACGTTGAAGTTGTCGTGGTTCGGACGATCCCAGATGAGCTGGCGGATATCACCCGCATAGGAGTGATAGGCGAAGAGGACCGGCTTGTTGGCGGTGAAGAGATCAGTGAACTCCTCGTCGGAGACGGCCTCGTCGTTCTCCTTGGCGTTCTGGATCGACAGCAGTCGCATGACGTTGACGACCTTGAACTTCACGCCGAGCTTGTTGAGGCGGTCGGCCGCGGCCATGATCTCCTGGGTCGGCACATCGCCGGCGGAGGCGAGGACGACCTGGACCTCGTCGTTGGACTTGGCGTTGGACGCCCACTTCCACTCGGCGACGCCCTTCTCGAGCTCCTCACGGGCCTCATCGAGGGAGAGCCAGGTGTAGGCAGGCTGCTTGCCGGCGATGATCGCGTTGATCTTGTTGCGGGACTTGAAGCAGCGCTCGGCGATGGCGAGCAGGCCGTTCGCGTCCGGGGCGAAGTAGATCTCGACGACGTGGTCGTTGTGGAAGTTCTTGTTGAGCAGCAGGGAGGTCACGCCCGGATCCTGATGTGAGAAGCCGTTGTGATCCTGACGCCACACGTGGGAGCTGACGACGAGGTTCATCGACGCGATCGGCTTGCGCCACGGGATGTGGCGGACGGTGGCCTCGAGCCACTTCGCATGCTGGTTGAGCATGGAGTCGATGACATGGACGAAGGACTCGTAGGAGCTCCACATGCCGTGACGGCCGGTGAGCAGGTAGCCCTCGAGCAGACCCTCCATCTGGTGCTCGGAGAGCATCTCGATGACCTGGCCGGAGACGGCGAGGTCATGGTCGGTCTGGTCGGAGAGGTAGCCGGCGTCCCACTGCTTCTTGGTGACCTCGTAGGCGGCCTGGAAGCGGTTGGAGGCGTTCTCATCCGGGGAGAACACGCGGAAGTTATCCGGGTTGCGGCGGATGATGTCGCGCACGTACTCGCCCATGACGCGGGTGGCCTCGGTCTGGCCCCAGCCATGGCCGTACTTCTCGACGCCCTCGATCTTGTAATCGTCGAGCTTGGGCAGGTCGAGCGGCTTGAGGATGCGGCCACCGTTGGCGTTCGGGTTCTGGCCGATGCGCAGCTCGCCCTTCGGCATGAAGTCGGTGACCTCATGGCGGACGGTGCCGTTCTCGTCGAAGAGCTCCTCCGGCTTGTAGGACTCGAGCCAGTTCTTGAGGACCTCGAAGTGCTCCTTGGAGTCGCGGGCGGAGGCCAGCGGCACCTGGTGCGAACGCCAGCTGCCCTCGGTCTTCTTGCCGTCGATGTACTTCGGGCAGGTCCAGCCCTTCGGCGTGCGGAAGATGATCATCGGGTAGAACGGACGCTCCATGTCGTTCGTCTGCGCCGCGGCCTTGATGTCGCAGATCTCGTCGAAGACCTGCTCGAGCAGGTCGGCGAAACGACGGTGGATGGACATGTGGTCCTCATCGTCGAAGCCGGCGACGAACTCGTACGGCTCGTAGCCCATGCCGTGGAAGAAGTCGTGGAGCTCCTCATCGGAGATGCGCGAGAGGATGGTCGGGTTGGCGATCTTGTAGCCGTTGAGGTGCAGGATCGGCAGCACGATGCCGTCGGTGCGCGGGTTCATGAGCTTGTTGGTCTGCCAGCTGGTGGCCAGCGGGCCGGTCTCGGCCTCGCCGTCACCCACGACGGCGGGCACGAACAGGCTCGGGTTGTTCAGCGCCGCGCCATAGGCATGGGAGAGCGCGTAGCCGAGCTCGCCGCCCTCGTGGATGGAGCCGGGGGTCTCCGGCGCGAAGTGGGACGGGACGCCGCCCGGGTACGAGAAGCGACGGAAGAACTTCTGCAGACCCTTCTCGTCATCGGTGATTTCCGGGTAGTACTCGTGATACGTGCCGTCCAGATAGGACTGCGCGGTGCCGGCGGGGCCGCCGTGGCCCGGGCCCATGATGAAGACGGTGTTCTGCTGGTGGTCGGCGATGAGGCGGTTGATGTGGCCAAGCAGGAAGTTGAGGCCCGAGGTGGTGCCCCAGTGGCCGACGAGACGATATTTGAGGTCGTCACGGGTGAACGGCGGACGCATCAGCGGGTTGCTGCGCAGGTAGATCTGGCCGATGGCCATGTAGTTCGCCGTGCGCCAATACTTGTCGACGCCCTCGAGTGCTTCCTCGGAAACCGGCCTGCCGAGCTTCTTCCAAGGGGTGCCAATAACAGGATTCGTCATGTGTGCTCCTGCATTCTTTGTGATCATTTGTTCTTTACGTGGACGGGGCCTGCCGGTGGCAAAGGCAACGCCTTTGTTCCCATGGACCACGCATCCGTGTCGCCGTCAAGTTTATGGGAACGACGCGACCGGACACGCATAAACGGTGCCATCACACCGATATGGGGCAATGTTCGTCCGCAGGCGAAAGAAAAGCGCCCATGTCGACGCCTCACCCGCCCGCCCGTCGCAACCGGCCGGACCCAAAGACGATCACGCCAGAGTTCCGCTCGGAGCCCAGGTCTCACAGCCCGTCTACCGGCCAGCGGGTCCTGACGGCCGGCGGGCAGGGCGAAGCGGTGGGCGCAATCGGGCGGCCATGTCGTCTTCGACTGCGAAAATACAGGCAAAACAGACGTATCCCCTCTCATTTAGAAGGAGCCATATGGCAAGGCGTCCTGTTCTCGTCATTGATTACGGCGCGCAGTATGCCGAGCTGATCGCCCGTCGCGTGCGCGAGGCGCATGCCTATTCCGAGCTCATCCCCCACAGCATGCCGGTGGAGAAGATCCTGGCCAAGAAGCCGCTCGCCATCATCTTCTCGGGCGGCCCGGCGTCGGTGTTCGAGCCCGGAGCCCCGCACATCGACCCCTCGATCTTCGACGCGGGCATCCCGATCCTCGGCATCTGCTATGGCTTCCAGCTCATGGCCGAGGAGCTGGGCGGCGAGGTGAACAAGGCCGCGCTGGGCGAGTACGGGCACACCAAGGCCGCCATCACCTCCGCAAAATACATGCTCCAGGGCTCGCCCGCCGAGCAGGATGTGTGGATGAGCCACGGCGTGGCCGTCACCCGCGCCCCGCAGGGCTTTGAGGTGCTCGCCTCCACGCCGGGCGCGCCCGTGGCCGCCATGGCCGACCCGAAGCGCGGCCTCTACGGCGTGCAATGGCATCCGGAGGTCAAGCACACCCCGCTCGGCCAGGACGTGTTCACCCACTTCCTGCACGACGTGTGCGGCATCCCCGACAACTGGACCACCGAGGGGCTCGTCCGAGAGCAGATCGACAAGATCCGCGCCGAGGTGGGCGACGACCAGGTGATCTGCGGCCTGTCGGGCGGCGTCGACTCCGCCGTGGCCGCCACGCTCGTGCACAAGGCAGTGGGCGACCAGCTCACCTGTGTGTTCGTCAACCACGGGCTGCTGCGCGAGGGCGAGGTCGAGCAGGTGCGGCACGACTTCGTCAAGGCCACCGGCATCAAACTGGTGACCGTGGACGCCTCCAAGCAGTTCCTCGACGCGCTCAAGGGCGTCTCCGAGCCGGAAAAGAAGCGCAAGATCATCGGCGACCTGTTCATCAAGACGTTTGACCGCGAGGCGAAGAAGATCGTCGAGGAGGCCGGCAAGAACGGCAGACCGGTGCGCTGGCTCGTGCAGGGCACCCTCTACCCGGACGTGGTCGAGTCCGGCGGCGGCGACGGTGCGGCGGTCATCAAGAGCCACCACAACGTCGGCGGCCTGCCCAAGGACCTCGACTTCAAGCTCATCGAGCCGCTGCGCACCCTCTTCAAGGACGAGGTGCGCTCCATCGGCACGCACCTGGGTCTGCCGGACTACCTCGTCTGGCGCCAGCCGTTCCCCGGCCCGGGCCTGGGCATCCGCATCATCGGCGAGGTGACGCCCGAGCGCCTGGCCCTGCTGCGCCATGCCGACGCCATCGCCCGCGAGGAGATGACGAAGGCCGGCCTCGACCGCAAGATCTGGCAGTGCCCGGTGGTGCTGCTCGCCAACGTCCACTCCGTGGGTGTGCAGGGCGACGAGCGTACCTACGGCAGCCCGATCGTGCTGCGGCCCATCGAGTCCGCCGACGCCATGACCGCCGACTGGTACCGTATGCCCTACGACGTGCTCTCGCGCATCTCCACGCGCATCACCAACGAATGCCGCGGCGTCAACCGCGTCGTGCTCGACGTGACGAGCAAGCCGCCGGCGACCATCGAATGGGAGTGAGGTTTGTTGCAGGCGTCGGGGTAGGTGCTCCGGTGCCTCTTTATAAGGAGGAGAATATGGCCATCACCATCAATCTGACCTACACGGGCAAAAACGGCGCGGCACGCAAGTTCGCCGACGAGATGGTCTCCAGCGGCACCGTCGACGCCATCCGTGCGCTCGACGGCAACGAGGGCTACCAGTACTACATCTCGTATGACGATCCGGAGACCCTCCTGCTCATCGACCGCTGGCGTGACCAGGCCGCCATCGACAAGCACCACGACTCTCCGATGATGAAAAAGATCGCCGAGCTCCGTGACAAATATGACCTCCATATGACGGTCCGCCGCTACACGGACATCGGGCAGGCCCCGGGCGACGACAGGTTCATCCGCCGCTGACCGGTTTCGGATGCCCGTGACAGACAAACGCGGGCTGCCCGGCACTGCCGGTATCGGTGCCGGCACATAGCTGAAACATAGGGCGGGGGGAGGGCCGGGCCCGGCTACACTGAGGCCCGTGCTCTCCCATCTGCCTTTCCCCGCCCTCATGGCCTATCTGCTCGTCGGCGGGTTCTTCGCCGGGCTGTCCTCGTCGATGGCCTCGTTCGCCTCGCTCATTTCGTACCCGGTGCTCCTGTCGGTGGGGATCCCGCCCGTCTACGCGAACGTGACGAACGACGTGGCGATCATCGCCAACAGCGCCGGCGCCACCCTCACCTCCGGCAGGGAGCTCAAAGGCAGATGGGAAACGGTCGGTGGCCTCGCCGCCTGCACCGTCATCGGCTCGATCATCGGCTCGGTGCTGCTGCTCACCTTCCCCTCGACGGCGTTCGAGAAGGCCGTGCCGTTCTTCATCGCGTTCGCCGGTGTGATGATCCTCGTCTCCGGACGCCACGAGTCGGCGCCTGACGCCGTCCGCCCGCTCTGGCAGAAGGTGCTGTTCTCATTCCTGCTCGTGGTGATGGGTGTCTACGAGGGCTATTTCGGCGCTGCCGGCGGGGTGGTCGTCCTCGTCATCCTCACCTACGTGGTGGGAGGGCGGTTCACCGTCATCAACGCCATCCGCAACGTGATCTGCGGGCTCGCGGACCTCGTCGCGCTCATCACCTACTCGTTCTTCTCGAAGGTGTACTGGCTCGACGCCGTCCCCATGGCCGTCGGGATGTTCCTCGGCGGTCTCGTCGGACCGGTGCTGTTGCGCTACATCCCCGCCAAGGTGATGCGCCGGGTGATCGCCGTCCTCGCCTTCATCCAGGCCGGCTACTTCTTCTGGCAGGCCTATATCGTCTGATCAGTGCTTGATCAGTACTCGGTCTCGACGCGCATGTTGCCCGGCCAGCCGGAGAGCTGTTCGCGCCGGTCGCGTGAGCGCAGGGCCGCCTTCTCGTCGTCGGTGAGATCGAAGTCGAACAGGTCGAAGTTGTCCTTGATGTGCTCGGTGTTGAGCGACTTGGGGATGACGAGGATGCCCTCGTCGATCTCGAAGCGCAGGAGCACCTGGGCGGGGGACTTGCCGTGGTCGCGTGCGATTTTGACGAGCGCGGGGTCGGAAAGAATATGCGCCCCGCCCTCGCCGAGCGGCGCCCATGCCTCGTGGAGGATGCCCTTTTCGGTGAGATAGCGGTGCATGCGGCGCTGCTGCCAGTACAGGTGCGTCTCGATCTGGTTGATGGCCGGGACCGTGTCGAAGTGGTCGATGATGTCCTGGGTCTCCTGCTCGTTGTAGTTGGACAGGCCGATGGCGCGGATCTTGCCGGCCTTGTACGCCTCCTCGAGCGCCTTGTAGGTGCCGAGATTGTCGCGGCGGGGCCAGTGGATGATCATGAGGTCGATATAGTCGAGGCCGGTGCGGCGCAGCGACTCGTCGATGCCCTCGGCGGTCTCCTTATAACCGTCGGTGTCCACCTTGGTGGCGAACACGATCTGCTCGCGCGGGATGCCGCTGTGGCGCACGCCCGCGCCGACCTCGCCCTCGTTGCCGTAGTCCTGCGAGGTGTCGACGAGCCGGTAGCCGATATGCAGGGCGTCGATCACGTTCTTCTCCGCCACGGAGGCGGGGGTCAGATAGGTGCCGTAGCCGATGGCGGGCACTCTCACACCGTTGTTGAGGGTGAAGTATTTCATGGCATCTCCTTGAAGAAGGCTCTGAGACATATTCCCCTGATGCCCCGCAGCGGTCCGTGCGGACGGGGAAACGTTTGTCTTTCAGATCCGTTTTATTTTCATGTCCTCAAGCCCTTGAAGTGAACAGTGGTGCGCTGAAAGACGAAAAGTTGAGCCGGTCGAGAACATGCCGCGCCCGGCGAGGCGGGAGGATGCCGACGAGACCTGTCAGATCAACGATTTTTCGTGATCGGTGATGGGCGGGCGCAGTCCGGCGGGAAATAGAATCGGAACCATGAAGACCCTGATCCTGCTTTTCCATCCTCATTTCGACGGTTCGCGCAGCAACAAGGCGCTTGTCGACGCCGTCCGTGACCTGCCTGGCGTGACGGTGCGGGACGAATACCGTCTCTATCCCACATGGCAGCCGGACGTGGCACGCGAACAGGAGGCGCTCGAGAACGCCGACCGGATCCTCCTCCAGTTCCCGGTGGAGTGGTATTCGGTGCCGAGCCTGCTCAAGCGCTGGGAGGACATGGTCCTGCAGCATGGCTGGGCTTATGGCTCGCAGGGCCATGCGCTCGACGGCAAGGACGTGTCGTGGGCCTGCACGTTCGGCGCGGCGGCGGAGAACTATGTGCATGATCCGGTGCATCACCGTTTCACCGCCGACGAGCTGATGCGCCCGCTCGAGTCGACGTTCGCCCACTGCCGGATGAGCCTGGGCAGGCCGTTCTACGTCTACTCGGCCTCGAATCCTGGGGCGGAGGATCTCACGCGGCGTGTGCAGGAGTATCGCGGCTACGTCCGCCGTCCCCCGGTCGCCTTCGGGGCAGGGCCGGGGCACAGTGGGCACGGCGAACAGGCCGGGACCGAGTGACATTGTCCGACGACGGACGCGGCCTCAGACAGGGGATATCGATGACGGCGGATGATTTCGGGCAGGACGATCCGGGGCGGTTCCTTCGTCTGCGGATCGAGCGGATCTATGGCTCCGTCCCGCGGCCGGGCGAGAAACGCATCCTTGTCGACCGGCTCTGGCCGCGCGGCACCTCCAAAGCGAAGGCCGCGCTGGACGAGTGGGACAAACAGATCGCCCCGGGCACCGAGCTGCGGAAATGGTTCGGTCACGACCCGGCAAAATGGGATGAATTCCGTACACGTTATCTGACCGAGCTCGATCAGAATCCGGAGGCGGGTGACTTCGCCGGGCGCGTCGCGGACATGCTCGCACACGGACCGGTCGTCCTGCTTTACGGCGCCAAAGACGAGGAACACAACAACGCCGTCGTCCTGCGCGACTGGCTTGTGGCGGATGATCATACGAAGAAGAACTGACAGGACGGACGGACACAGAAACCGGCAGACGGACACAGGAGAAAGCGATGCAGACACAGGAGAAGGACGGGCTCTGTCCCAACACGACGCTCAACGAGGGCCAGCCGGACATGACGCGCTGGGCCGGCACGCACGCCCGGCGTGTGGGGGATACCGGCAGCAAGGCCGATGAGGCGCACAGGCGGCTCATCAAGGACGTCTACCTCTCCGGCGAGCGCCCGCTCTACGGCCTGCGTGACGCGGTGGTGGACGGCGTCACCTTCGGGCAGGGCGAGTCGCCGCTCAAGGAGGCGCGGGACATCGAGGTGAGGAACTCGGTGTTCAAGTGGAAGTACCCGTTCTGGTATGCCGACGGCGTCACCGTGCGCGACAGCGTGGTGGAGACCGTCGCCCATGCGGGCATGTGGTATGTGACCAACTTCGATATGCGCGACTGCTCGCTGCAGGGCACGAAGCTCTTCCGCCGCTCGAGCCATATCCGGCTCACGAATGTGCATTTTGCCGACGCGGTCGAGACGCTGTGGAGCTGCGACGACGTGAGCCTCGACCACGTGCAGACCAACGGCCATTACGTGGGCAAGGACAGCCGCGGCATCCGGGCCGACCATCTCGACCATGTGGGCGATTATCTCTTCGATGGCGCGCAGGATATCGTGGTGGACCACTCGCGCATCATCGCCAAGGACGCGTTCTGGAACAGCCGCAATGTGGTGGTGCGCAATTCGTTCCTCAACGGGCAGTATCTGGGCTGGAACAGCGAGAACCTCACGTTCGAGAACTGTGTGATCGAGTCGGACCAGGGGCTCTGTTACATCAAGGGCCTCACCATCAGGAACACGCGGCTGCTGCACTCCGATCTCGTCTTCGAGCTGTGCTCCGACGTGGACGCGAGGATCACCTCGTCCGTCGACTCGGTGAAGAACCCGATCTCCGGGCGCATCGAGGCGGCCTCGGTCGGCAGGGTCATCCTCGACCCCACGATCATCGACCCCTCGGCCACCACCATCCTCGAAAACGGAAAGCCGGTCGACCCCGCGAAGGTGACGGACTCCTCCGACGAGAGCAACGAGCATCTCGCCGGCTACGGGCAGTAAGCCAGTCGGCGCAACAACCTCTCGCTTTCAGGGAAGATGGTCTCCATTCCAGAGGGAACGGGATGGTGGGGAGTGATCTGCATCCTCGGCTCTCTTTCTGCTTTGAGGGGTCATGTTTGGAAAGTGGCCATGTCAGACAGACGGAAGGAAAGGCGCACGCAATGACGGCACAGTATGATTTCGACACCCCTGTCGATCGGAGGGGGACGGACTCGGTCAAATGGGACGTGAAGCCCGGCGAGCTGCCCATGACCATCGCCGACATGGACTTCCGCACAGCGCCGGAGATCGTCGACGCCCTGCAAAAGAAGATCTCGACCGGCGTGTTCGGCTACGAGTGGCCCGGCGACGATTATTTCAGCGCCGTCAGCGACTGGGAGGCCTCGCGCCACGGCTGGCGGGCACCGAAAGAGTGGATGGTGTTCGCCACCGGCGTCGTCCCCGCGCTCAGCTCGCTCGTGCGGCACCTGAGCAATCCCGGCGACAATGTGCTCGTGCAGACGCCCGTTTACAACATCTTCTTCAACTCGATCGCCAACAACGGCCGCCACCCGCTCGCCAGCCCCCTGGCCTACGACCCGGCCTCGCACACCTACTCCGTGGACTGGGAGGACCTCGAGGAAAAGCTCGCTGACCCGCTCACCACGCTCATGATCCTGTGCAACCCCCACAACCCGGTGGGCAAGGTGTGGGAGCCCGAGGAGCTGGCCCGGCTCGTGCGGCTGGCCGAGCAGCACCACGTGGTCATCGTCTCCGATGAGATACACGGCGACCTCGTCCTGCGCGGGCAGGACATGACGCCGATCCTCTCTCTTCCGGAACCGTTGCGGCACAACACCATCGCGCTCGTCTCGCCGTCCAAGACGTTCAACCTCGCCGCCCTGCACGCCGCCACGATGATCGTGGCCGACGAGGGGCTGCGCCAGAAGGCCGAGCGCGGCCTCAACTGCGACGAGGTGGCCGAGCCGAACCTCGTGGCCATCCCCGGCACCATCGCTGCCTACCGGCAGGGCGGCCCGTGGCTCGACGCGCTGAAAGAGTACCTGCTCGGCAACGTGGAGTACGTGGAGGACTTCCTCGCGCATAACATGCCCGGTATCGTGCCGGTACGGCTGGGCGCCACCTACCTCATGTGGCTCGACTGCTCGGCCGTCCTCGGCAACAAGGTGACGGACGAGGCGGCGGCCACCGATGCCTCCTACGATGTCGATACCCACGACGCGCTCGCGGTGCGCCCGGGTGCCTCCGACGCGTTCGCCTCGTTCATCCGCGAGAAGACCGGGCTCATCGTGACCCCCGGCTCCGCCTACCACGGTGACGGCGGGCGGTTCCTGCGCCTTGCCGTGGCCTGCCCGCGCGCCCAGGTGGAGGATGCGATGGGCAGGTTCAAGAAGGCCTGCGACCTGTGGACGGCGGGTCAGTCGGAGGACTGATCGTCGTCATCCAGCTCCCATGCGCGGCGCTCGTCCTCGGCGGCCTTCTGGCGGTCCGCCTCGGCCTTGTCCTCCTTGTAGGCGTCCTCCTCGGACTTGACGTTGACGGGCAGGGTGCGGCGGATCACCGAGACGGTGCCGCCCAGCACGTCCTGCGTCGCCTTCTGCCCCAGATCAGCGTCGCGCACGGCCTGCATGGCGGCGGCCTCCATGTCGAGGGGATCCTGCCCGTCGGCGGCGAACGGCGCCTCGGAGGAGAAGAGCACATGGTCGGAGCCGATGACCGCTGCCACGGCGGCGATCTGCGAGGAATCCGCCAAGGCCGTGTCCACGAAGATCCGTCGCGCGCCCTCGATCTGTGAGAGCGCGTCCGTGAGCGTCCCCGGGGCGAGCAGCGCCCCGCCGTGCAGGATGAGGCGCAGGTGCGGGTGGCCGGACAGGAGCGCGGAACCTTCCAGATCGCCCAGGGACTGCGCGAGGTCCTGGGTCCAGCCATCCCGGCAATCTGCCATATTCCTGGCGTGGGAGCGCGGGTGGATGATGACGGGGCGGCGGGAATCATCGATCGCGGCGAACAGCGGGGCGAACGAATCGTCGGTGAGCGGCAGGCCCGTCTCGCGCGGCAGCATCTGGATCCCCACCAACGAATCGGAGCGGGCGATCGTGTCGGCCACATACCGCGCCGACCATGCCGGGTCGTGCATGTCGAGGCGGGCGACCGCGCCGAGGAAGAGCTCGGGGTGGTCGAGAACGGTCTCGGCCAGTTCGTCATTGGCCGCCTCGAGCGTGTGCGTGCCCATCGTCTCCTCCGCCTCCTCGACGACCGGCAGGGAGATGATCTGCACGCTGCGCGGGGGATTGGCCACGAGCCGCATATCGAGGTCGGTCAGCAGGCCCTCGCGCAAAAAAGGATGGGTGCCGCCCAGATTGGGCAGGACGCGTTCGGCCGCACGGCGGTAGGAACGCGGGTAAAAGTGGGTGAAGGAGTCGACGGAAATCATACTGCCAGCCTAGCGGCAGGAGGGAAGCGTTCGGCCTAAGGCGAGGCACCCGGGGCCGCGGTAATGGGCCGCCCGCCGCCGTCATCTCCGCATTCTCGCGTCGCGTCGTCGTGGTGGTCTGCCGCGGTGGTCCGGCTTTTGGCGGTCCGTCGTCAGGCGGGTGATGCCGGTTGTCCACGTTCCGGCCCCGCATCGTGCGCTGACCGGCGGGTTGGTAGCATGGGAGACCGCGCCCGAAGCACGGACGCAGACGCAGGAGGAGGACCATGACTGACGTTTCGCACGCCGCGGACCCGTCGCAGGACGCGTTGCTCGCAGGGCTCAACCCGCAGCAGGCGCAGGCGGTGACGTCACAATCGCCGGCCCTGCTCATCGCCGCGGGCGCCGGTTCGGGCAAGACGCGCGTGCTCACCCGTCGCATCGCCTGGATCCTCTCGCACCGTCGCGCCTGGCCCAGCCAGATTCTCGCCATCACTTTCACCAACAAGGCCGCCAACGAGATGAAGGAGCGCGTCACACGCCTCGTGGGCCAGGAGGCCGGCAGCATGTGGATCTCCACGTTCCACTCCGCCTGCCTGAGGCTGCTGCACCGTTTCGGCAAGGCCGTCGGCCTCACCTCCGGGTTCACCATCTACGACCAGCAGGACTCCACCCGCCTCATGAAACTGTGCGAGACGGCCCTCAACGTCGACCCCAAGCGGCTCTCGCCCAAGGCGGCGCTCGCAAAGATCGACGGCTACAAGAACAGCCTCATCACCCCGCAGGTCGCGCTCGCCCAGGCCGGCGTCGACTACACGCCCGGCACGGGCGCGAAGCCCCCGGTGTTCCGGGCCGGCGATGAGGAGGCGATGGCCGCCTGCCTCTACGCCGAGTACCAGCACAGGCTCGCCGCGGCCAACTCGGTGGACTTCGACGACCTCATCTTCAAGGCGGTCCAGCTGCTGCGCACCGACCAGGAGGCGGCCGACTGGGCGCACCACCGTTTCCGCTACGTGCTCGTCGACGAGTACCAGGACACGAACGATGCCCAGTACCAGTTCCTGCGCGAGGTCGCCGGCTACGGCGCGTTCCGGCCCCAGGCCGCCCCGGCGTCGGGGGAGGACGGTTTCGCCCCGGATCCCGCCCGGCAGGCGGCGAAGGCGCACGCGTGGATCACCGTGGTCGGCGACTCGGACCAGTCCATCTACGCCTTCCGCGGCGCGAATGTGAGGAACATCCTCGATTTCGCCAAGGATTTCCCCACCGCGCAGACCATCCGGCTCGAGCAGAACTACCGGTCCACCCAGACCATCCTCGACGCGGCCAACGCCGTCATCAAGAACAATTCCGGCCGCACGCCCAAGCATCTGTGGACCGACAAGGGCAAGGGCAGTCCGATCGTCGGTTTCGCCGCGGAGAACGCGCAGGAGGAGGCCTCGTGGGTCGCCCGCCGCATCGCCGGGCTCGTGGGCGGCGACGACATCTCCGGCAGCAATTTCGGCGTGGGTGATGACACCACATACACCTATGCCGACATCGCGGTGATGTACCGTGCCAACGCCCAGTCCCGCAACCTCGAGGAGGCGCTCGTCTCCGCCGGCATCCCCTACACCATCGTGGGCGGCACCCGCTTCTACGAGCGCAAGGAGGTCAAGGACGGCCTCGCCTACCTGCACGCGGTGGCCAACCCTGCCGACGATGTGAGCGTGCGGCGCATCCTCAACGAGCCCAAGCGCGGCATCGGCGCGCGCACCGAGCAGGCGGCCCAGCTGTGGGCGGGGGAGAATAACTCGAGCTTCTGGGAGGCGCTCAACCATTCCGGCGAGCTGGGGCTCGGCTCGGCCGCGGTGAAGAAGGTCGACGCCTTCCGCGACCTGATCGGCACATTCGCCCAGGCCGCGCAGGGCCAGAAGCCCAGCGAGACGGTCCATCAGGTGCTCGAGGGCTCCGGCCTCATCGCCCAGTACGAGAATTCCAAGGACCCGCAGGACCAGACACGCCTCGACAACCTCGGCCAGCTGCAGAGCCTCGCCGCCGAGTACGAGAAGGACAACCCGGACGCGACGCTCACCGACTTCCTCGAGAACACGGCGCTCGTGGCCGACGCCGACCAGGTGCCGGACGCCGGGCAGGGCGAGGTGACGCTCATGACCCTGCACACGTCCAAGGGCCTCGAATACCCGGTCGTGTTCCTCACCGGCCTCGAGGACGGCACGTTCCCCTCCTCGCTGAGCTTCGACGACCCCGAGCAGCTGGAGGAGGAGCGGCGCCTGGCCTACGTGGGCATCACCCGTGCGAGGAAGCGCCTGTTCCTCTCCCGTGCGGCCGAGCGCAGCCAGTGGGGCAGGACGCAGGAGCTGCCGCCCAGCCGGTTCCTTGAGGAGATCCCCGACACGCTCATCGACTGGGAGCGCAAGGAGACGTCCACGGAGGGCGTGCGCCGGCGCTGGGGAAGCTCCCTGGACGGTTTCGACGACGGGCTGGGCGATGACTTCGGTGATTTCACCGACGGGTTCGCCGATGGCGGTCCGGCCACGTTCGGCGGCGGATCATACGGGAACAGGTCGTATAGGCGTGGCTCATATGGACATGGATCATCCGGATACGGCTCGTATGGGTCCGGACGCTTCTCCAGCCGCAGGGGACGCGGCAGTTTCGATGATGATGCGGATGAAGGTTTCAGCGGCTCCTCATTCGGTGGGCGCCGGTACGGCTCCGGATCCTCGTCGCGCTCCTCGCGCTACGTGTCGGGGTCACGTTCCGGATCGTATGGTTCTTCCTCGCGCGGGCGCTCCGGCTCGTCGTACCGGTCGCACGGCTCCGGCTCGCATGGCACGTCGAAGGCGGATCTGTACCGGCAGGTCTCCAGGATCCACTACTCGCACAGGAAGCCGGCCCCGGCCCCGGCCCCCGCGGCCTCGTCGGCGGGGCACCTCACAGCCGCTGATCTGCGCCCCGGCGACAAGGTGACGCATGATTCCTACGGGCTGGGCACGGTCAGGTCCGTCACCGACAAAGGCGCCAACTCCGACGCGGTGATCGACTTCGGCGCCTCAGGGGTCAAGCGCCTCATGCTGCGCTTCGCCCCGCTCGAGAAGCTGTGAGGAGGGCGACCGGGCTGTTTGGTGCGGTCAGAGCCCGGGAGTACTGTACTTCTCTGGTGCCTTACTGCTATTCGAGGCACGATCTGGAGCCTTAGCCCGTCGATTGGTCGGCGGCGAAAGCCGTTGCGGGAAACCGCGCAAGCATCGGAGAGGCCCGGCTCGGCCGCAGGACACAGGGTCCTCCGGTCACGTCCAGACAACGACAGAAAGAAAGCAGGTCACACATGACCAGTGTTCAGCGCGCACGCCGGCAGGTCCGCCTGTCCCGTGCTCTGGGAATCGCCCTGACGCCGAAGGCGCAGGCACAGTTCGAGAAGCGCTCCTATGGCCCGGGCGAGCACGGCAACTCCCGCCGTCGCACCGAGTCCGACTACGCGGTCCGTCTCAAGGAGAAGCAGCGTCTGAAGGCGCAGTACGGCGTCTCCGAGAAGCAGCTGCGCCGCGCCTATGACGACGGCAAGCGCACCACCGGCCAGACCGGCAACGCCATGCTCATCGACCTCGAGACCCGTCTCGACGCCCTCGTCCTGCGCGCAGGCTTTGCCCGCACCATCCGTCAGGCCCGTCAGTACGTGGTCCACCGTCACATCCTCGTCGACGGCAACATCGTCGACCGCCCGTCCTTCCGTGTGAAGGTCGGCCAGGTCATCCAGGTCAAGCCGAAGAGCCAGACCATGGTCCCGTTCCAGATCGCCGCCGAGGGCTCGCACCGCGACGTCCTTCCTGCGGTCCCGGGCTACCTTGGCGTCGATCTCACCGCCCTCAAGGCCACGCTCACCCGTGCGCCGAAGGTCGAGGAGATCCCGGTCCAGGTCAACCTCGCGTTCGTGGTCGAGTACTTCGCCCACTACTGATCCTCTCGCCCTTTCGGGTTCTGCCCAGCGGTCGCCTCGGCGCCGCGGGGCTTTTTTGTTTTATGCTGGAGATGGGTTGAGGTGGTTCACACGTTGAGGTAATTCACGACAATCCGCCGTCCACAGTGCGGTGGCCGACGGATGGTCCACGACAGGTCTGTTCCGTGCCTCTGTCGGGGAAGAAGGCGCATGATGGCAGAAGAGATCACCGGGGATAAAGAAGAAGCCCCCGGGGCAAACGAATCGGTCGGGACAGGTATCTCTACCCCGCAGCGTCCCTTGGTCTGGAGGATGACGTGGGACCGGCGCCAGGCGGCCGCGGTCGTCTTTCTGGTGCTATGGTCGCTCATCTGCGGCTATCTGCTCAGCGTAAGCGACTGGACTCTTGATTTCGCCCAGGCATCCGGCGCGCACTCGGGGGTCGGCTTCGAGGTGCCGGAATTTCTTCTGTATCCGCTTGCCGGGACCGCCGTTTTTGTGTTCGTCGCCGGTCTCTCGCCGCTGATGAGCCTGACAGTGCCGGTGGCGGGCGCAGCCACGGATGCGCTCGCGCTCGTTGCCGCGTCGATCGACTCGTATCTGCATCTGGCCGCCGTCTCGCCCGGCAGCAGAGGCCTGTCTCCGGTGTGGCTGCTCATCGTCGAGGCACTTGTCTGCTTCCTCGCGGTGACGGCCTTCTCGTTTGTTCCGTGGGTGCTTTCGGCATGTCTGGTCCGCCCGCGCATAGAACGGGCCCTCGGCAAGCCGGCCCAAAACCGTCTCGGACGCTGGATCCGCGGGAACAACTCATTTTTCGGCGTGTTGGTGATGGGCGTCCTTGTTTTTGTCGTCGTGAACGGAGTGCTCTGTGGGTATGACCTCGCCTATTGGGGTGTGCCGTCATTTGCAACGGGCATCATCCTTGCCAGCCAGTCCCTTTTCCCGGTCTGTCTGTTCTGCTTCGTGTGGGCGGCCGTGCAGGAGGACCGCACTGGCTGGTGGGCGCTGCTCGCCGCATTTGCGCTCTGTGTGATCCCGGTGTCGGTCGAGGCCGGCAGTCACTGGTCGGATGCTGCGTTCATTTATGCGCTGCTCGCCGTTTGCGCGCTCGCCGGCGGGGTGATCGGGCAGATCGTCCGTCGTCGTGCGGCAGTACGGGATCCCAGATAAGGCGCACGGCATTGAAGTGTCATGCCCCTGATTCCAGTTGATTAGAATCGGGGCCATGATCCTGCATCTTCATCTCGTCCGCCACGGGCAGACATATTTCAACCGCTACAACCGTCTGCAGGGCTGGTCGAACTCCCCGCTGACGCAGTCAGGCATCGACGACGCGAAAAAGGCCGCCGACAAGATCAAGGACGTCCGGCTGGCCGCCGCCTACTGCTCCGACACCACCCGCGCACAGCAGACGGCGAGGATGATCCTGGCGGCCAACCGCGCGGAGGGCAGCGTCACTCAGGTCATCGAGAATATGGCGTTCCGCGAGCAGTTCTACGGCTATTTCGAAGCCACGGACATGAACCTCGCCTGGTATGCGGCCGGCGCCCCGCACGGCGCGCCCACCTATGCGGCGATCGTCGAGAAATACGGCGCCGCGGCCACGAAGGACTTCCTCAAACAGGCCGACCCGTTCCACGACGCGGAGAGCAACGACGAATATTGGACGCGCATCGCCTCCGGTTATGCGCTCATCGCCCGCGACGCGAAGAACGGCACCGAGTATTTCCCGCCGCTGCACGACGGCGACGACGTTCTGCAGATCTCGCACGGCAACACCCTGCTCGGCCTCGTGCGCCGCTTCACTCCGGCCGATTCGGGCCTCGACCTCACGCACAGGCCGGCCAACGGCTCGGTCACCACGTTCGATTTCGATACCGATGCCGATTTCGACCACTGTCTGCGGCTCGTCTCGTATAACAAATGACGGGTGACAGGCGCAGGATTCTCACGGGTGACAGGCGCAGGGCCCGTGGATGCTAGAGTTTGAACAGTCGTTTTGTGCGCGTCAGGGGGCAGGGGCCGCCTGGAGGAGGTTCGCATGTCGGTTGGGGATATCGCCGGGCTGATCGCCGCGATCGTATTCGCCATTCTCGCCGGGTTCCTGATCTACCCGCTCATCCGTCTGGGAAAGCTCCTGGACCAGGTCGCCGAGACCGTCAAGCACGCCGGTGACCATGCGCTGCCCGTCCTCGACGAGTCCGTCACCACCGTCAAAGAGGTGAACAAGACCCTCAAGGACGTCAACCAGATCAGTGACTCCGCGCAGTACACGGCACGCAACGCCGGCGCCCTCACCGATCTCTATGCCTCCATCCTCTCCAAGCCGGCCATCAAGATCGCCTCATGGGCCAGCGCCGTGTCCGGCACGTTCCGCTCGTTCGCCGGCAAGAACAAGAAAGGGGAGAAGGCCGGGGCGGCCGCCTCTGCGTCCCCGGAGCAGGCCGGAAGGCAGTCCACAGGCAAAGACAAAGACACCGCCCGCCATGACGTCGGCCCGTCGATGAACCGTGCGTCATCCGCCCCGCATACCCGGTCCGCCACACAATCCGGCCCCGCGCAGCCCGCGGCACCGCACGGGCGCCATGCCGCCCACGCCGAGTGAGGGGAGGCCGTCATGAAGCTGTTCCGCAAGATTTTCTGGATGGGCCTCGGCGCCGGTCTCGCACTCTGGGCCGTCAGCCGTGCGAAGGCCTATGTACGCGCCAACACCCCGAAGAAGGCCCGCGAGTTCGTCCTCGGATCCGACGAGGAGAACGACCAGACCGCGCAGAGGACATTGCGCGGCCTCGCCGAGGAGCTCAAGGCACGCGAGCAGGCGCGCGAGGAGGAGCTCACCCGGCGCTTCATCAGCCGTTCCGAGCCGAAAGACTGAAGCCGAAGACCGAATCCACAGGACCGGATCGGTCCCGTCCTTTTCCGGCGGTTCGCCGTTTCGGGCAGGGCCGTACCCACCCCACGGCATTATTGATATCCTGAGTCTTTCTGCCGCCTGACAGATCGGCGGCCAGTCTGTCCATCCCTGTCTCGACCAAGGAGATACCCGCGCATGCGCACATCTGAGATCGCACAGCGTTTTCTCACCTACTTCCAGAAGAACGGCCATCTGGTGGCCCCCTCGGCGTCCCTCATCTCGCCCAACCCCACCACGCTGTTCACCATCGCCGGCATGGTGCCGTTCATCCCCTACCTCCTTGGTGAGCAGACACCGCCCAGCACGCGCATGACGAGCAACCAGAAGTGCGTGCGCACCCTCGATATCGACGAGGTGGGCAAGACCACCCGCCATGGCACCTTCTTCCAGATGCTCGGCAACTTCTCCTTCGGCGATTACTTCAAGGAGGAGGCCATCCACTACGCGTGGCACATCCTCACCACCCCGCAGGCCGAGGGCGGCTACGGTTTTGACCCCGACAGACTGTGGGCCACCGTCTACACGAACGATGACGAGGCGGCCTCCATCTGGCAGAACGAGGGCCTCGATCCGGAGCACATCCAGCGCCTGGGCATGGCGGACAACTTCTGGACCACCGGCGGCCCCGGCCCCGGCGGCCCGTGCACCGAGATCTTCTACGACCGCGGCCCGGCCTACGGCGAGGACGGCGGCCCGGTGGCGGACGACAACCGCTACATCGAGATCTGGGACCTCGTGTTCGAGACGTACCAGGTGGACGACGTCAAGTCGAAGACCGACATGCACATCGTCGGCGACCTGCACCGCAAGAACATCGATACGGGCATGGGCCTCGAGCGTGTGGCCTACCTGCTGCAGGGCAAGCAGAACATCTACGAGACCGACGAGGTGTTCCCCGTCATCGAGGCCGCGGAGAAGCTTTCCGGCCGCAATTACGGCACCGACCATGACGACGACGTGCGCTTCCGCATCGTGGCCGACCATGTGCGCTCGGCCCTCATGATCATGTCCGACGGCGTGCGCCCTTCCAACGTGGGCCGCGGCTACGTGCTGCGCCGCCTGCTGCGCCGCACCATCCGCTCGATGAAGATGCTCGGCGTGGACGACGAGGTCATGCCCACGCTCCTGCCCGCCTCCGAGCATGTGATGCGCCTGAGCTTCCCGGAGATCACCGAGACCTTCCATGATGTGGCCGAGGCCGCCTACGGCGAGGAGGACGCCTTCCGCCGCACACTCGACAAGGGCACCGACATCCTCGACGTGGCCGTCTCCGACGCCAAGAAGAAGTCCGAGAAGGACGGCAGCAAAGCCGTCGTCTCCGGCCAGGACGCCTTCAAGCTGCACGACACCTATGGCTTCCCGATCGAGCTCACCCTCGAGATGGCCCGCGAGCAGGGCGTCGACGTGGACGAGAAGGGCTTCCGCTCGCTCATGGCCGAGCAGAAGGCCCGTGCCCGCCAGGACGCGCTCAAGCAGCGCGGCAACGTGGACCTCGACCTCTACGACGACGCCGTCTCCAAGCTCACCACGCCGATTAAATTCGTCGGCTATGAGAAGAGCAGCATCCGTGCCCGCGTGATCGACATCCTCACCCAGGACGGGCCGGTGGACGAGGTGAAGGCCCCCGCCGACGTGGAGGTCGTGCTCAACGTGACCCCGTTCTACGCCGAGCGCGGCGGCCAGCTGGCCGACCGCGGCGAGATCCTCTCCGACGAGGGCGGCGTGTTCGAGGTGGACGACGTGCAGACGCCCGTCAAGGGTCTGCGCGTGCATGCAGGCCGTCTCACCGACGGCGAGCTGCGGGTCGGCGACGAGGTGAGCGCCTCCATCGACACGGACCGCCGTGCCGCGCTCGCCCGCTCTCACACCGCCACCCACATCCTGCACCGCGCCCTGCGCGACGTGCTCGGCGAACAGGCCACCCAGCGCGGCTCCGTTGTCGCCCCCGACTTCCTGCACTTCGACTACCAGTGGCCCACCGCCCCCACCCGCGAGCAGCTCGACGAGGTGGAGCGCGAGGTCAACGAGAAGATTATGGACGATCTGCCCGTCACTGCCACGGAGATGCCGATCAAGGACGCCGAGGATCTCGGCGCGGACCATCTGTTCGGCAGCAAGTACGGCGACATCGTGCGCGTGGTGACTATCGGCGAGGACGGCTGGTCGCGCGAGCTGTGCGGCGGCACCCACCTCGACCGCACCGGCAAGGCCGGCAACTTCGTCATCACCGGCGAGTTCTCCAACGGCTCGGGCGTGCGCCGCATCGACGCCTACATGGGTATGAAGGGCTACGAGTACAACAACGGCGAGCATGCCCGCGTGGCCGACCTCGCCAGCCGCTACAACGTCCAGCAGGAGGACGTCGTCTCCCGCGTGGACCAGCTGGCCGAGCAGCTCAAGGCCGCCCAGCACAAGCTCGCGGAGATCTCCGCCGCCCAGCTCGAGCAGGCCGTGCCGCAGATGGTCGAGCAGGCGAAGAAGGCCGGTGGCGACGTGTTCGTGGCCGTGCGCAACGCCGGCGAGCTCGGCGACGTGGCCTCTGTGCGCCAGATGGCGATGGAGGTGCGCTCGCGTCTGGGCGAGGACGATCCGGTCGTCGTGGCCTTGGCCGGTACCGGCACGAAGGGCAACCCGCTCGTGTTCGTGGCGGTGAACAAGGCTGCGAACGCCAAGGGCATCAAGGCCGGCGACCTCGTGCGCACCGCGTCCAAGGTGCTCGGTGGCGGTGGCGGCGGCCGTCCGGACTTCGCGCAGGGCGGCGGCCGCGATGCCTCGAAGATCGACGCGGCGCTCGACGCGCTCGCCGACCAGGCACGCGGCTGAGGCGAACTGCCGGCAGACACCATGCCGCAGATATCGGCGCCGGTGGTGGGAGAGTACCGCTGCCGGCGCCGATCTGGCTTTTCTGATGACAGATCTTTCTGATGACAGATCTGAGAGGAATCTGATGGGAAAGGGGAGGCGATGACAGACCAGGATATCTGGATGGGCGTGGATCTGGGTGAGGCACGCGTCGGTGTGGCCCTCTCGGACCCAGAAAAAACCCTCGCCTTCCCCCTCAAGGACGTGAAGGTCCACGGTGATTCCTTCCAGGCGCTTGACGAGTGCATTGACATCATCACTGACCGCCGCGTCGGCCATGTCGTCATCGGGCTTCCCCTCAGCCTCTCCGGTGAGGAGGGCAAGTCGGCCAAGAAAGCTCGCCGCTGGGCCCGTCAGCTGACGGTACGCATGGGCCGTGAGGGGCTTGAGGCGCCGGAGATCTCGTTGCAGGACGAGCGCCTCACCACGGTGACCGCGCACCGGCAGCTGCGCCAGTCCGGGCATGCCGAGCGCAGCCACCGTCCGATGGTCGACCAGCAGGCGGCGGTCATCATCCTGCAGAGCGCCCTCGATACCCGCAGGAGGACGCAGGAACAGCAGACCGGGCGAACCGGTCTGGCAGGGCAACAGGATTCCGTATGGCAGGCGGATCTTCAATCGGATCTGCGGACCACCGATACTGATCTGCGGACCACCGATACCGATCTTGGGAAAAGGGACGAGTGATGGCACACAGGCGCATATACCACGACAGGCCTGATGATGGAGCGCCCAGGGACGGGCAGCCGGACGCGTTCGCCGCCCTCGATGCCGCGCTCGGACACCATGATGACGAGGCCGGAGATCGTGGCACAGCCGGCAGTCCTGCCACACAGGTCCCGCAGGGCAGCCCGTCCGCGGCGGATCATCCTCAGACACAGGCGCAGGACGGTGCTGACGACGCCGGTGCCGGC
This sequence comes from Aeriscardovia sp., assembly GCA_040773385.1. Classification (GTDB taxonomy): domain Bacteria; phylum Actinomycetota; class Actinomycetes; order Actinomycetales; family Bifidobacteriaceae; genus Aeriscardovia. The sequence continues at coordinate 49,545 of JAXGWH010000002.1, read as the reverse complement.
GGGGCCGGTGCCGCACGGGCAGGTGCTGTGCCTTCGGCAGCCGGGCAGACAGGCACGCAGGGGGCCGTCCCGCCCGAACCGCCGCTCAGCCGCACCGAGCGGCGCAATCAGGAGCGGCGTGAATCCCGGCGTCGCGCCAAAAAAATCGCCCGGATCGTGCTGATCGTCCTTCTCGTCATCGCGGTCATCGGGGGGATCGGCTTTGGTGTCAGCCGGCTGCTCAGCAGCATCCGTGCGAGCCATTCCGCCCAGCAGACCATCCAGACCGATGCGGCCGAGGACTGGCCGGGGCCGGGTTACGGCTCCGTGGAGTTCACCATCGCCACGGGCGAGTCCGGCACGAGCGTGGCGCGCAGGCTGGCCAAGAAGAAGATTGTCGCCTCGGCGCAGGCGTTCACGAATGCCGTGGTCGACGCGGATGCCGGTGACAAGATCAAACCCGGCACTTTTACGCTCAAATATCGCATGGCCGCCAAGGATGTCGTCACCATCGTCACCGATTCCTCGCAGGCAAAGGGCCTCATCCAGGTGACCGCGAGCGAGCGGGTCAGCGAGTTCGTCGAGAACGTGGCCTCCCTGTCGAAGACGATCACCAAGGACGATCTGAACGCCGTCATCAACGGCGGGGGATCGGGGATCCTGCCGACGGAGGCGAACGGCAAGTTTGAGGGCTGGCTGCAGCCGGGAACCTATGACCCCAGCTCCTACACCTCCGCGCAGCAGCTGCTGGGCGACATGGTCAAGAAGCGGATCGCCTTCCTCGACGCGCTCAAGGTACCGACCGGCTCGCAGCGCGAGCAGATCCTGACGACCGCCTCGATCATCGGCGGCGAGGTGAACCGGCAGGAGTACTACGGCAAGGTCTCGCGCGTGATCGCCAACAGGCTCGCCAAGAACATGCCGCTGGGCATGGACTCCGTGGTCGCCTACGGAAACAACGTGCAGCCCTCCCAACTCACCGAGGCGATGCTCACCGACCAGTCCAACCCGTACAACTCGCGTGTCAAAACCGGTCTGCCGCCCACACCGATCAACCAGCCCGACAAGGCGATGATCCAGGCGGCGATGAACCCGGAGAAAGGTGACTGGCTCTATTTCGTCACCGTCAATCTCAATACGGGCGAGACGAAGTTCACCGCGGACGAGTCCCAATTCCAGCAGTATGCGAAGGAATACCGGGACTGGGCAGCGAAGAACGGGCAGTAAACGGGCGGTCGCGTCAGTGAACGGACAGTAGCAGACAGACAACAGGGGATCAGCCGGCGGAAGGGGAATCAGCCTGCAGGGAGAATGCAGCCTGGTCGGCAGGAAAGAGCCACGGTGAGGACGAATCCCGCATACTGTGCCGGGACGAATGCTGTTTCCCGTTGACATGCCGTGGCGGGGGCCCGTGGGCGGTGAGGGGCGAAGTCGCCGATAATCAGCAGGAGCCCTGCGCATACCGCCGACAGGATGGACCATTCCAGAACGAGGACGGCTTCCTGCAGGATGCCGGATGTCGGCGTTGCTGACAGCGCGAAGGCGAACAGCAGCGTGGTGAGGGCGTCGCCGTCGCCGATCGGACGGCCCGGCAGCGACGAGGCGCACCAGACGAGCATGGCGGCGAGCAGCGCGATGCCGAGCGGAATCCCGATCCTATCGGCCACCTCTTTGTACATCTCTTCGTGGTTTGTGCCGTCCGTCCGCCCCATAGCCACATACCACAACACCTGCGCCGACAGCCCCTCGAGGATGTGCGCGGGCAGCACGGTGTGCGTGCGGGCGTCCTGGATGGCGAGCAAGAGCCCGCACACGAGGGTCGGCACGACTCTCCGTAGGACAAGGAGAATACTGATCAAACCGGTCATGACACCGAGACTCGGCCTTCCGGTTCTGATGGGCAAGGCAGCAGACCAGATGTGGAAAACTGGGGGAGGGGGGGGGGCGGCCGTGGCACAGCGGCGATGGGTGTGCGGTTGTCTCTCCGGCACGCCGGCGCAGGGTGATCCCATCAGGGTCCGCATGGGTGGAGAATACCGATAAACGGTGCAATGACAGGCTTTTTAAACGATCCTCCTCTGACTGTGAAACCGCCCGGCCCGTCTGACGCGGATGATACTTTGGAGTTCCATGGTCGAAGAAAATCATGGCATCGAAAAACAGCACGTCACCAAACAGATTTTCGTCACCGGCGGCGTCGTCTCGTCGCTCGGCAAGGGCCTGACGGCCTCCTCCCTTTCCCGTCTCCTGCGCATGCGCGGCATCCGTGTGCGCCAGCAGAAGCTCGACCCCTACGTAAACGTCGATCCCGGCACAATGAACCCGTTCCAGCACGGCGAGGTGTTCGTCACCGAGGACGGCGCGGAGACGGATCTCGATCTGGGCCATTACGAGCGCTTCAGCGGCATCAACCTCACCCAGCGCGCCAACGTCACCACCGGCCAGATCTACCAGTCCGTCCTGCGCAAGGAGCGCGCCGGCGAGTATCTGGGCCAGTGCGTGCAGGTCATCCCGCACGTCACCAACGAGATCAAGGAGCGCATGCGCGCCCAGGCCGGCCCGGACGTTGATGTCATTGTCACCGAGATCGGCGGCACAGTCGGCGACATCGAGTCGCAGCCGTTCATGGAGGCCGCGCGCCAGATCCGCCACGAGCTCGGCCCGGAGAACTGCCTGTTCGTGCACGTCTCCCTCGTGCCGTACATCCAGGCGGCGCACGAGATGAAGACCAAGCCGACGCAGCACTCCGTCATGACGCTGCGCCAGCTGGGCATCGCCCCCGACGCGATCGTGCTGCGCTCCGTCAAGCCCGTCAACCAGGCCATCAAGGACAAGATCTCCCTGATGTGCGACGTGGACGAGGACGGCATCATCTCCAACCCGGACTGCGAGTCTATCTACGACATCCCCAGCGTGCTCTACGACCAGGGCCTCGATACCTACGTGGTGCGCAAGATGGGCCTGCCGTTCCACGACGTCGAGTGGGGCGAGTGGGGCGAGCTGCTCGACCGCATCCATCATCTCAAGCACACCGTCAGGATTGCGCTCATCGGCAAGTACGTCGACCTGCCCGACGCCTATCTCTCCGTGGTCGAGGCGCTCAAGGCCGGCGGCTTCGGCAATTGGGCGAAGGTGGACATCAAGTGGGTCGCCTCCGACACCATCACCTCGCTCGAGGCAGCCGACAAGCAGCTCTCCGACTGCGACGGCATCATCATCCCCGGCGGTTTCGGCGTGCGCGGCGTGGACGGCATGTGCACCGCCCTGCGCTGGGCGCGTGAGCGCAAGGTCCCGGCGCTGGGCCTGTGCCTCGGCCTGCAGTGCATGGTCATCGAGTACGCCCGCGACGTGCTGCACCTCGAGGACGCCAACTCCACCGAGTTCGAGCCGGACGCCACCAACCCGGTCATCGCCACGATGGAGGAGCAGAAGCAGATCCTCAAGGATTCCGACATGGGCCACACGATGAGGCTGGGCGCCTACCAGGCCGTGCTCAAGGAGGGCACGCTCACCGAGAAGCTGTACGGCACCACCAATGTGTCGGAGCGCCATCGCCACCGTTACGAGGTCAACGCCGCGTACATGGACCGCCTCGACCAGGCCGGCCTGCATATCGCGGGCACCTCGCCGGACGGCCATCTCACCGAGTTCGTCGAGATCGACCCGAAGGACCACCCGTTCTATGTGGGCACGCAGGCGCACCCGGAGTTCAAGTCCCGCCCGTACGCCCCGCACCCGCTCTTCCAGGGCTTCATCAAGGCCGCGGTGGAGCATCAGAACGGCGGCAAGGCGCAGGACTGAGGCCCTCATACTGAGATCCTGATTCTGTGCTGCCGGGGATGGCCGGTTTTTGATGCAGGCATTCCTGGCAGCACGAGTGGTTTTTGGCACAACGATGCCCGGCGGATGGTGACCGAGTGATCACCCTCTGCCGGGCATTTTTGTGTCTGCGGTGATCGCTCCGTCGGCGTGTCGCGTGTGGTCATGGGGATCCTCCCGAATGCCAGGCTCGTGCAGGGTGAAAATCAGACAACGAGCGGGGGACGCTCCACTAAGATGACATATCTGTGATATTCCATGCTCGACGATAGCCAGATATAGCTTTCTGGCCGCATGAAGCAGTCGGCTCGGCGGGTCGGATGAGGAATGTGGGACGAGGAATGACGGGAAGGATGGCACGGCAGTCAATGGCAGATCAAACCCAGCAGGAGCATGACGGGTTCCGGCGGGCGTCGGACACCGCGCCGGCCCCGGGCCCCTCACGCGAGTCACGCGATGTGGAGATGGGCCAGTACGTGTTCGACCGCACCCGCGTCAACGAGCAGAAAGTGGAGCAGGACGACAAGATCCTCTCCCAGTTCGGCACCTACAAATACGGCTGGCACGACGCCGACGCTGCCGGGGCCCGGGCTAAGAAGGGCATCGACGAGTCCGTGGTCCGCGCCATCTCCGCCGACAAACACGAGCCGGAGTGGATGCTCGACCTGCGTCTCAAGGGCTACAAGGCCTTCATGGACAAGCCCATGCCCACGTGGGGCGTGGACCTGACCGGCTTCGACCCGCAGGACTTCAAGTACTACGTCAAACCGCTCGACCACGAGGCGCGGCGCTGGGAGGACCTGCCGCCCGACATCCTTGACACCTACGACCGCCTTGGCATCCCCGAGGCCGAGCGCAAACGGCTCGTCGCCGGCGTTGCCGCGCAGTACGAGTCCGAGGTCATCTACAATTCCATCCGGAAAGAACTCGCCGCGCAGGGTGTCATCTTCTGCGACACCGATACCGCCGTGCAGAAATATCCGGACCTCGTGCGCAAGTATTTCAACACCGTGGTGCCCTACGACGACAACAAGTTCGCCGCGCTCAACACCGCCGCGTGGTCGGGCGGCTCGTTCGTCTACGTCCCCAAGGGCGTGCACGTCACCATCCCGCTGCAGGCGTACTTCCGCATCAACACGCCCAACATGGGCCAGTTCGAGCGCACACTCATCATCGCCGACGAGGGCTCGTACGTGCATTACGTGGAGGGCTGCACCGCGCCCATCTACTCCACCGACTCGCTGCACGCCGCCGTGGTCGAGATCATCGTCGAGAAGAACGCCCGCGTGCGCTACACCACCGTGCAGAACTGGTCGAACAACGTCTACAACCTCGTCACCCAGCGCTCGCTCGTCAAAGACCACGGGACCATGGAATGGGTGGACGGCAACATCGGTTCCAAGGCGTCCATGAAATACCCGGCGTGCGTGCTCGCCGGCCCGTATGCCAAGGCGATGACCATGTCGCTCAGCCTCGCCAGCGCCGGCCAGTACCAGGACACGGGCGCCAAAATGATCCACCTCGCCCCGCACACGAGCTCGACCATCGTCGCCAAATCCATCTCCCGCGGCGGAGGGCGTTCGGCCTACCGGGGGCTCGTGTCCATCCCGAAGGGCTCGTACGGCTCGCATTCCTCGGTGGTGTGCGACGCGCTGCTCGTGGACGAGTTCTCCCGCTCCGACACCTACCCGCATGTGGACGTGCGCGAGGAGGACGTCACCATGTCCCATGAGGCCACCGTCTCCAAGGTCTCGCAGGACCAGCTCTTCTACCTCGAGCAGCGGGGCATCGAGGAGAAGGAGGCGATGGGGATGATCGTGCGCGGTTTCGTCGAGCCGATCTCCCGCCAGCTGCCGATGGAATACGCGCTGGAGCTGAACCGGCTCGTGGAGCTGCAGATGGAAGGATCGGTGGGCTGATGGCCGATATGAAGATTGATGAGGAGGCGGCCGTCCGTGCGCGCATGCCGGAGTATGACCCCGCCGACCCGTACAAGCTGCCGGCGCTCATGCCCTCCAGCGCCGACCGGTCCGTCCGCTCGTTCGACCCGGACGATTTTCCCGAGCCGGACCACCGCTCCGACGAGTGGCGGTATGCGCCGATCGACGACCTGCGCGATTTCTTCCGGCCGTTCGAGGCGTCGGGAACGACATCCGTCGCGGCGATGTTCGGCGACGGCACGCCGGTGCCCGCGCTGTCGGGCGCGCATCCGGTGGAATTCGGCCCGATCGATCCCGGCCACGGCCCGGCCGGCAGCGTCGGCAAGCCGACGGACAAGGTGTCGGCCGTGCAATGGCAGGCGTCCGTCCGGTCCGGCCGCATGTTCTGGCTGCGGGTCGATCGTTCCTGCGACCGGCCGCTCATCGTCCGCCTGCACGGGCAGGGCAGCGTGACGCACGGTGACACAACCGGGCTGAACGCACGCGGGCAGAACGCACACGGGCAGGGCGCCGCGCTCGACGCGGTCCACCTCGTCATCACCGTGGCCGACGACGCCCGGGCCGACATCGTGCTCGACCACACCGGTCGGGCCGACCTCGCTGAGGGCGTGGAGATCCGCACCGGCGCACGCTCCCACGTCAACCTCTCCAGCATCCAGGAGTGGGACGCGGGCAGCCGGCACCTGGGCTCCCAGCGCATCGAGGTGGGAGCCGGCGCCGAGCTGCAGCACAATGTGATCAGCCTCTCCGGCTCTGTGGTGCGCCTGCGCATGGACCCGCAGTTCAGGGGCACGGACGGCTTCCTCAACATGCTCGGTATCTATTTCGCCGACCCGGGCAGCTACATGGAGCACCGCACCATGGTGGTCCACAACCATCCCTCCTGCCGCTCGCGCGTCATCTACAAAGGTGCCCTCGACGGTACGGGCGCACGCTCGGCGTGGGTGGGCAACGCACTCATCCTGCCCACCGCGCCGAAGACCGACTCGTACGAGCTCAACCGCAACCTCGTGCTCAGCCCCGGCGCCATCGCCAACTCCGAGCCGCAGCTGGAGATCGAGAACGGTGACATCGTGGGCGCCGGACATGCTTCGTCGGTCGGTCGGTTCGACGACGAGCAGCTCTTCTACCTCGAGTCGCGCGGCATCGGCGTCGAGGAGGCACGAAAGCTCGTCGTGCGAGGATTCTTCGCCGATCTCATCGGCCAGATCGGCGTGGAAAGCGTGGAAAAGCATCTGATGGATTCGATCGACCGGCGTTTGGCACGCGGCGAATCGAAGGATATCGCCGAAATTCTCGAAGAACACTGATATGGGGAAGATCGAACGGGAGACGTCTGATATGACAGGGACAGGCAAGACAGGCAAGACAGACAAGACAGGCAAGACAGGCAAGACAGACAAGACAGGCAAGACAGACAAGACAGACAAGACAGACAAGACAGACAAGACAGACAAGACAGACAAGACAGACAAGACAGACAAGACAGACAAGACAGACATGGCGGATCCGACGGATTCGTCGCAAAAGAACGGTTTCCGCCCGGCGGCACCGACAGGAGATGTGCCCGCGAAGAACGCCAGTCAGAGGCCGGCGACGACGCACAACGTGCGCGAGACGCACACCCTCGAGATCCGGGACCTGCGTGCCGGGGTCGAGACGAAGCAGGGCCGCAAGCAGATCCTCAAAGGCGTCGATCTGACCGTCCGCACCGGTGAGATCCATGCCATCATGGGCCCCAACGGCTCAGGCAAATCCACGCTCGCCTACACCCTCACCGGCCACCCCAAGTACGAGGTCGAATCCGGCCAGGTGCTCCTCGACGGCACGGACATCCTCGCCCTCAAGCCCTATGAGCGCGCGCGTCTGGGCCTGTTCTTGTCCATGCAGGCGCCCGTCGAGGTGCCCGGTGTCTCTATGACGAACTTTCTGCGTACCGCTGTCACCGAGGTGCAGGGCTCGGCGCCGAGTCTGCGCAAGTGGGTGGGGGAGCTGAGTGAGGCGATGGAGCGGCTGCGGATGGACCCGCGCTTTGCCAACCGGTCGGTGAACGAGGGCTTCTCGGGCGGCGAGAAGAAGCGCTCCGAGATCCTCCAGCTCGAGCTGCTCAAACCCAAATTCGCCCTGTTCGACGAGATTGACTCCGGCCTCGACATCGACGCGCTGCGCATCGTGGCCGAAGGGATCAACCGTGCTGAGAACGCTGACCATTTCGGCGCCCTTCTCATCACGCACTACACGCGCATCCTGCGCTATGTCAAACCCGACTTCGTGCACGTGTTCGCCAACGGTCGCTTCGTGCGCACAGACGGACCTGAGCTGGCCGACGAACTGGAGCAGACCGGCTACGACCGCTATCTGCCCCAGGGCAAGACCGAATCGGCGCTCGCATGAGTATCGATTCGATCCGCTCCCAGTTCCCGATTCTCGATCAGACTGTCAACGGCCATCCGCTCGATTACCTTGACACGGCGGCCACCGCGCAGAAGCCGGGCTGTGTGATCGAGGCAGAGAAGCGGTTCTACGAAACGCTCAACGCGGGCGTCCATCGCGGTACGCACACGCTCGCCGCCCGCGCGACCATGGCCTACGAACAGGCACGCGCCCGCGTGGCACGGCTCGTGGGCGCCGATTGGCGCGAGGGACACGAGGAGATCGTCGTCACCCCCGGCTGCACGGCGGCGCTCAACATGCTCGCCACGGCGATCGGGTACGCGTCGCTACCGGGCTACGACCCGCTCTCCGCAAGCCGTTCAGGGGCCCGTCAGGCCGATGCCGACACCGATGATTCTGACTCCCGCTATTCCCGCCGTTTCGCGCTCCACCCGGGCGATGAGATCGTCGTCTCGCAAGCCGAGCACCATTCCGTCCTTCTGCCGCTGCGCGAGCTTGCCCTCCGTACAGGAGCAAAACTGCGCTGGTTCGGCACGGATGACGAGGGGCGGATCCGCTCCGATACGGCCGACACCGTCATCACAAAGAAGACGCGGATCGTCGCTGTCACGCTCGTGAGCAATGTCACTGGGGCCATCACCGAGGTGAAGCCCATCATCGAGCGCGCGCACGAGGTGGGCGCGTTCGTTGTGCTCGACATGTGCCAGGCCGTGCCGCACCTGCCGATCGATGTGAAGAAGCTCGGCTGCGACTTCGCCGTGTGGTCAGGTCACAAGATGTATGGGCCCACAGGCGTCGGCTACCTCTACGGGCGTCGCGAGCTGTTGGAGGCTCTGCCGCCCGCCTTCTTCGGCGGGGAGATGGTCGACCTCGCCTACCTCGACCGGCCCGCGGTGTACGAGAGACCGCCGCTGCGCTTCGAGGCGGGCACCCAGCCCGCCGCCCAGGCCGTGGCGAACGGTGTGGCCGCGCAGTGGCTGGGCGGGATCGGTCTGGAGAAGGTCGAGACGCACGAACGGGAGATCACGGCGGAACTGCTCACAATCGCCGATATTCCTGGCATTCGTATCCTTGGGCCGCTCTCGAGCGAGCAGCGTGTGGCCACGGTGAGTTTCGAAGTGGAAGGCGTGCATCCGCACGACGTGGGCCAATATCTTGATACGCTCGGTATCGCCGTTCGCACCGGGCATCACTGCGCCCAGCCGATCCACCGCCGTTTCGGCGTCGAGACGAGCAGCCGTGCCTCGGCAGGCATCTACACGAGCGTGGAGGACGCACGCAGGTTCGTCGAGGCAGTGCGCGGCATCCGCCCGTATTTTCTGGGGACGAGGAACTGATGATGAACGATTTCATGGATACTCCGGGATCATTTACAGCCGGTGATTTCGGTTCCGGATTTTCGGATGACGACCTATTCGGCATCGGCTTAGGCCAGGACGATCAAGGTTCGGCGATGGATCAGATGTACCAGGAGTTCATCCTCGAGCAGGCCCGAGATCCCCATGGGAAGATGCCGGAAGATTCCTTTTCTGCAGCCAACGACACTCTCGTCTCCTCACGAGAAAGCGCAGATCATGCTTCCTGCTTGGTCAGCTCTCACCAGTTCAACCCGACATGCGGCGACGACGTCACCGTCCAAATCCGCGTGGGAGATCATCCTGGCACCGCCCGTCTGGCTTCTCAATCCGATACCACGGTGAGTTCTCGTTCCGGTGGCACACTGAGTTCCCCGTCTGATTTAGCATTCGCAATTGATGCTCAAAGTCCTGATGCGCATGGAGAAACTGGTCCGATCATCACGGACATGTGCTGGACCGGCCACGGGTGCGCGATCTGCCAGGCGAGCCTGTCCGTCCTGCACGACATGGTCGAAAACCTGCCGGTCGACCGGTTCGGCATGCTGTACGACGAGTTCCATGAGCTGATGGACTCGCGGGGCAGGGGCGTCGATGATCCCCGCAAACAGGAGGATCTGGGCGATGCGCTCGCCTTCCAGGGCACGTCCCGCTTCCCGATGCGCATCAAATGCGCGTTGCTCGGCTGGGAGGCCGTCCGCGACTGCCTGGGCAAAAGCAGAAAAATGATGACGGATAATGAGGATCATGACAGACAAGAATGAACAGGCTGCGACACCGCAATTCGACCCGTTCGCGCCCGGATCCGCCGCCCCGAGCGTCGAGGCCAGCCGCGAGGCGGGGGAGGCCAAACCGCACGGGATCACCATCAAAGCCGCCGATGAGAAGGGCCGGCAGACCGCTCAGAAGGTGATCGACGCGATGACCAACGTCATCGACCCGGAGCTGGGTATCGACGTGGTCGACCTCGGTCTGCTCTACGGTGTGGAGATCGATGAGAAGGGACGGGCAATCCTGACGATGACGCTCACCACGCCCGCCTGCCCGCTCACTGATCTGCTTGAGGACGGGGCCGCCATCGCGCTCGCGCCCGTCGTGGAGTATTTCCGCGTGGACTGGGTGTGGGACCCGGTGTGGGACCTCTCGATGATCACACCCGAGGGCCGGCAGATGCTCAACACCATCGGCTATGACTTCTGATTCAGCGTCACCACCACATCACCTGCTGCACAGGGCAAGAATCCGGTTTGCCATAGTGCCCCATCACAGAGGTTCCACCACCTTGCCTGCTCACCATATTTGACGAGGAAATATACACAACCGTCCGACCCGACCGGGATGGCGGCGATGTCATGCCCCGCGACCATACTGCCTAACAGCACTGTGCAGGATCTGAAAATATCCTGCCGAGTGTGAGAAGGTCAAGAAGACAGTACCCAACTAGCAGCGGACCCGGTGGGACGCAAAAGGGTGGTCAGTATGGCAGATAACAAAACCCATAACAATATCTTCACCTGGAAGCTCCATGGTGACGGCAAGCATCTCGGACCCGGCGAGGTCGTCAATCCGGACGAGCGCCTTACATGGGGCAGGACGGCGGGCATCGGTGCCCAGCACGTCATCGCCATGTTCGGAGCGACCTTCCTCGTCCCGATCCTCACAGGATTCGACCCCTCGACCACGCTGTTCTTCACGGCCATGTCGACGGCGCTCTTCCTGCTCATCAACAAGAACAAGCTCCCCAGCTACCTGGGCAGCTCCTTCGGCTTCATCGCGCCGATCGCCGCGGTCGCCAGCGCCCACAAGGGCCTCGCGGTCGCCAGCTTCGGCATCATGTGCACCGGCATCACGCTCGCGATCGTCGGCATCATCGTCCACTTCGTCGGCTCGAAGTGGATCGACATCATCATGCCGCCTGTGGTGACCGGCGGCATCGTCTCCATCATCGGCTTCAACCTCGCGCCGAGCGTGTGGAACAACTGGAACGCCAAGACCCCGAAGGGCGCCACGGCCAGCTCCGCGGCCACCGCGGCCGTCACCCTGGCGGCGGTCCTGCTCATCTCCGTGCTCTTCCGCGGTCTCATCGGCCGACTCAACATCCTGCTGGGCGTGATCGTCGGCTACATCTTCGCCGTTGCCAACCATCAGGTCGATTTCAGCGCCGTCGAGAAGGCCGCGTGGATCGGCTGGCCGAAGTTCCATCTGCCGCAGGCCGACTGGTCGGTGCTCGCCATGTTCATCCCGGTCGTGCTCGTGCTCATCGCCGAGAACGTGGGCCACGTCAAGTCCGTCGCCCTCATGACCGGCAAGAACTATGACGACCAGATCGGCACCTCGCTCTTCGCCGACGGCCTGGGCACCACGCTCGCAGGCCTGGGCGGCGGCTCCGGCACCACCACGTACGCCGAGAACATCGGCGTCATGGCCGCCACGAAGGTCTACTCCACGGCCGCTTACTGGTTCGCCGCGGCGTTCGCCCTCATCCTCTCGCTCTGCCCGAAGTTCGGCGCCATCATCAACACCATCCCCTCCGGTGTGCTCGGCGGCGTGACCACCCTGCTCTACGGCATGATCGGCATGCTCGGCGTGCGCATCTGGGTGGAGAACAAGGTCGACTTCTCCAAGAACGTCAACCTCGCCGTCGCCGCCGTGACGATGATCGTGGGCATCGCCGACTTCAGCTTCACCGTCCAGGGCGTCACCTTCAACGGCATCGCCATCGGCTCGGTGCTCTGCCTCGTCCTCTATCACGGCCTCTACTGGCTCGGCCGCCTGTGCGGCACCGTGCTGCCGGAGAAGGCCGAGGCCCCTGTGGCCGATGCCTCCGGTGCCGGTGTGGGCGATCTCGCCGGCCGTGTGGAGCATCAGGAGCAGGTCTCCGAGCTTGAGAACAAGAAGAACGCCGACAAGCAGTCTGATAATCAGGCAGGCGCAAAGCCTGCCGACATGGTCTCCTCTGCCAAGTGAGGCACGCCCGATAAGGTCGATGGCTTTCGGCCGCATGGTCGGCTGAGAGCCTGAGACCTGTCATTCCAGCCCGGATCAGGGATCGACACAGATTCCCGGTCCGGGTTTCTTTTTTGTGACGAGAAACCTTTTACTGTGAGATATTGTCCGGTCGATCTGTATTATCTATCAAAGGACGCGCCGCTGCTCATCCTCGACGAGGCCACCTCCAACGTGGACACCCGCACCGAGCAGCAGGTGCAGAAGGCGATGGACACGCTCTCCAAGGGCCGCACGAGTTTTGTGATCGCCCACCGTCTCTCCACCATCCGCAACGCCGACATCTTTTTGTACATGGAGCACGGCGACGTGCTCGAGCAGGGCACCCACGAGGAGCTGCTCGCCAGGAACGGCCGGTATGCCAAGATCAACAACAGCCAGTTCGACACACAGGAGTGAGCGCGTAGGAAACGACCTTGCTTTCCATGATGTAGGTGACCTCATCTATGAGTTCGCCTACGTGCAGGATTCCTACCGTGAGCTGATGGATACGCGTGGGAACGTGTGCAAGACGACGTTTATGTCGTCCATGAGATAGGGAGTGGTTCAGCGACCGCCACCCAGACCGAGATCCTTCCTTACCTCGTCAAGACTGCGAGTGCTCAGCCTTCCGGCACGGTAATCCTCAACCTGCTTGAGCAGTGAGGAAGATAGCGTCTCAGTTTCCGGCCGGGTGGCCCAGAACGCGACGGCGGAGGAGGCGGCCACGTTGAGCGAGTCGACGTCGTGGCTCATAGGAATTTTCACGGTGAGGTCGGCGTCGGCGATGGTCCGGTGGAGAAGTCCTGTTCCTTCCGTGCCGAAGATGAGGGCGAGTTTGTCGATCCTTCCCGCATCGCCTGCCGGCAGGTGCGTTCGCCGGGAGAGCTCGTCAAGGCTGATCGAATCGTCATCGAGCGCCATGGCGGCGGTGGTGAAGCCGAGGTCGTGGAGCTGGTCGAGGCCGGGGTGCGGCCAGTTGTGGCGGTCGTCGCCGCCGATGCGGGTCCACGGGATCTGGAAGCACGTCCCCATGGAGACGCGCACCGAGCGGCGGTACAGGGGGTCGGCGCAGGAGGGCGTGACGAGCACGGCGTCCACGTCGAGGGCGGCGGCCGAGCGCATGATGGCCCCCACGTTCTCGTGGTTGACGATGTTTTCCAGCACGGCCACGCGCCGGGCGTCCTGGCAGACCGATTCCACGGAGGGCAGGGGCCAGCGGTGCATCGCCGCCAGCGCACCGCGCGTCAGGCGGAAGCCGGTGAGCTTTTCCAGAAGCTCGGAAGGGCCGCAATAAACAGGGATATCAGGCCCCCAGAGCCTGTCGACCAAAGAAAACTCCGACTCCATCGACCCGAGCCATTTCTCTTCCAACAAGAAGGAGAGGGGCTTGACGTGCGCGTCGAGGGCGAGGTCGATCACCTTGGGCTGCTCGGCGATGAACAGACCTTTCTCCGGTTCCAGCCGGTTGCGCAGCTGCGGCTCGGTCAGGCGCGTGTAGGCCTCCAGGCCCGGCTCGTCCAGGGATTCGATGTGGATCAGACGCATGGTTCCCAGCCTACGCGCGGCGGATGCCCGTCAAAGTTACCCGTCGAAGTTACCAGCAGGGAAGTTGGATCTGTCACTTGGACCGTCGGACGGCCACCCAAAGCCTGTCTATCAGGGGAGTCAGGCTGTGGCCGCCATCGTCTGTCTGTTCGCCTCGCCCAGGCTCTGCAGTCCCTCGGAGATGTCTTTGAGCATCGTCAGCCGGGGAGTCAGGCTCTCCCGATGGGTGAATGCCTCCACGAAGCCTTTCTTGCGGGCCCGGCTGATGGCCAGCTCGGCGCCCGTGTCGAGGACGTACGTCTTGCCGTCGATGGCGCGGACCCTGTCCATGTTGACAAGGTAATAGGAGTTGATGCGGTGGAAGCCGGAGGGTTCGAGCCGGCCTGCAGTGAGGAGAGGGTGGTGGTCACCGTGATGTCCGTCTCGTCGCTGTGGACGGTGATGCGGTGGCGCTGTGACTCGATGTAGGAGATGGCGTGCAGCGGCACCTTGTAATAGGAGGCGCCCTCCTGCAGCACGATGGTGGGCCCCTCGTTGCGGCGCACGAGCCGGAGCGCCCGGCCGAACTCGTTGCGGAAGGCCGCCTCGGAGAGTGGTTTGAGCAGATAGGCGAACGCGTTCACCTGGTAGCCGCTCAGGGTGCACTTTGGTGTGGAGGCGACGAAGAGGATGAGGCAGCCCGGGTCGAGGAGCCGGACGCGCCGCGCCGTCTCGATGCCGTTGCAGCCGCGCAACACCGCGTCGGCCACCACAATGTCGTACTGGGCGGTGTATTTCTGCAGGAACACGATGGAGGAGCAGAAGGTGTCCACCTCGAGTGTCTGGCCGACGGCCTGCCCGCAGGAGCGGATCAGGTCCGCCTCGGTGCGACAGAACGCCGGGTCATCCTCCACCACGGCGGCGCGAATACTCATCATCCGCCCCTTTGTTCTTTGATCGGTCCATGGCGCCGGGGATGCGGTCGGGCATCTGGTAGTCATGAATTATTGCAAGCCAAGGTTGTCGCGGCGATTCTGGGAGCCGGCTGAATGTCGCCTGTGAACCAGAACCACCGTCTATTGCTATATATTGTAAGAACATAGCCCAGAAATAACAATATGAGCCGGGGGGGGGGCGTCATAATCGGGAAATATTGAAGCGATGGACGCCCAGAAGACGGGGTTTCAAAACCGAAAATGAAACAAAAACGCCCGATCATGTGGCGTCGGGTTGACCGTAAAAATCTGTGGATGTCAATAATTATTGACAGCGATAAACAATCGATGTGCAGGGAGAGCAGTTATGAGGGAGACGATCACGAAGGTCACGGGTCTCGTGGCAACGTGTGTCTGCACCGTTGCGATGCTCCTTGCGTCCGTGCTCGTGCCGCAGCAGCATGCAGCGGCCGCGGATGACACCGAATCGGGAAGCTTCACATCCGATGGCGTGAATATCCCGAACTACTGCGGTCACAACAGCGTTTATGTCCTGACAACGACTGGTGAGGTCTATAGGGCTTTTCTTCCGAGTGATCAGAGCAAGGCGATCACTAACAGCGACAGTGATGTGACCGGCAAGGATGATGACACGCTCGCCAATGCGACATCTGCGAAATGTCTGATCCCTATGCCGTATCTGCCTGCGCAGGTCGCTGTCCGGTACACGACGGCGAAGAGACGTGCGATTGCCGCAACTATTGGTTCGGCAAAAAATGTGACCGGCAAATATAACGCACTCGGAGCCGACACATCAGACGGTACATTGTGGGCTGCGGCAGAAATTGATACTTCTACTGTCGGTAAGGGTATGCAAGTCTTCCGTCTGGATCCGAAGTACCGTAATCAGAAAACACCGAATCCGGATATCCGTAATCTCACAAATCTGTCAGATACGACGGCCCTGTCCTCATGGGAGCGTGTCGGTGGCTTCATCAGTCTCAAAAATCAAACAGGACAGAGTTATCCTAACGTCTTTGGTGGTGCCGTAAATCCGTTGAATCATTATTATTACGTGGCGAATCTTGTCACTTCGAACACTACTACGCTCAGTCTGGAGATTCGTAGTTTCTCTTCGAACGGTCAAGTCGATTCTACAAAAACTATAACTATTCAAATTCCTGTGACACAGAAATGGACAGGAAGCTCAACACTACGCGGTGATATCGAATTCGATGATGATGGAAACCTAACAATTGTTCTCAGCAAATATAAAGGTGGTGCATCCAGCGGTTACCCTTCTGTAGGTATTACGCAGATATCGGAATCGGAACTGGATTCGAATACTTCGATCACTGGCACCCTAACGTTGCATGCTGATCCTGCTTATGACTATGGAAATGTGCCGCCAACAGATAGTACACGTCATGGAATCGACGGTATTGGATATTCAGGCAACGATACGTCGAGCATGATCGTATCTATGTACGGTGCCTCGGGAGGGAGTGGTGATAAAGGCACTAGTGATGCCGGGCTGTATTCAATGAATATGTCGACTGCGAATCTGGCGACAATGATGATTCTGCCGCAGTCAGCGCCACATACTCAGAAGACTCCTTCATGGGGAACCTCCGCAGATCGGGTTTGGACCCTTGCAAAAGGGTATGAGCTCTGGGGTGGGGGCAGCACCTACACGCAATCTGACAAATCGCATGATTGGTCCAGATATTATATTCATAATTTCGAGGTATCAGATATCGCCAAAGGCGGTTCCGTCGGAACAAAGAAGCCATACTCCGGCAGCTACCAGTTCACGAAGGTGGACGCCACTTCCGGCAAAGCTCTGGAAGGTGCGAAGTTCACCCTCTGGCCCAACACCAGCAATACGGACTGCGCAAGCCAGACAGCCCCGACGACGACGGACTCCAGCAAGATCTCGCTCGATTCCGATGGGAATCCGACGGGTTCTGAGCAGGCGACGTCAGAAAGCGACGGCAGCGTCAAGTTCAGCAACGTGCCGCTTGGCATGGCGGACTCGACGAGCAGCCAGACTGCAAAGTCATTCTGCCTCGTGGAGACAGCCACATCGGACAGCTCGGCCTACGAGCTGGACAGTACGCCCAAGTCAGTCGTTATTCAGCCTTCGACTGTGGAAACCGTCACGACCGGGTCAAACGTGTCCAACACACGCAAGACCGGCTCCATCTCCTGGACGAAGGTCGATGCCTCTGACACGGGTACCAAGCTCGGCGGCTCCGAGTGGCAAGTCACGTACACGCCTGACGCGACTGTCACGGGTGCGACCGGCAGCGGGTACACGAAGACGGTTACGGACTGCGTTCCCTCGGACTGCACGGTCACCTCTGGCAACCTGCGCGATGAGGATACGTCCGAAGGCTCCTTCAAGCTCTCAGGTCTGACCTGGGGCACGTACACGGTGACGGAGACGAAGGCCCCTGAAGGCTACGAGCTTTCATCGGGCGAGTCTTACACCTTCTACGTCGGGCCGACGACTCTCGGCGGCCCCTACAAGGGTCTCAACCCGGGCAGCAACACGTTCGAGGATCCCCGCAAGAGCGGCACCATCGCCTGGGGCAAGTACTCGACCCTGTCGCTGACCACAGGTGACTGGGGCGAGGTTGACGCAAGCAATCTCCCGAAGACCGGCCTCGGCGGTTCCGTGTGGAAGCTGACCGTCTACCGCGGCTCGTCTGCGGAACAGACGTACACGATCGCGGATTGCGTCTCCGGAGCCGGCACCTGCGCCTCACTGGCGGAGGGTTCCTCGACGCTCTACGACACGGATTCGCGTACCGGCCTGTTCAGCGTGACGATCCCCGGCAGCCTGTGGAACAAGACCATCAGGCTCACCGAGGCGACCGCCCCGACCGGGTACAAGACGAACACCGGCCACAAAGACTTCACCATTGACGCGTCGCATCTCACCCCCAAGGCGGTGGAGATCGGCGATGACATGGTCAACGGCCCGGCACTACCGATGGCAGGCGGGCTCTCACAACAAATCTTCCAATGGGCGGCAGCGGGCCTCATCGGCCTGGCGCTCCTGTTGGCAACAGCACTTTGGATCAAGAGGAAAGGCGGCGCGCGAGTGAAGTGATCCCTTATTCCTGGAGGGTGAGCCCCTCCGCGTCAACAAGTTCCGAATGATTCATAGATCTCTTTCAGAGGAAGAGAAAGGAAATATGATGCAAGAACAACAGCATCAAGAAGATCATCGCCGGTGTGGCCGCTGTGGCCGCAACCACGATCGGTCTGGGAATGGCAGCCCCGGCGGCGACCGCCGCCGATCTCGGCAACATCGATACCACCAAGACTGGTACCCTCACCATCGAGAAGCACAAGCAGAACTCGACCAACGGCACCACCCGTGGCGACGGCACCCAGCAGACCGTCGACGGTGACAAGCTCCCGGGTGTCACGTTCAACCTGTACAAGACGGACGTCGACATGACGAAATAGGCAAACTGGGATCATCTCGCTGATCTTACGTACAGCGGTGACCAGGTCCTGTACAAGAACGGCACTACGACCACGGTGGTCGGCACGATCAAAAAGACTACTGCCTTCAAGACCGGTGTGACCGATGCCAACGGTCAGATCTCGTGGACTGATCTGCCGGTCGGCCTGTACTACGTCGAGGAGGGTGGTTACTCGGGCAATGCCGGTAACATCACCTCGAAGGCCGAGCCGTTCTTCGTCTCCATGCCGTATCCGAATGCCAAGAAGGGCTGGAACTACAACGTCTACGTCTACCCGAAGAACGGCTTCGGCACCACGGTGAAGCACGTTGACGAGGATAGCGTCAACAAGGCCCTCAAGGTCGGCGACCAGGTCAAGTGGAACATCGACCAGGATGTCTCCGTTGATGCAGATCACAAGGTCACCGCATTCGGCATCGTCGACCGGCTCGACGAGCATGTCAGCTACAATAATGTGACCGTCGCGGCCGTGGACAGCACCGGCAACAATGTCGTCAAGACCTTCACCAAGGATACCGATTACACCGTGACGGAGTCTACAAAGAACGGTGTCAACTACGTCGAGGTCTCCTTCATCAAGAGTGCTGATGGCAAGTCTCTGAAGACGGATCTGAGCCAATACTCGAAGATTCGCTTCACCCTGAACACCACGGTCTCCAAGGACCTGGCAAGCTCGACCGTGCCGAACGCGGTGTACCCGATCATCAACAACTATGATCCGTATCACTCCGATACCCCTGGCACCCCGGTTCCTTCTGAGGACCAGCCGTGCTACGGCGACTTCGCCTTCCAGAAGGTCGACGACCAGACCACGGCCAAGGCCCTGAATGGCGCTGAGTTCACGCTGTGGCGCAAGAGCCAGACCAACGGCAGCTGCCTCGTCGAGAACATCCCCGACAACGTCGAGACCCTGACCGCCACCTCCGGCGAGAAGGACTTCCTCGGCAATGTTGTGTCTGTTGACGGCAAGGTTGTGTTCAAGGGCATTCTCATCGGCAAGGCCGCCAAGGATCAAACTACTGAGGCCCAGCTCAACGCCATCACTGGTGAGTTCTGCCTTCGTGAGACCAAGGCGCCGGCTGGCTTCGTGCTTCCGGCTGCCAGTGAGACCCGCAGTGTCACCCTGCACGCCGGCCGCAATGCCGACAACCCGGAGAAGATCAACACGATCGCTGATGTCGCCAACACCAAGGAGCATGGTCCGAACCTGCCTCTCACCGGTGCCGCTGGCCGTCTGATCCTCATCCTCGGCTCCGTCGCGGTGCTCGCCGCGGCCGCCGCCCTCTTCGTCGTCAACCAGCGTCGTCAGCGCGCCAACCGCTGATGACTGCCAACACTGATTGACAGACGGTCTGCGGGATGGCCGGGCCAGTCGGATGCTCCTTCCGGCCCGGCGCCCCGTACGACATTTTGAGAAGTGAACAATAACTGAACTTTCTCCTTTCCATTCTGAGGCAGGGCGAGAGGGTCATCCTTCCCGCCCTGCTTTTTGATTATGTGTGGTTATCATCGTTTTTGAGAGTTTTCGAGGGGCCCGCGCACAGGCCGCGTCCCCTCGGCCAGGGGGCGGGCATGGCAGACACGACAACAGGACGGTCACACATGGATGACCGGCCGCATGACACGCCCCACGTCAGGCTCGGAGCCGGAAAGGTCATCTCCGCGCTCTGGCTGCCCTACCTCATCGTGGTCCTCGTCATCGCCGGGCTCACCATGCTCGTCTATCCGAGCGCCGCGCAATGGCTGAGCCAGTACAACTACGAGCGCACGCTCAACAACTATTCGACCGCCATCGCCAAGGACGAGGTGACCCCGGACGAGAAGGAGCAGCTCGCCGCCGCCAAAGTGTACAACGGCGCGCTCATCTCCGGTGCCCAGCTGCTGCCGAACCACCGCATCCCCTCCGGCTCCGGCACCCTCACCGCCACAGGCGGTACCATCCAGAGCGGCGGACGGTCGTGGACCTACGACCAGATCCTCTCCGCCGACGAGGACGGTCTCATCGGCAAGATCCAGATCCCCAAGATCGACGTGGACCTTCCCATCTACCACGGCACCTCCGACGCCACACTGCTCAAAGGCGCCGGGCATCTCGAGGGCACCTCGCTGCCCATCGGCGGCAAATCCACCCGGACGGTCATCACCGCGCACCGCGGCCTCGCCTCCGCCGAGCTGTTCACCCGGCTCAACGAGGTCAAGAAAGGCGACACGTTCACCCTCCAGGTGTTCGGCAAGACGCTCATGTACCGCGTGATCAGCACGCGCGTGATCGATCCAAAGGACGCCGCCGCCATAAAAGCCGTCAAAGGCAAGGACCTCGCCACGCTCATCACCTGCACGCCGCTGGGCATCAACACCCAGCGCATCCTCGTGACGGGGCAGAGAGTGTGGCCTACCCCGAAGAACGCGGCCAAGAAGCTCAACCTGCCCAAGTTTCCGTGGTTCTTCGTGGCCTACTGCCTCGCGCTCATCCTGCTGATCGTCTGGGCGGTGTTTCAGACGAGGGGTGCGCTGCGGCGCCTGCGCGACCGTGCCCTCGGTATCGGCGTGGCGGGTGTCGATGCCGGACGCCGTTCGGGCCGTCCCGCCGACAGCCGCGGGATGCACCTGCGCAACTGAGGGTGTCGATATTTGGCCCTCGTATTAAATACAACAGTGTGACACGAAACACGGAACAGACAGCGGACAACCGTCAGCAGAGTAGTACTGACCCGGAGCGCATCGACCCGCACACCATCGCCGCTGTGGTGGCGACCGGGCTCATGTCGTTCTGCGGGGTGATCGTCGAGACGTCCATGAACGTCACCTTCCCCACGCTCATGCGCCAGTTCTCCGTCACCTCCAACGTGGTGCAGTGGATGACGTCCGTGTACCTGCTCGTCGTGGCCATAATCGTGCCCCTGTCCGCTCTGCTCAAAAGCTCGTTCACCACGCGCTCCCTCTTCACCGTGGCCAACATTGTGTTCCTCACGGGGCTCGTCGTGGACGCGCTCGCGCCCGTCTTCCCGCTGCTCCTGCTCGGACGCGCCCTGCAGGGGGTGGGGACCGGCATCGCCCTGCCGCTCATGTTCAACATCATCCTTGAGCAGGTGCCGGCCGGCAAAATCGGCCTCATGATGGGCATCGGCAACCTCATCACTGGCATCGCCCCGGCCATCGGCCCCACGTTCGGCGGGATCGTCGCCGACCGCATCGGCTGGCGCTGGGTGTTCTGGATCCTCATCCCGTTCATCGTCATCTCGTTCGCCCTGGGCCAATGGGGGATCCGTCAGAAGTCCGCCATCCGCAGGCAGAGGCTCGACATCCCCAGCATGATCGGTATCATCGCCCTCTTCACCGGGTTCGTCTACGGTTTCAGCAACCTCGGCACCTCGGCGTTCCTCAGCCTCAAGGTCGGCGGGGCGCTGCTCGTCGGGCTCGTGGGCATGGGGCTGCTCATCTGGCGCTCGTTGACCATCAGCCAGCCGGTCCTGAAGCTTTCTCTCCTCGGCAACCCCGCGTTCGCCGCGCACGTGCTCGGCTTCTTCCTCACCCAGCTCGTCTCGCTTGGCTTCGCGTTCCTGCTGCCCAACTACATCCAGATCGTCAACGGCTCCACCACCCTCGTTGCCGGCCTGGTGGTGCTGCCCGCGGGTGTGGCCGGGGCCATCTGCGCGCCGCTGTCCGGCCGTGTGCTCGACGCGCTCGGGCCGCGACGGCCGATCCTGGCCGGAATGTCGTTGTGCGTGGCCTCGCTGCTCGCGTTCACGCTCATGAGCCGGTCGATGTCCAACTTCTGGATCGGGTTCGTGTACGTGTTCTACATGGCCGGGATGGGCATGTGCATCGGCAACGTGATGACGAGCGGGCTGCGGCTCGTCGGACCTGAGAACTCCGCGCAGGGCAACGCGATCATGAGCACGCTGCAGCAGTTCGCCGGGGCGATGGGCACCTCGGTGGTCTCCGGTATCGTCGCCTCCAGCCAGAAGAGCCTGGGAAAGAGCCTCGGCCGGGCGGCCGCGACGGCCGTCGGCACGCAGCACGCGTTCCTCACCCTCACGGTGGTCGGCGTCGTCATCCTCATCGCCTACGTGCGGTATGTGCGTGACCCGCAGGAGTGAGCCGGCGCCGCAGACGTAACCCAGGTCTAGACGAAACGCTTTCCTTCTCGTCGAGGTGGGCAGGATGCTCATTATGACGTAGACATGTGAACGAGGGTATTTGGGCGACGGATGATTGCATTCAGGACGAGTCATACCTGCTTATGGTCTTTCTTCTCCCAGTTATTCACATTGATGCGATTGACACTGGGTGCAATAGAACATTGGTAGACTATTTGATTACTGAAACATGGCAGCGCTCATTCCTCCGTAGAAATCCGCCTGTAAAAAAGGGATGAGTGACAGCCCGAAATAATATGGGCGCCGGTATCAACGGGAGGAGGTAACCATGGCATGGATCGCACCAACAGCGGATCCTTATGGACGCAACCGTGTCTGGTTTCGGATCCCGCGTGCTATTCCCGATTCTCTTGATGATCTTAAGGGCCCTGACACGGGGCGTCTTGTTCTTCCGGTGACGGTCGACTGGGGACCTCCGGTCACAGGCGGGCTCGATATTGATAACGCTTCCCAGCTTGAGCGAGCCTATTCCCAGATCATCGCCAACGGCGATGAGCAATGCCAGATCGACAATCTCAACAAAGACCTGCTCATCAAATACTGGCCATGGTTAAGTGTCGAAAAATGGCGTGTGCGTCCTGCATGGGAGAAAGCCTTCCCTGTTCTCAAGGAGAGGAGGCTCGAGCAATGGTCTCACTAGCCGATCAGCAATTCCAGGAGCAGATCTTCCAGTTGCTTTCTCCAGTCCTCGAACCGTATGGCTTTGCTCTCGGAGGTTCCGGTGCGATCCGTGAATGGGGCCTCATTGACCGTCTGACGGAGGATCTTGACTTTTCCACCTCCATCGCCCACGAGCATGATGTGCCGAAGGCGGCGCGGAAAGCGGTGGACTATCTTCGCTCCAATGGTTACACCGTGGTATCCGATCCAATGTTCGCACAGGCGGCAGGCATGAGGCGTCTGCGTGTGGAGAAAGGCGGGCTTTCCTCGGAGATCGACATGATCTCGGATTACCGGGCCGATAACCCGGTCCATAACGTCCACGGATGGATTCTTTCCTTGCCTGATGCCGTGGCGAATAAAGTGACTGCGCTCGCAGACAGGGGAGAGGCTCGCGATTATCTGGATGCGCTGACGATCCATCGTTCCAGATTGTTCACGCAGGATCAGCTCGAATCAATCGTCGCCGAGCGCTTCGCTGATTTTTCTTGGCCGCGGTTTAGGACTGCCCTCAAGTTTATGGACCAGATGTCTGATGAACAGTTTCTGATCTATGTCTCGCCGGATGTGCTCAGTCTTGATCGACAGGAAGCGGTGAAATGGGTTGCTGATCTGACGGAACGGTATGGTGATCACGATTATCGGCTGGTCGATACTGATGACATTGAGCCGGCTGACCCAGATTGGGCGGCGAAACAGGTAGCGAAAGAAGCGCAGGCTGACCAAGGAAAAACTCAAAACTAGAAAGAGAGGGCAGAAGGAACAGCCACAGCCAAACGGATCTGGAACGCAAAAGACCTCCTGCCGAAGCAGGAGGTCTTTCTGGTGTCCGGAGCGGGAGTTGAACCCGCACGGCCGTTTAAAAATAGCCACTAGCACCTCAAGCTAGCGCGTCTACCATTCCGCCACCCGGACATCGCCCGAAGGCAACGAATGAAACTATACCAGCATGGCGGACAAACACAAGGGTCGGATGGATGACGATCCCAGTTTTCCACAATCCCGGATCGGTGTTTGACAGTGCTGTTCGCGTGGGACAATAGAAGCGTCCATCCGACGCACTCATGGCATGCGCACTCACAGTGCGAAAGCCGTGCCGGGCGTCGGAACAATATCAGGTTTTATCGCGATCATCGGGAACGCGGTACACACGGATGGAGGAGACATGGCACGCAAGGCTGACTGCCTGTTCTGCAGGATCGTGGCGGGGGAGATCCCCAGCACCAAGGTGTACGAGGACGACCTCGTCTACGCGTTCAACGACCTCAACCCCAAGGCGAAGGTGCACGTGCTCATCGTTCCCAAGAACCACTACGACAACGTGGTCGAGCTGGAGGAGAAGGAGCCGGCGACGCTCGCGCGCATCATCGAGGTGGCCAAGAAGATCGCCGACGAGAAGGCCGACGGCACCTTCCGCCTCATCTTCAACACCGGCAAGAACGCCGGGCAGTCCGTGTTCCACGCCCATGCGCACGTGCTCACCGGACAGGTGCTGCCTGAATGAGGACTTCTTTGGTGCGGGCGAACGGTGCCGTCAGCGCAAAAAGGCATAATGAAGGGGCAATTCGCAGTCATCTCCATCTGGGAAAGGCGGATAGTTGGGAACTACCACGCGCACGGTGACGATACCCGAGCAGGTCAGCCCTGTCGTCCTTCTGGGGCCGTTCGACGAGATCCTCCGGCTCGTGGAGGACGGGTTCCCGGCCCTCACCTGTGTGGTGAGGGGGAGAAAGATCGAGATCCTCTCGCATTCCGTCTCCGACGAGCATCAGGCGATGCAGGCGCGGGGGTTCCTGCGGCACATGGTCCAGGCCGCCGTCGACGGCCAGGCCCTCGATGCCGATGAGACGAAACGGGTGCTCGACTCGCGCCCGCAGGGCGAAAACGGTTCCACCGTGACTGAGGGTGCACGCAGTCATGCCGGTATGCGCGCGGGTGACGACGGTGACGGCCTGGGGGGAGCGGACGACGCCGGAACATCCGCCGAAGAACGGCGTCGCCATCATTTCGAGGTGCCGTACCGCGCTTCCAAGCGCGAGTACTTCTCCACCTCCGTGCGGGCGGCACGCCGCAAGGAGGAGAAGCGGCGTCTGGCCGCCGAGGGCTGCGCCCACGAGGAGCAGGAGGCAGCCAGGGCGCGTCGGCGGGCGCAGCGCCAGGGCGGTCGGCAGGGGTCACCCGCACGTCCCGCGCGTCAGGACGAACGGCCGGTCTACGTGGACAGCCCCCGTCCCATCGTCGTCTCGCAGGGCCAGCCGGTTCGCGCCAAAACCGCAGGACAGCGCACATACGTGGAGGCCATCGACCGGCACACCATCACCTTCGGCATCGGCCCGGCCGGCACCGGCAAGACGTATCTCGCCGTCGCCAAGGCCGTCGAGGCGTTCGAGACGCGCCAGGTACGCCGTATCATCCTCACCCGTCCCGCGGTGGAGGCGGGGGAGAACCTCGGGTTCCTGCCCGGCACCCTCACCGACAAGATCGACCCGTATCTGCGCCCCCTCTACGACGCGCTCTCCGACATGCTCGGCCCGCAGCGCCCGCACGAGGAGACGGAGGACGGCTCCATCGAGGTGGCGCCGCTCGCCTACATGCGCGGCCGCACGCTCAACGACGCGTTCGTCATCCTCGACGAGGCGCAGAACACCACCGAGCAGCAGATGAAGATGTTTCTCACCCGTCTCGGCTTCAACACGAAGATGGTCGTCACCGGTGATTCGACGCAGATCGATCTCGCCGTGCACCGTTCCGGTCTGCGCACCATCGAGCAGATCCTCGCGGGCATCGACGACATCGCCTTCGTGCATCTGGGCGCGGCGGACGTGGTGCGCCACGAGCTCGTCGGGCGGATCGTGACCGCCTACAACCGTCACGACGCGAAACTTCAGGCGGCACGCGAGCGCGTGCGGGAAGGCCAGGGACGATGAGCGTGGATGTGGCAAACGAGACCCGGTGGACCATCGAGCCCAAGCAGTTCTCCGATCTGGGCGCGTGGGTGCTCGACCAGATGCGGGTGAGCCCGGACGCCGAGCTGTCGCTCACGTTCGTGGACCCGGAGACGATCGCCGCCCTGCACGAGCGGTGGATGGGGCTGAAGGGCCCGACCGACGTGATGAGCTTCCCGATGGACCAGCTGCGTCCCGGGGATCCGGACAGGCCCACGCCGGCCGGGATTCTGGGCGACATCCTCATCTGCCCGGACGTGGCGGCCCGGCAGGCGCAGGCGGCCGGGCACTCGGTGATCGAGGAGATGATCCTGCTCACCTGCCACGGGATCCTCCATCTTCTGGGATTCGACCACTCCACGCACGAGCAGGAGAAGCGCATGTTCGCCCTGCAGCGCACGCTCATGCTCACGTTCCTCGCCCAGCGCGAGGGCGGCCTCAAAGAGGTGTTCCTGCCCGTGGGTGCCGAGGACATGCTCGCCGTCTATGAGCGGGAGCATCCCGAGACGCTCTCGGTGGGCCATGAGACGATCAACGGCGAGCGGGTTCATGCCCCGCAGAAACGCGACGTGATTTCCGGACCTGCTCTTTCCCCGCAGGCACAGGGCGGCGCGGATACAGATAGCGCCGTCGCGGACTCGTCCGCGGCAGAGACCGGCACAGCCCTGCCCGGGGATGCCTCCGGTCGACGGGGCGTCGAGAAGACCGGCAGCACGAAACCGGCGGACAAACCGCACAAACCCGCCGGTCATCGTGACGACGGGGGATACGGCGATGATGACAGCCATTCCGGTGGTGACGACACCCATCATGATGACGACAATCCCCATGATGGCGGGCATTCCGATGATGACGGGAAGGACAATCAATGAGCGGCTCTGAGATGACGGCGCTGATCCTGTCGATCTGCGCGGGCGTGATCGCGCTGCTGACGATCTGGTTCTCGTTCGTCATGGCGGCGTGCGAGGCGGCCATCAACCGCGTCACGCGCACCGGGCTCAACAACCTCTCCCTTGACGTGCAGACCGACGAGGACCTCACCGACTTCGAGAAACAGAAGAAGCTGCGCAAGGTGGCCCAGGTGCAGAAGCTCGTCGCCTCGCGCAACGCGACGAGCTCGTCCGCCTCGTTCATGCGCATCTTCATGAACGTGCTCACCGGCGTGCTGCTCACGTTCATCATCGCCCAGTACACACGGCTGTGGTGGGTGCAGGTGCTCATCGGCCTGGCGGGCGCGCTGCTCGTCGGGTTCGTCTCCATCCTCGTGCGCCCCTCGGTGGGCGGGCGCACCCAGCCGCTCGACGTGATGATCCGCCACGCCACGCTCCTGCGCTCGGTGGTCGCGCTCACCCCGTTCGCCCGCATCGGCGGGCTGCGGCGCAGGTTCCGCTCCGAGGGCGACGGCAACCTCTCCGATGACGAGGCCATCGAGAAGGTGCAGAACGAGGAGAGCAAGGCCATCGTCGACCGCATGGTGGAGACGAGCCATCTCGACCCGGACGTGGCCGACATGCTCAAGAACGTCGTCTCGCTCTCGGACACGCTCACACGCGAGATCATGGTGCCAAGGACCGACATGGTGTGCATGGACGAGGACACGACCATCGGCCAGGCGCTGCGCCTGTTCAACCGCTCCGGCTTCTCACGCATCCCCGTGATCGGCGAGTCCGTCGACGACCTCAAAGGCATGGCCTACCTCAAGGACGCGGTGCGCGAGATCTCGCTCGACTCCTCGCGCTTCTCCCGCAGGATCAGCACGATCATGCGCGACCTGTTGCTCGTTCCCGAGTTCAAACCGGTGGATGACCTGTTCCACCAGATGCAGCGCGAGCGCCAGCATATCGCCGTGGTGGTGGACGAGTACGGCGGTATCGCGGGCCTGGTCACCATCGAGGACGCGATCGAGCAGATCGTCGGCGAGCTGGAGGACGAGCATGACAAGACCCAGCACACCGACCCGAAGGAGATCGCCCCTCACGTGTGGCGGGTGCCGGCCAGGACCCCCATCAACGACATCGAGGACATCTTCGAGATCGACATCGACGAGGACGACGTGGACACGGTGTACGGGCTGCTGACAAAGGTGCTCGGGCATGTGCCGCTCGTGGGCGAGAGCGGGGTGACGCACGGGCTGCGCATCACCGCCGAGAGCTCGGCCGGCCGGCGCAAGAAGGTGAGCATGCTCACCGTCAGCCGTGCCGATGTGCCCGGCCTCGCCGCCGGGGACGCATCTGCCGCCGCAGACGCATCCACCGCAGGAGACGCATCCACCACCGGAGACGACAAAGATGGCGGGGAATCCTCCCAGAAAGCGTCCGGCCGGCCGGATCCCCGCACACACAGCGATTCACACCGGAAAGAGACGGACAGATGAGCGACAGCATGGACAGACAGCCTGGCGATACCGCATCCGCTGATCCCGGCAGACAGGCGGGGGTGCCACGGACCGACGACACATTGTCCGAGGACATGCACGCCACCATCACCATGCCGGCCGCAAAACCCGGGTACAAGTCTGGTTTCGTCACCATCGTCGGCCGGCCGAACGTGGGCAAGTCCACGCTCATCAATGCGCTCATGGGACGCCATCTGCTCGTCTCCTCCGACCGGCCCGAGACCACCCGCCACGTGGTGCGGGCCGTCCTGACCCGCGAGCGCGGACAGATCGTGCTTGTCGACACGCCGGGCATCCACCGCCCGCGCACCCTCCTGGGCCAGCGGCTCGACGACATGGTGGACGACGCGCTCAGCGAGATCGACGCGGTGCTCTTCCTCACGCCGGCCGACCAGGAGATCGGCCCGGGGGACAGGAGGATCCTCGCCCGGCTGCGTGACCAGTTCGGCAGAAAAGATGGCGGCGGCTGGAAGGTGCCGGTCATCGCGGTGCTTACCAAGATCGACCGCGTCAAACCGGACGTGATCGCCAGAAGGCTCCTCGAACTCAGTGATCTGGTTGATTTCACCCAGATCGTCCCCGTCTCCTCGGTCGACAAAAACAACATCGGCGAGCTGGAGGACGTCCTCTTCGACGCCATGCCCGAGGGGCCGCAGATGTACCCCGAGAGCATGCTCGCCGACGAGAGTCCCGAGGAGGCGATCGCCGAGCAGATCCGCGGTGCCTTCCTCCACGAGCTGGACGACGAGCTGCCGCACTCCCTGGCGGTGCGCGTGGACGACATCCTCCCGCCCGACGAGACCGGCGACGAGGACGGTCGATATACCGTCGTCGTCACCGTCTACGTGGAACGCAGCAGCCAGAAGCCGATCATCATCGGCCGGCACGCCTCCCGCCTCGTGCGCGTCAAAAAGCGCGTGAGGACGGCCGTCAACAGGATCGTCGGGCACAAGTGCCGGCTCGACCTGCATGTGTCCGTCGCCAAGGACTGGCAGGAGGACCCCAAGAAGCTCGAACGGCTCGGGTTCTAGTACATTCCGCCGCCACCCGGTCAAAAACAACCAAGGACCGGGCACGTCATCGCCCACGGTCATCTTTATACGGTCATCTGTTCAAAGGAGAGCACATGAATACCACAGGCACATCGACCACAGGAATGCCAGCGGCCAAAACCGGCGCGGCCGAACTCGCCGCACGGCAGGCCCGTCCCGCCAACATCGCCATCATCGGACTGGGGCGTATCGCCCCGGCCATGGCGCAGACCATCACCGGTATGGAGAAGGATCCGCGCTACTCCTCGCTCGTGCGCGCCTACGCGGTCGCCACGCATGACAATCCGGGGCGGGCGCGGGATTTCGCGCAGCAGTATGGTTTCCAGAAGTCCTACGGCTCCTATGAGGAGCTGTTCGCCGACCCGGACGTCGACATCGTCTACATCGCCACCCCGCACCCGTTCCACGAGGCCGAGGCCGTCGCCGCGCTCCAGGCGGGCAAGGCCGTGCTCGTGGAGAAGGCGTTCACCGGCAACGCCTCCCAGGCAAGGACCCTGATCGACGCCTCGCACCGGACCGGCAACGCGGCGGTCGAGGCCATCTGGACCCGCTTCATGCCCTCTCGCACCCGGATCAACGCGATCCTCTCCACCGGCGTCATCGGCGACATCAAGGAGATCAACGCCACCCTCTCGTACAACACCACGGCCAAACCGCGGATCACCGACCCGGCCCTCGGCGGCGGCGCTCTGCTCGACGTGGGCGTGTACGGCCTCAACTTCGTCGCCATGGTGACGGATGACGCCGAGCCCGAGCGGATCGAGACGTCGGCCGGCATGACCGGCACGGGTGTGGACGCGCACTCGGCCACCGCACTCTACCTGCCCGGCGGGATCCTCGCGACGGTGACGTGCTCGTGCGTGGCCGACGACGACCGCTTCGGCCTCATCCACGGGACCAAGGGCTATGCCGTCGTCACCAACATCAACAACCCCGAGCGCATCGACCTCTACGACGGCGCGCACCGGCTCATCCGCTCCGAGGCACTCGACCTCGAGGAGATCACCGGCTACGAGTATGAGGTCGTCGCCACCGTGGAGGCGTGGCGGGCCGGCCGGACCGAGGCGCCGGGGATGCCACACGCACAGACGCTGCGCCTCATGGAACAGATGGACACGATCCGCAAAAAGTGGGGGCTCGTCTATCCGTTCGAGAAATAACGGAAAACCAGTCGGCATCCACAGACGCAAAAGGCCGCGCCCACTGCCTGTCACAGGGGCGCGGCCTTTCTGTCTCCGATCGACGTGCCCGGATATGTGTCCGGATATGTGCCCGGATCGATCGCTCAGTGCTGCTTGAGCGGCACGTACATCTGCTCGTCGAGCAGACGTTGGTAGCGGCGGATCACCTTCGGGCGGATCACCTTGAGCGAGGCGGACAGCAGCCCGTTGTCCTGGGTGAACCGGTCGGGCAGGATGATGAATTTGCGCACCGACTCGGCGCGGGACTCGCCCTCGTTGGCCTTGTCGATGTAGTCCTGCACCTCCGAGCGCACCGCGGCGTTCTGCGCGGCCTCCTCGACGGGCATGTTCTCGTCGAGGCCGTGCTCCTTGAGCCAGCCGGCCAGCTGGTCGGGCTCGAGTGTGACGAGCGCCGAGACGAACGGGCGGCGGTCGCCCAGCACGATCGCGTTCTCCACGATCGGGCAGCGCTCGATGGCCTCCTGGATCGGCTCGGGGGAGACGTTCTTGCCGCCCGCGGTGATGATGAGGTCCTTGATGCGCCCGGTGACGCTGATATAGCCGTCCGGGGCGATGGTGCCGATGTCGCCGGTGCGGTACCAGCCGTCCGGGGTGAACGAGCGCTTCGTCTCCTCCGGGTTCTTGTGGTAACGGGCCATGTTGGCGATACCTTTGATCTGCAGCTCGCCCTCCTCGCTCACGCGCACGGAGAAGCCGGGGAACGCGGTGCCGCAGGAGCCGGGGCGGATCGGGGCGTCCACCGGGGTGAACGCGCACGGGCCGGTGGTCTCGGTCAGGCCGTAGCCCTCGTAGACCGGCACACCCGCGCCGCGGAAGAAGCCGAACAGCGCCGGGTCGAGCGGTGCGCCGCCGCAGACGAGCCAGCGGGCGCGGCCGCCGAGGAACTCGCGCAGCGGTTTGTACACCATCGGGTCGTAGACGCGGCGCAGCGCGTTCGTGGAGGCGTGCGCGTGGCCATAGGCGCCCATCTCGCGCGTCCAGCGGCGGGCGACCTTCGCCGCGTCGGCGAACACGTGCCCCTGGAAGCCGTGGCCGGCCTTCTGGCTCGCCGCGTTGTAGATCTTCTCGAACACGCGGGGGACCCCGATCATGATGGTCGGGCGGGCCACCTGCAGGTCGGTGATGAGCGTGCGGATGGAGGAGGAGATGTAGTCGTGCAGGTCCGCGTTGACGGTGATATAGCAGATCGCCCGAGCGAAGTTGTGCGCCTGCGGCAGGAAGAGCAGCACCGAGCCCTCGGAGAGCAGCTGCGGGTTGTAGGCGGCGAGCGACTTGGCCTGGTAGCAGAAGTCCTCATGCGTCAGCTCCACGCCTTTCGGCGCGGCGGTTGAGCCGGACGTGTAGACGATGGAGCACAGGTCCGTCTTGTGGATCCCGTCGATGCGCTCGTCCAGCTCCGAGTCGGAGACGGCGTGGCCGTAGGCCATGATCGCCTCGAGATCACCGGTGGCTAGGGTGAACACGCGCTCGAGTGTGGGGCAGTCGTCCCGGATCGCCTCCGCCTTCTTCTGCATCACCTCGGTCTGCACGATGAGGAAGCGCGCGTCGGAGTTTTTGACGATGTTGGCCATCTGTTCGGGCGAGTCCGTGTCGTAGATGGTGGCGATCACACCGCCCACCGACACGACGGCCGCGTCGACGATGTTCCACTCGTAGCTCGTGGAGCACATGAACGCCACGCCGTCGCCCTTCCTCAGGCCCAGATGGATGAGACCCTTGGCGGTCTGGCGGATGTCGGCGAGCACCTCGGCGCCCGAGCGGTCCGTCCACACGCCGTCCTTGCGGAAGGTGAAGAGCGGGTCGTCAGGCCTGCGCTCGGCCCGCTCGCGGTAGAGGTCGTAGATCGTATAGGAATCGGGCAGGATCGGCGCGCCCGGGGTGGTGGTCTGCATCATCCCGGTCGTCTGGTCGATGAACGTGCGGGTGGGGTGGCCGCCGTCGCCGTATTCGATCTCGCTGGGAAGATCCGGCTGGGGCAGGCGGTCGGCCTCCTCCTCGGCATTCTCCGCCCTGCTGCGCACCAGATTGCCCATCGACCCGACAAAACGCCCGGCGGCGGTGCCGACGCGGTCCAGCAGACCGGAGAAGGGATTGCGTGACGCCATTTCAGCTCCTTGCTCTGCAGGAGGGCGTGACCATGCCGTGGGGGCAGATTGCCCCTCCTGCCATCCTGCTCTTCAGACATCTTTCAGATTAGGGCCGGGGCTTCTCCTACGCGACCGTAATTTGTTCCGGGCCGTTGCTAGGCTGTCATCTGCAACGCTTTGGCGAGGGGACTCGATCCCGTTATCGACTCAGCAGGCACGATTCCGCGGTACTGCCACGGTCTGTTTCCTGGTCTCCTCGCATTGTGGCGAGTCCAGAAAGAAGGAAACACATGGCAGAGCCAATCAAGCTCCAGGGCGAGGCCCGCACCGAGTTCGGCAAGGGTGTGGCACGTCGTCTCCGCGTGGCCGGCAAGGTCCCGGCCTCGATCTACGCCGGCGGCAGGCAGCCGCTCTTCCTGCAGCTGTCGCAGCAGGATCTGCGCAACGCGCTGCGCCACACGAACGCCGTCTACGACCTCAGCTTCGGCAAGGAGGAGCACCTCGCCGTCGTCAAGGACGTGCAGCGCAACCCTGTCAAGCGCATCATCGAGCACGTGGACTTCTATGAGGTCAAGGCCGGCGAGAAGATCGACGTCGTCGTGCCGATCTTCATCCACGGCATGACCAAGGGCACCGGCGTCGCGTTCATCGACGTCCAGGAGCTCCATGTCCGCGCCGACGTCTCCAACCTGCCCGACCGCTTCGACCTCTCCGTCGAGGGCCTGCAGGCCGGCGACGAGATCTCGGCCGGCGACATCGAGCTGCCGAAGGGCGCCGAGCTTGTCGACATCGATCCGAAGACCACCGTCGTGTCCGTGACCATCCCGCAGGAGGAGGCCCTGCCGTCCTCGACGCCGGCCGCCCCGAGCGAGGTCGCCACCGCCGAGGGTGCCACCGAGGCCCCCGCCGCGGACGCCTCCGCCGATTCGTCCGACTCCGAGTGAGCCTGGCGGCCTGAACGGCCGCAGCCATCAAATTCAGAGAAATTCGACACAGAGCAAACAGGAGTCATCCAATGGCTAACATCAAGCAGCAGAAGAAGCGCATGCTCACCAACGAGAAGCGCCACCAGCGCAACGTCCAGGTCAAGAGCATGCTCAAGACCGAGGTGCGCAAGGTGCGCGAGGCCGTCGCCGCCGGCGACAAGAAGGCCGCGCAGGAGCAGTTCCTCGTCGCCTCCAAGGCCCTCGACAAGGCTGCGGGCCGCGGGTTCATCCACAAGAACCAGGCCGCCGAGCGCAAGTCCAAGCTCGCCAAGGCCGTCAACAGCCTCTGAGACCAAGTCTGAGAGACTGATCCGGATCCCGGACCGAATCCGGGCTGTGACAAGCCCCGCGGACAGCACTTCCCGTGCGCCGCGGGGCTTTTGCGATCTGCGGGGATCCATCGGGACACGACACGTGTCCCGTAGCTCGTCCCGTAGAATAGGACGGTCGGTCGGGCGGCCTTCGGCCGGCCCTGTCCCTGTCCGTGCGTCACCGACCGGGCGCAGAACGCCGAAAGGGGAGGAACGATGGCACAGATCGCCGGGAAGAACAGGCCGGGGCACACCCCGCAGCGGCTCATCCGCAACTTCAGCATCATCGCCCACATCGACCACGGCAAGTCCACCGTGGCCGACCGCATCCTCCAGCTCTCCGGCGTGGTGCCCAAGCGCGAGATGCGCGCCCAGTACCTCGACCGCATGCCCCTCGAGCGCGAGCGCGGCATCACCATCAAATCGCAGGCCGTGCGCGTGCCGTGGACGGTGGACGGCACCGAGTACACGCTCGGCATGATCGACACCCCCGGCCACGTGGACTTCACCTACGAGGTCTCCCGCTCGCTCGCCGCGTGCGAGGGGGCGGTGCTGCTCGTCGACGCCACGCAGGGCATCGAGGCGCAGACGCTCTCCAATCTCTATATGGCCATCGACGACGATCTGACCGTCATCCCCGTGCTCAACAAGATCGACCTGCCCAGCGCCGAGCCGGACAAATACGCGGAGGAGATCGCCAATCTCCTGGGCTGCGAGCCCTCGGACGTGCTGCGCGTCTCCGGCAAGACGGGGGAGGGCATCCCGGCCCTCCTTGACACCATCGTGCGGCAGGTCCCCGCCCCCTCGGGCGATCCGAAGGCACCGGCCCGTGCGCTCATCTTCGACTCGGTCTACGACTCGTACCGCGGCATCGTCACCTATATCCGCATGGTGGACGGGGAGATCCGCTCGGGCGAGAGGGTCCGGCAGATGGGCCTGGGCTCGGCGCACGACCCGATCGAGCTGGGCGTGGTGAGCCCGAACATGACGCCCACCGACTCGCTCGGCGCGGGCGAGGTGGGCTACATCATCACCGGAGTGAAGGACGTTTCGCAGTCCAAGGTGGGCGACACCATCACCACCGAGAAAAACCCTGCAAAGACGCCGCTTCCGGGCTATCGGGAGCCGGAGCCGATGGTGTATGCGGGCATCTTCCCGGTGGACACGGTGGACTACCCGGACCTGCGCGACGCGCTCGACAAGCTCAAGCTCAACGACGCCTCGCTCGTCTACCGGCCCGAGACGTCCGTCGCGCTCGGTTTCGGCTTCCGCTGCGGGTTCCTGGGCATGCTGCACATGCAGATCATCGTCGAGCGGCTCCAGCGCGAGTTCGGCCTCTCGCTCATCACCACCGCGCCCAACGTGCACTACACGGTGGTGGCCGAGGACGGCACCACGCACCGTGTCACCAACCCCAGCGAGTTCCCCGACGGCAAGATCCGCGAGGTGACCGAGCCGATGGCCGCCTGCGACATCGTGACCCCCAAGGAGTTCATCGGCGACGTGATGCAGCTGTGCGAGGAGCACCGCGGCACGCTCAAGAACATGGAATACCTCTCCACCGAGCGCGTGGACCTGAGCTACCGGATCCCCCTGGGCGAGATCGTCTTCGACTTCTTCGACCAGCTCAAGTCACGCACAAAAGGCTACGCGACCCTCAACTATCAGGAGGACGGCGAGCAGAAGGCCGACCTCGTCAAGGTGGACATCCTCATCCAGGGCGAGCGCATCGACGCGTTCAGCGCCATCGTCCATCGTGACAAGGCGTATTCGTACGGCGTGATGATGACGAAGAAGCTTTCTAAGCTCATCCCGCGCCAGCTGTTCGAGATCCCCGTCCAGGCGGCCATCGGCAGCAGGATCATCGCCCGCGAGACCATCCGCTCGATGCGCAAGGACGTGCTCGCCAAGTGCTACGGCGGTGACATCACCAGAAAGCGCAAGCTGCTCGAGAAGCAGAAGGCGGGCAAGAAGCGGATGAAGATGCTGGGCAAGGTGGAGGTGCCGCAGGAGGCGTTCGTCGCGGCCCTCTCCACCGACATGTCCGCCTCGGGCTCGCTTGACCAGGACACAAAGCAGAAGATCCGCGCCGCTCAGCGCCGGGCGGGCGCGTGATGGCCGACAGGTATGTGATGGCCGACGGGAAAAAGGCGGGGGAGGACCGCCACCGGCGCGACGAGGCGCAGGCTCGGCGGGAACGTCTTGTCCGCGAGCATCGGGGCGAGGCGTCCTCACACACGTTCGAAACGCCCGACGAGACGGTGATCGACGGCAACGCGTTCCTCAAGAGCAGGGATACCGGCATCGACGCCGATGACGATGCCGGCCCGGTATCCGGTGCCCACAAAGTCTCCGCGGACACCCCTCCCGGTCCGGATTCGGACACAGAAGGGGATGACGGTCCGGCGGTCTCTTCCTCGACGTTCTCCGACGCGCCGATGCCCGGCTGGCAACTGCCGCAGATCGGCGGCGAGGACTGGCAGGAGAATCCGGATCCCGTGGAGGAATCGGATCCTCTTGAGAAGGCGCGTCACCGGATCGCCGCACTGGACGGGGTCCCGGTGCCGGATAAGCGCCCTGTGCGCGGTGGGGCATGGGATCAACGCTCTCATCATTTGATACAACGAAATATTCCGGGTTTTACACGTACTATCTCGGCACGGGCGGAGCAGCTCGTCCGGCAGGAGCAGCGGCAGATGGGGAAGCGCGTCGCCGCGTTCGATGAGGGCCGGAAACTACCGCCTTTCGAGGTCTACGTGCATGTGCCGTATTGCTATCGCCGTTGCGGCTACTGTGATTTCAACACGTACGTGACGCAGGATTTCGGTGAGGGTGCCTCCCAGCGCAACTATGCGGCCACTGCCGTCCAGGAGATGCGCCGGCTGCGGCTGTGGCAGGAGGTGACCGGCCAGCCGGACCGCCCGGCCTCCACCGTCTATTTCGGCGGCGGCACGCCGACGCTGCTGCCCGTGCGTGATCTCATCGGCCTTCTTGACCAGATCCGCACGCTCTGGGGGCTGGCACCCGGCGTCGAGGTGACCACCGAGGCGAACCCTGACACCGTGAGCCAGAAATCGATCGACCGGCTCGCACGGGCCGGATTCACGCGGATCTCGCTGGGCATGCAGTCCGCCGTCCCGCATGTGCTCAAGACCCTCGACCGCACGCACCGGCAGAAAAACGTCGAGCTCGCCGTGCGCTGGGCGAAAGAGGCGGGCCTCTCGACCTCGGTGGACCTCATCTACGGCACACCGGGCGAGTCGATGGACGACTGGCGGACGAGCCTTGAGGCCGCCATTGCGCTGGGTACCGACCACATCTCCTGCTACGCCCTCACCCTCGCCCCGCAGACGCGGATGGGTCGGCAGGTGCGGGCCGGTCGGATCGCCCCGCCCGACGACGATGACGAGGCCGCCCAATACCGTCTCGCCGATGAGCTGCTGTCGAAGGCCGGCTACCGCTGGTACGAGATCAGCAACTGGGCAAAGCCCGGCAAGGAGGACCGCCACAACCTCGGCTATTGGCGAGGCATCGACTGGGCGGGCATCGGCCCGGGCGCCCACGCGCACTACGGCCGGCTGCGCACGTGGGACAGCCGCCACCCGCTCGTGTGGACCCGGCAGCTGCACCGGCAGATCCTGCCGTGGGCCGGCAGCGAGTGGGTCGATGACCGCGAGAATGCCGAGGAGACGGTGATGCTCGGCCTGCGATTGCGCGAGGGGATCACCCTGCGCAGGATCGAGGACGCCGCGGGCAAGGCCGTCCCGCAGGCGACGCTCGACCGGCTCGGCCGTGAGGATCTCATCGAGCGGTTTGTCGACGGCGAGGGGACGGAACGGATCCGCCCGACCCTGCGCGGGCGGCTGCTCAACGATGCCGTCATCTCCGAGATCCTCGATGGTCTGATCTGAACGCGGCGATGCGATCTGCGCCCGACCGCCGGATCCGGACATGACCTGATCTGATCCGAATGCGACGGCCTGATCCGAATCCGGCGGCCAGATCCGATGACCGGCGAACCGGCGGGAATTGGTGGCGAGGGCGGCGTAGAATCACAGAAGATCATCGATATATCCGCTATATCCGTATCCGTCCGACCATCGCCAGACGGGGGTATCCGGGCAAGGCCCGGTCCCGCCCGGTGCAGCCCGCAGGGCACAGGGACGGACGGCCAGAGGGGGAGCACATGCCGAACAGGGCTCAGCGCCGCGCCAACGCGCGACGGAACAAGAATGGCGACACCGAGCGCCGCGTCAGCGACCAGGGGCTGTTCGAGGCGAAGGCGGACGCGGTCGCCCAGGGCCGCACCGGCGAATGGCGCCCTTCACGCGTCGACCCGGCCGAGGAGCTGCGCCGCGAGCAGGAGCTGACCCCGCAGGAGAAGGACGCGCAGGCCACGGTCTCGGCGCGCACCACCGGCTGGGGCATCGCCAAGCTCATCAGCTGGCTGCTCATCATCCTCTCCGCGCTCGCCTTCCTCATCATCATGTGGATCCCGGGCCTGCCGATGTGGGGCATCCTTACCGTCACCATCATCTTCGGGCTCGGCGTGCTCAGCCTGTTCATCGTGCGCAGCCCGAACGATGTCAACCCGTACCTCGACGCCAACGGCACCGCGGTCTGATCCGCCCGTGCCCGACCGTCCGGGAAGAGAACCCGACCATCCGGGAAAAACAAGGCAGGCCCCGTGCCTGCCTTTTTTGACTAAACCGTCGCGACGAGCACATTGTGATGAAAACGTCGCGATGCCCGTGTCTTCGAACGTGGCGTGGCGAACGGCGTTCTGACAAATGTGTTCTGATGTTTTCTGACGAAAGCGAGACCCTCCATGCTCCGACTTCTGGGACGATATCTGCGGCCCTACTGGGGACAGGTCGTCTTCCTCATCGTCTTCCAGATCTTCCAGGCGTTCCTCAACCTCTATCTGCCCAATCTGCAGGCCAGCGTCATCGACGAGGGCGTGGCCAAGGGAAACATGGGCATGATCTATTCGACCGGCGCGGGCATGCTCGTCATCTCGCTGTTCCAGGTGGCCGCCGCGGTCGGGGCGCTCTGGCTCGCCGCCCGCATCTCCGCACGCCTCGCCTATGAGGTGCGCCGCGATTTCTTCGGCGCCGTCGAGACGTTCAGCCTCGCCGAGCTCGACCGCTTCCCCGCCGGCTCGCTCATCACCCGCACCACCAACGACGTCCAGCAGGTGCAGCAGATCTTCATGCAGGCAACGCTCTTCGTGCTCCAGGCGCCCGTCATGCTCATCGGCGGGCTCGTCATGGCCATCCGGCAGGACGCCCCGCTCTCGCTCTCCTTCCTCGTCATCATCCCCGTCATCCTCGTCGTCGTCGGCCTGTTGTTCGGCACGCTCGGCCCCCTGTTCGCAAAGCTCCAGAAAAGGCTCGACGACCTCAACCGCGTGATCCGCGAGCAGATCACCGGCGTGCGCGTGATCCGCGCCTTCACCCGCGAAAAGACCGAGACGGAGAGGTTCGGCAAGGTGAACGACGCCACTGACGCGGTGCTCATGCGGGTCGGCGTCATCATGAGCTGCATGAACCCGGTGATGTGGTTCATCATCAACTGCGCGAGCCTGGCCATCATGTGGTTCGGCGGGCAGCGCATCGAATCGTGCGCCATGCAGATCGGCTCGCTGCAGGCGTTCATCCAATACCTCATGATCATGCTCATGGGGCTCATGCAGGCGGCCATGATGTCCGTCATGCTGCCGCGCGCGGGTGTGTCCGCCAGACGCCTTCTCACGGTCATCGACACGAAGCCGGACATCGCCGCGCCCGCCCATGTCTACACACCGGAGACGAAAGACGGGCATATCGCCGGCACGATCGAGTTCCGCGACGTCTCCTTCTCCTATCCGGGCGCCCAGGAACCCGTCCTCTCGCACATCAGCTTCACAGCGCGGCCCGGCCAGACCACCGCGATCATCGGCTCGACCGGCTCGGGCAAATCCTCCATCCTGCGCCTGGCCACGCGCATGTACGACGTGAGCGGCGGGCAGGTGCTCGTCGACGGCCATGACATCCGCGACTACGACCCGCAGGCGCTGCTCGCCGACTACGGCATGGTGCCGCAGACCGCCGTGCTGTTCAGCGGCACGCTTCGCCAGAATTTGCGCTACGGCAAGGACGACGCCACCGACGAGGAGATCTGGGAGGCGCTGCGGATCGCCCAGGCCGCCGACTTCGTGCGCGACATCCCCGAGGGGCTCGACGCGCATGTGGCCGAGGGCGGCACGAACTTCTCCGGCGGCCAGAAGCAGCGTCTCGCCATGGCGCGGGCCATCCTGCGCCGCCCGCGCGTCTACACGTTCGACGACTCGTTCTCCGCGCTCGACATGACCACCGACCGCAACCTGCGCGAGGCGCTCAGACCCGTCACCAGGCAGTCGACCGTGCTGCTCGTGGCGCAGAGGGCCTCCTCCATCCGCGACGCCGGGCAGATCATCGTCCTCGACGAGGGGCGGGTCAGCGGTATCGGCACGCACGAGGAGCTCATGGCCTCCAACGACATCTACCGGCAGATCGTGCGCTCGCAAGGCGGCGACCAAGCCGTGGAGACACAAAGCGGTGACACTGCCACGGACAACCCTGCCACGAGCGGAAAGGAGGCCCGCTGATGCCACGTCCCCGCGCCGTCGAACCGATCAGCAAGGAAGACCGCTCCGCCGCTCTGCGCCGGCTCGTCTCCTATCTGACCGAGCACAAAATCTGGGTCGTCACCGCGGTCCTGACCGGGCTGTTCGGCGTCGGCCTGTCCGTGGCCGGCCCCAAGATCCTCGGCCAGGCCACCAACGTGCTTTTCTCCGGGCTCATCTCCGCCATGCTCGCCCGATGGGGCTACTCGCCCGATCTCACCCATGCGCAGATCGTCACGCGCATGCGCTCGGCCGGAGGCGTCCAGGCTTCGCTCGCGCAGATGGTCTCCACCATGGACGTCGACATCCGCCGCGGCATGGACTGGGGTCTGTTCGGCCGGATCCTCGTGCTCGCCGTCATCGTCTATGTGATCGCCGTCATCCTGCGCGTGGTGGAAAACTGGTTCGTCACCCGCATCATCGTCAAAATGGTGTACCGCATGAGGCGCGAGATCGAGCACAAGATGCACCACCTGCGCCTGTCATACTTCGACGGGGTACCGCGCGGCGAGATCATGAGCCGGACCACCAACGACGTCGACAACATCACCGGCACCCTCCAGCAGATGCTCGGCGAGCTGCTCTTCTCCGTGTTCACCGTGATCGCCGTCTTTGTCATGATGTTCACCATCAGCTGGCGGCTCACGCTCCTGACCATGGTCGTCATCCCGCTCATCTTCCTCGTCGGCCGGCTCATCACCCGGCGTGCGGAGCCCTATTTCACGCGCCTGTGGGGTGACACGGGCGTCGTCAACTCCGACGTGGAGGAGATGTTCTCCGGACACCTCGTCGTCCGTGCCTTCGGCCAGCAGAAGAACGCCGAGAAACGCTTCGACGGCGAGAACAGGCGGCTCTACGAGTCCACCTACCGCTCCCAGCTCATCTCCGGCCTCGTCCAGCCGGTCTCCGGCTTCCTCACCAACGCGTTCTACGTGCTCATCATCATCGTCGGCGGCGTGCAGGTGCTCACCGGCACCATGTCGCTCGGTGACTTCCAGGCGTTCACCCAGTACTCGCGGCAGGCCTCCCAGCCCATCACCCAGATCGCCTCGATGACCACACAGCTGCAGTCCGCGCTCGCCTCGTGCAGGAGGATCTTCGACTTCCTCGACGCGCCGGAGGAGCAGCCCGACCCCGAGCACGGCGCGCTCCTCTCGCGCCGTACGGACGGCACCATCGACGGGCACGTCGTCTTCAGCCACGTGCGTTTCAGCTACGACCCGGACAACCCTCTCATCGAGGACCTCACGCTGGAGGCGAAGCCCGGCCAGACGGTCGCCATCGTCGGGCCGACCGGTGCCGGCAAGACCACGCTCGTCAACCTGCTCATGCGCTTCTACGAGATCCAGGGCGGGCACATCTACATCGACGGCACCGACACGAAACGTGTCACCCGCCACGAGCTGCGACGGCACTTCGGCATGGTGCTGCAGGACACGTGGCTGTTCGACGGCACCATCCGCGAGAACCTGCTCTACGGCGTGCGGCCCGGGCAGACCGTCTCCGAGGACGAGCTGCTGCAGGCGGCGAAAGCCACGCATGTGGACGAGTTCGTCCGACGGCTGCCGCAGGGCTACGACACGCGTGTCAGCGCCGATTCCGACGACCTCTCGCAGGGCGAGCGCCAGCTGCTCACCATCTGCCGCGCGTTCCTCTCGCAGCCGGACATCCTCATCCTCGACGAGGCGACGAGCTCGGTGGACACGCGCACGGAGATGCTCGTCCAGCAGGCCATGAACCGGCTGCGCCAGGACCGCACCTCGTTCGTCATCGCGCACCGGCTCTCGACCATCGTCGACGCCGACCTGATCCTCTACGTGGACCACGGCTCGGTGATCGAGCAGGGCACGCACAAAGAGCTGCTCGCCAAAGGCGGGGCGTACGCAAAGCTCTACAATTCCCAGTTCGCCGGGGAAATCGACGAGTAAGTAATTCGAGAAGTAAGACGGGGACGGACGGCGGTCCGAAGATCCCGGGCGGCCGGTGATCGGCAGGATCCGTAGACATACGCAGGATCCGCCGGGCAGACAGGATCGACGGACCGCATTGACAGGTCGGAAAGGCGGCAGGTATGCGACGCGGGGTGCTGCAGGCGGGGGAGAAGGTCCAGCTCATCGACCGGCGGGGCAACAAGCTCACCGAGCAGCTCGTGCCCGGCGCCGTGCTGCAGACCGCGCACGGCTTCCTGCGCCATGACGAGGTGATCGGCCTGCTGCCGGGCAGCGTGGCGACGACGCACTCACTTCCAAGGCCCGAGGAGGAGCAGCAGCTGCGGCCCGGGCAGATGCTCGGCCGGCACTACGCCCAGAAGCGCGTGGGCGGCTGGCAGTACATGTGCTTCCGCCCGCGCATGGCCGACTACCAGCTCTCCATGCCCCGAGGCGCGCAGATCATGTACCCCAAGGACATCGCCCAGACCCTCTCGTACGGGGACATCCGCCGCGGCTCGCGCGTGCTCGAGTCCGGCGGCGGGTCGGGGGCGATGAGCCTCGCCCTGCTCGACGCGGTCGGCCCCGAGGGCTCCCTCACCACGCTGGAGGTGCGTGAGGAGTTCGCCCGGGTGAGCGAGGGCAATGTCACGCTCTATTTCGGGCAGAAGCCCGCGTGGTGGGATCTGCGCGTGACCGATTTCGACAGCGGGGCAGCCGCTTTTCCCGATGGGTCGTTCGACCGGATCGTGCTCGACCTGCTCGACCCGTGGAACAGGCTGCCACAGGCCGCACGCGTGCTCGCCGCCGGCGGGGTGCTCGTCTGCTATGTGACGACGACCACGCAGATGGGACGTCTCGCCGATGACCTGCGGGCGGCCGGCTGCTGGACGGAGCCAGAGATCGTCGAGCTGCTCGAGCGCACATGGAAGGCCGAGGGGCTGGCCGTGCGGCCCGACCACGAGATGATCGGGCACACGGGCTTCCTCGTCGTCTCGCGGCGGATGGCGCCCGGTTTTGCACGGCTGGAGAAGAAGCGGCACGGCGCCAAGGATACGCGTCGGCCGGCCGGCGACGTCAACCGCGGCGAGGCCGGGCCGCAGGCGCCCGCGGCGGCGGCCCCTGTGACGTCCGAAGCCGGGGACGGCGCGGTATCGGCGGCATCGGCGGATCAGACGGGCCAGGCAGCGGAAG
The DNA here is from genome assembly GCA_040773385.1 of Aeriscardovia sp. Taxonomy (GTDB): domain Bacteria; phylum Actinomycetota; class Actinomycetes; order Actinomycetales; family Bifidobacteriaceae; genus Aeriscardovia. The sequence goes on along the minus strand of JAXGWH010000002.1, from coordinate 5,545 downwards.
ACCCGGTAGTCCAGACATCCCAGGAGCGCGATATCAGCGACCGCAAGCTGCGCAGGATCCTGCGTGACCTCGACCGTCAGGAGCGCGTCCTCGGCGGGGCACAGGCAGACGGCGGGGCGACATCGCCGGAGGGGACTGATCATGACGACGCCCGCTGAGAGCGGTCCGCACACCGCCGACAGGCCGAGGGTCCTGCTGCGCGCCGGTTTCGTCGATCCGGACTCCGCCTCCGCCCGCCTCGATGACGTCGCCGCCGTGCTGCGGCAGGCCGGGACCGACGACCCGGACCCGTTCCTGCGGCAGCTGCTGCTCCGGCTTGCCCGTGTGGCCAGCCCGGACACCGCGCTCGCCTCCTACGCGGCCATCCTCCAGGCACAGCCGGCGCTCGTCCCTGCCCTCACGCGTTTCGATGTGAGGCTGACAACAGGTCTGCCCGCCCGTCCGGGGCGCTCGCCTCTCATGCCCAGGCCCGGCCGTGGCATCAATCCCGGAGACCCCAAGGATCCTGACGGTTCCGGGACGGCTCCGGACTCCATAAATCCCAGGGGATCTGGGAAGGCCGGAAACTCTGCGGAAGCCGGTGATTCCGACGATTCTGATCCCCTCGCCGCACTGCCGGGCGCGAGCCGGGCGGACGGGCCCATCCAGCGGCTCCTTTTCGTGCTCGGTGCCTCGCAGGACCTGGGCCGGCTCATGGCCTCGCGGCCCGATCTGGTCGACGCGGTCATCACGCAGCAGGGCTACGCCGCACGCTCCTGGGATTTCGGTCGGCGAAAGAAGGCCTTCACGGACGCCGACCCTGCTGCCGACCCTTCCTCGCTTTTCCCCGCCCGCGTGGACGCGCTGCGCGCCTGTTACCGTCGCCAGCTGGCCGCCATCCTCGCCTGGGACCTCACCGGCGACGCCCTCCAGGTCCAGCCGCAGGTCTCGCAGGCACTCTCCGACCTCGCCCAGGCGGCTATCGGCCAGGCCCTCGTCATCGCCCGGCAGGAGAAGGACCCGCAGGGCCGGTGCCATCTGCTCGTCGTGGCGATGGGCAAACTCGGCGCCCGTGAGCTCAACTACGTCTCCGACTGTGACCTCGTCTACTGTGCCGAACCGGCCGGGGGCGTGGCCCCACAGACCGGTGAGGCCGTCGCCACCAAGGTCGCGGTCTGTCTGCGGCGCGTCTGCTCCGACATCGTGCCAGGCTCGACCGAACCGCCGCTGTGGCAGATCGACACCGCCCTGCGGCCCGAGGGCAAGGACGGCCCGCTCGTGCGCACCCTGGCCTCCTTCCGTGACTATTACGACAAATGGGCCGAGAACTGGGAATTCCAGGCCCTGCTCAAGGCCCATCCCATCGCCGGTGACCATGATCTCGCGGACGGTTTCTCGCAGATGGCCTCGCACTATGTGTGGCAGGCGGGAGGCCGTCCCGGTTTCGTCGCCTCCTGCCAGAAGATGCGCCGCCGCGTGGAGGATAACATCCCCGCGCCCCTGCGCGAGCGCGAGATCAAACTCGGCCGCGGCGGGCTGCGCGACGTGGAGTTCACCGTCCAGATGCTCCAGCTCGTCCACGGGCGCACCGATGAGAGCCTGCGGGGGAGCTCCGCGACGCTGCCCGCCCTCGACGCGCTCGTGGCCGGCGGCTACATCTCCCGACGTCAGGGCTCGCGCATATCCGCCGACTACCGCTTTGAGCGCGTCCTCGAGCACCGCCAGCAGGTCTGGCAGCTGCGCCGCACCCACCTGTTCCCCGATCTCGGCCCCGGAAACGGCGGCCTGGAGGCGCCCCGCCACGCGGACGCCGAGACGATCGGCCGGGATCCGGAACTGCGCCGCCTCGCCCGCAGCATGCAGCTCTCGCCCGTCCAGCTCGTCGACCGCTATGACCACGTGCGCCGAGAGGTGCGCCGCATCCATACGGACGTCTACTACCGCCCGCTCCTTCCTCAGATCGCCGGCATGAGCGCCGACGAGGTCCGTCTCGACGCGAAGGCGGCGCAGGAACGCTACCGCGCGATCGGTTTTGCCGACCCGGCCGCGGCGGCGCGGCTTGTCGCCCGTCTGACCCGTGGTGCCACGCGGGCGGCGCGCATCAACCGCCTCCTCCTGCCCGTCATGCTCGACTGGCTGGGCCAAGGGCCGGACCCCGACATGGGCCTGCTGCAGCTGAGCAAGCTTGAAGACCGTTTCGGCCAGGGATCCTCCTATCTCGGTTTCCTGCGCGACTCGCGCTCGGCGGCCCAGCGCCTGTGCCGCATTCTGTCGACGTCCCGATATCTGGGCGACGCCCTCACACGCTCCATCGAATCGGTCACCTGGCTCGGCCATGACGACCAGCTCGCGGCCCGGGGCCCGGAGAGCCTGGAGACCGAGTGCCGCAGCCTCGAGCGGCGGTTCGCCGCCGACCGCACGGGGTTCGCCACCGGACTGCGCGCGCTGCGACGCCGCGAGATCGAACGTGTCGGACTGGGATGGATGACGGGCGTGCAACCGGAGATGACGGCGCTTTCCGCCATGAGCGACGTGCATGACGAGCTGCTGCGCTCGGCGCTGCGCTGGAGCGTGGCCGACTGGTCCGCCCGGCACGGGGGAGCGGCACCCGCCGCCTCGCTCGTCCTGTTCGCCATGGGACGCTACGGCGGCAGGGAGTCCAATTTCAGTTCTGACGCCGACCTCATCTGTTTCTATGAACCCACGGCCGACACGGCGGCGCAGGAGGAGAGGGCGGATCCGTCGTTGCCTGACCCGGCCTCCTGCGCCCGGGAGCTTCTCGACGGTCTGCGCGGCCTGCTGGACGCTCCCATCGGCGGCGAGCAGGCGCTGCGCCTCGACTTCGACCTGCGCCCCGAGGGCCGTTCCGGGCCCCTCGTGCGCAGCCTCGCCTCAGCACGGCGCTACTACACACAGCTCGCCGACGTGTGGGAGCACCAGGCGCTGCTGCGCTGCCGGTTCGTGGCCGGCGACCGGCAGGCGGCGGACCGTTTCATGGCGGACGTGATCGACCCGCTGCGCTATCCCCAGGGTGGTGTGACCAATGCGGATCTGACCGCCGTCCGCCGTCTCAAGGCGCGCATGGAGAACGAGCGCCTGCCCATGGGTGTGCGCCCCGACCGGCATCTCAAGCTCGGCCCGGGCGGCCTGTCCGACGCGGAGTGGACCGTGCAGCTGCTCCAGCTGCGCCATGCGGGGCAGTCGCCCGACCTGCGGACCACCGGCACGCTCGCCGCGCTCGACGCCGAGGAGGAGGCCGGACTGCTCAGCACGGACGACGCCGACGTCCTGCGGCGCACGTGGACGCTCGTCACAGCCGTGCGCAACGCCTGCTACCTGTGGCAGCCCGGCGTGACCCGTGCCGACGTGCTGCCAGACTCCGTGCAGGACCTTACCGGGGTGGCCGCCTGCATGCCGCCCGGCCTTTCCTGGGGCGATGGTCAGGCCAGAGACGGTGCCGACGGACAGGACAGGGTCGGTGCCGACGCGCGTGGCGGCCAGGAGCTGTCCAACGCCGTGCTCGCCCTCATGCGCCGTTCCCGTCGCATCATGACACGCCTGTTCTACGGCTACGACGACTGACCGTTTTGTCATTGACGGTCATCGATGCGGTCATCGATGGTCATCGACGTCTGTCGGAAGATCCCCGTCCCCGGCCCTCTCTGGTGTGCCGCACTCCTGCAGGGCGGCGATCGGCGCAGGGCCGCACAAACCGCTACAGTTGGGTGTTATGCAGGCAACCACTACGCAGCAGCAGCTGCTCTACAATCTGCAAAAGATCGACCGCAAGGCCCAGCGCATCCGCCACGATGCGGAGACCCTCCCGGAGACCGCGAAACTCAAGGGGATCATCGTCCAGCGCCGCCAGATCCTCCTCGAGATCAACAAGCTTGAGAAAAAGAGCGCCGAGCAGGACGCGGTGCAGAAGGACATCGAGGCGCAGCGCACGAAGATCGACGCCTCGCTTGACACGCTCGAGCGGCAGCTGCAGGGGGAGACCCGCGCGAAGGTCGTCTCCGCCATCAACCAGCAGAAGGCTGCCGACAAGGCCCGGCTCGAAAAGCTCGACCAGGAGCTGACCGATAGCCTCGCCGCGCAGGACGGCTACGCGCGCGACATCGAGATCCTCACCCAGAACGACAAGCGCCTCGAGACCACCGGCAACGATCTCAAGAACCGGCGCGAGGGCATCCTCGCCTCGCTGCGCACCAAGATGGCCAAGCAGCGCTCCCGCCGCGAGATCTGCGTGCAGGGGCTCACCCCCGAGATCGTCTCGACGTACACGCAGATGGCCCGCGAGGGCGACGGCGACGTGGTGGTCCGCTACCTCGACGGGCATCTCGAATCGACCACACTGCCCATCACCGGCGCGGATCTGGGCCGCATCCGCACCGCCCCGCAGGACGAGGCCGTGGTCCTGGAGGACCCGCCCGTCATCGTCGTGCGGTTCTGACAAAAGATCAGACGGTAATCCGACGCGGTTCTGACAAAAGATCAGACGGAACAATCTGATACGGTCCTGACGCTGTTCCGGCACAGAGGATCGCGCGGACACACAAGGGAAATCACACAAGGAGAATGATGGCGGATGGCACTCTGGCGGGACACTCCCTCGTCTCCCTCGACGACATCAGCACCGACGAGATCCTCACCCTCATGCATCGGGCACTGTGGATCGGCCGGCACAGGCAAGAGGTCGCGCATCTGGCGGCGGGCCGCGTCATGGCGACCCTCTTCTACGAGCCGAGCACCCGCACCCGCCTCAGCTTCGAGACCGCCATGCTGCGTCTGGGCGGCCAGGTCGTCGAATTCGAGGGATCCCAGGGCTCTCCGGCCGCCTCCGGGATCACCATGGAGACCATCCGCGACCTCGCCGCCGAGGTCAGCCGTCTCGACGACCTGCTCGTCATCCGCCACTCCAAGGAGGGGTCTGCCAGGGTGGCGGCGCTCGCCTCGCGCGTGCCCGTCATCAACGCCGGCGACGGCCCGCACCGGCACCCCACCCAGGCGCTCGCCGACCTGACCGAGCTGTACCGGCGCCGCGGCACGCTCACCGGCCTGCGCGTCGGTGTGGCCGGCGACCTCGTCCGCTCGCGCTCCGTGCATTCGTTCGTCTCCACGCTCGCCCGCATGGGCGGCAACCATTTTGTGCTCGTCAGCCCGGCCACGAAGCGCCTGCCCGCCTGGGTGCGCGAGGCCATCACCGCCGGCGGCGGCACCTACGTGGAGGGGCAGAATCTGCCACGCGCCCTGGGGGAGGGGCTCGACGCGGTCTATATGACCCATCTGAGCCAGGAAGACTACCCGACGCGGGCACAGTTCGAGCGGATGAGCGCCCGCTTCGCCCTCACCCGGGCGCGCATGGCGCTCGCGCCCACCGACATGGTGGTGCTCGACCCGCTGCCGCGTTATTCGGAGATCGATCCGCAGGTGGACGACGACCCGCGCGCCGCCTATTTCGATGAGGTGCATTCCGGCCTGCTCGTGCGCATGGCGCTCATCTGCGCGGTCCTCGGGCTGGACCTGCCGGCGCAGGCGGACACCTTCGAGGAGGACTGACATGGCG
>JAXGWH010000001.1:0-196333 GCA_040773385.1 Aeriscardovia sp. | reverse complement strand
CTGTCCGACCGTCTCAACGGCCTCAAGATGGTCATCACCATCAAATCCGGGTTCGACCCCGCCGCCGTGCTTCGCCAGCTCTATCTCACGACCCCGTTGGAAAGCACGTTCGCCATCAACAACGTGGCGCTCGTGGACGGCCGGCCCCACACCATGGGCCTCAAGGAACTGCTGCAGGTGTGGATCGACCACCGCCGCGCCGTGGTGCACAACCGTTCGCAATTCCGCAAAAAGAAGGCGCAGGAGCGTCTGCATCTTGTGGAGGGACTGCTGCTCGCGCTCGTCGACATCGACGAGGTGATCCAGGTGATCCGCTCCTCCGACGACCAGGCCTCCGCCAAACAGCGGCTCATGGCCGTCTTCGACCTCGACGACGCGCAGGCCACCTACATCCTCGACCTGCAGCTGCGGCGGCTGACGAAGATGAGCCGTATCGAGCTGGAAGGCGAGCGTGACGACCTGAACAAACAGATCCGCGAGCTCGACCTCATTCTCTCCTCGCCGGCCGAGCGCGACAGGGTCGTCGTCACGGAGATGGACGAGGCCGCGGTGAAATACGGCGATGCGCGCCGCACACAGATCTTCGAGGAGGACGGCACATGCGTGGCGCAGCCGGGGTCTGTGGCCGGTCATGGTACGGCCGCGGGATCCGCTGCCGCGCAGACCGGCCAGGACGGTGGGCGGCCCTTGGAAGGCGCGGGTATGACCAGGGCGGGCGTTTCCGGCGCGCAGGCGAGGGATCTGTCCACCATCGACGTGTCCGGTTCGGCGGCGCAGAACGCACAGGAGGGCCTGCGTCTTGAGGACGAGCCGTGCGCGGTGATCCTCGGTGCCTCGGGGCTCATCGCGCGCACCGGCGTCTCCGCCCTGGACATGCTTGCCGCCAGAACCTCTTCTACACCGCGTGTGGCACAGGATGCCATCGCCTCGGCGTTCCGCACCACAACGCTCAGCGATTATGGTTTCATCACCTCCTCCGGACGCCTCGTGCGCGCGCATGCGGCGGACCTGCCGCGTCTGTCGGTCTCGGAGGACGTGAATGTCACAGGCGGCGTGCGGGCCGATGAGCTCCTCGCAGCCGCGCAGGACACGCGGCCGGTGACGGGCGAGCGGGTTGTGGCCGCCGTCGCATTGCCTGCGGTAGTCTCTGCCGATGCCGCATCACCGGCGGCACGGGACGGAGACCACGGCGATGATGACCGCACCACCGGTAGGGCCGGCTTTGTCCCTGTCGTCATGGCCACACGCTCGGGTCTGGTGCGGCGCTGGAACGGGGACATGCCCACGACCCACGACTCGTTCCAGATCCTCGCACTCAAGAATCTGTCCGACGGCCAGCCCGATGCGATTGTCGGTGCGGCTCCTGCGCGCGACGAGGACCGGCTCGTGCTCATCTCCTCCGATGCGAAGATCCTCACATTCGATGCCTCGGCCGTCCGGCCGCAGGGCCGTTCGTCCGCCGGCATGAAGGGCATCCGGCTCTCGGCGGGTGCGCATGTGGCCGGTTTCGCCGTCGTGCGTGCCGGGGATGTGGGCTGGACGGATGCCGACGGCGGCTCCGGCGCGGTGGTGCTCACCATCGCCGGCGATGGCAAGGCGCTGGCAGGAACGGAGAGCGGCAGCGCCAAGCTCACCCCGCTCGACGTCTACCCCACCAAGGGTCGCGGCACGGGCGGTGTGCGCGTGCAGGCGTTCCTCAAGGGCCAGAACGAGATCCTCCTCGCGGCCGCAGGGCCGTTCCCGCTGCATGCGCTCAACGGTTCGGGAAATCCTGTCCGGCTGCCGGATGTCGACAAGCGCCGTGACGCCTCCGGCACACCTCTGGACTCACCGGTCGCGTTCATCGGCTGAGGATCCGTCGGCTGCCTGCCCAGGGTTTCTATCCTGTGCCGGCCTGCGTTTCCGGCCTGCGTTGCCGGCTCGTGTGCGTCAGCCCTCTGTGTCAGTGCCTCTGTGCCACCGCACCGTCCAGCACCCGGCGGTTGGGCAGATAGACGAGCAAGGCGAGCGGCAGCACGATCAGCTGCACCGCGAAGAACGCGCGGACCGGCAGATAGTCGTCGATGATCCCGCCGAGCATGGGCCCGAAGCTCATCGCCACGTCGAGGCCGAGATAGAACGTCGCGTTCGCCAGGCCCTGCTGCGACAGCGGCGCGAGCATGAGGACCGTGGCCTGGTTGATGGAGTAGATCACGCCATAGCCCACGGCCATGCCCGCCGCCGAGAGCGCCATCACGAGATTGTTGCCCATCGAGATGTCGCAGAGAAGGTAGACCGCCGTCCCGGCCAAGGAGATCCAGAACCAGCGCCCGTACGGCACGGTGTCGAACTCGCGTTTGAACACGAGGCGGATGGCCAGCAGCACCACCGCGTAGATGAGGAAGTACGCGCCCACGCCCACCGGCGCATGCAATTCCTCGGTGTAGCGCACAATGTCCGCCTGGGTGATGAAGTAAGGCAGGGCGAAGATCGTGGTGAGGATGCCCACCGGCAGCGCGTCCTTTTGGATGATGGCGAACCGGCGGCGCGGGCGGTGCGGGCTTTTCTGGGTGCCGGTGACGCCTGTCCTTCGGGCCTTCTCCGGCAGCCCATGATCGCCGACGAACTGGATGACGAGCACCATGACCGCCGCGCTGATCGGCGGGATGAACAGCGCACGACGATAGCCGATGAGGTGGTAGAGGTTGATGGAGACGGCCGGGGCGAGCGACATGGCCAGCGCGTTCATCAGCCCGTACAGTCCCATCGCCTCCCCGACATGCGTGCGGGGCACGAGCATGGCAATCCAGGTCGAGACGCAGACTGTGCAGAGCACGTAACCGAGTCCGTTGATGATGCGGAACAGGAGCAGCAGGGTTGCGTTCCGTGTCAGCGGATAGCCCAGCGTGCCGGCGATAATGAGCGCACCGCCGATGGTGGAGAGCAGATATTTGGAATGCCGGTCGGCAAGGTGGCCGGTCACCGGTCGCAGGAACATGGCGGCGAAGCTCATGATCCCTGCGATCACCCCGGCCAGCTCATCGCCCGCGCCCAGATGGTGCGCATACCCGTTGATGAGCGGGTTGACGTACATCGTCGAGCTCATGAAGAAGAAGGCCGCGGCCATGACGAGCACCACATCGCGCGTGTAGATGCCATGTGATGATGTTGTCTCTTGCCCGTTCAGACGCTTCGGCATCGTACGGATCGGCCTTCTCCTGTCGTGATTTCAGATGGACGTCATTGACTATCCGTCACCGTATCGACCGGCCGCGTTCCGTTCTGTGGTCCGGGATGGGATCCTGCGACCGCTATACCGCCAGAATGTTCCAGCCGGGCCGTCAGCGGCCGTGCCACCCTTCTGTCGGCAACTTTCACGAGAGGGGTGACGACCATCTTGAGGATGACGAGGCTGATCATCAGCAGAACGACATAGAGAACCGTGATCTCACCGAGCGCGACGGCCAGATGCGCCATGATGCCATGCGGCTCCGGTGTGTGGGAGAACACAAAATTCCACATCCGCTCCTCGAGCATCGGGCAGTTGTGGAGCAGATAGATGTCGAATGTCGCCGGCGCCAGGGCGATGATCGCCCTTGTCGCACGGTTATCCCTTTCCGGTCTCCTGCCCTGCGCCACACAGATGAACAGCGCCGATCCGGCCAGGACCTCGAGTATCTGCGTCGACTGCGGCTCCTCGCGCGTGAAGAGCTCGATCGACCAGCCCATCGGTCCGGAGAACGGGTTCGGGTTCCTCAGACCGTGTGTGAAGACGACCGTCAGTGCCGCGGTCGCGACGAACACCAGCGCGACATCCCACCAGCGGATTCTCGGCAGGATATCAGGATAACGGCGGATCAGGGCCCCGATCAGATAGACCGCGATCATATACAGCGGCTCCGTCCAATACCGGGACCTGCCGTCGAGGATCTGCCAGATGAACACCACCCAGACGACGATGCCCGTCAGGACCAGCGACTGGCGGCAGGTGAGATTGTCCAGCAACCGGTTGATGAACGGGACGAGGAGCATGAGGACGAAATACGCGCTGACGAACCAATACGCCTGGGAGGTGATAGGGAAGACAGCCGTCAGCACGTCCCTGGGCCGTATCTCCATGGGATGGTGCAGGAGCGCGGCGGCGAGAAGGAAGAGGACGTATGTCCCTGCGGAATAGACGAACACCTGCACCCACAGCCGGACAAGCCGCGGGAGGGGATTCGAGACGGAGTAGGCGAGGAAGTACGCCGATATCAGGATGAACAGAACCACACCGACCTGGCCCGCCCACAGCCCGAGGGCATTGAACGCGTTGCCCCAGCTGCCCCGCAGGGCGGGATCGGTGCGGATCTGCCAGTTGTCGAACCCGAAATAATGCGATGCGAGGATCAGGTACATCGCCACGAAGCGCAGCAATTCAAAACGCCAGTCGCGACGATGCGCGTCGGATTGCCGACCCCCCCCCGGCGTGCGCGGCATACTGCCGCTGCCGGCATATCGGACGTGCCGTCCCCTCGTGGCCATGATCCTTCTCCTCCGGCCGTGCTGTGCGGCCGGTCTCTGTGCCGGTTATGCGCGGCCGGCTGTCGTGTGTCGGTTGTGAAAGACAGGCCTACGCGTCGATCTGCGATCGGTCGAACGTGTCGGCGTTGTCGACGATGAACTCCTTGCGCGGCGGCACGAGATCACCCATCAGCAGACGGAAGATGCCGTCCGCCTGTGCGGCGTCGTCCATCGTGATGCGCCGCAGCATGCGCGTGCGCGGGTCCATCGTCGTCTCCGCCAGCTGGTCGGCGTCCATCTCACCCAGACCCTTGTACCGCTGGATGTCCGGGTCGTAGGTGATGCCCTGCCGGTCGAGGTCCTTGAGTTTTGTGCCCAGCTCCTCCTCGGAATACGTGTAGGCGAACTCGCCCTTGTGCCTGCCGGTCAGCGCGATGCGGTGCAGGGGCGGCACGGCGGCGTAGACGTGGCCCTGGGCGATCATGGGGCGCATGTACCGGTAGAAGAGGGTGAGCAGGAGAATACGGATATGTGCGCCGTCCACATCGGCATCGGTCATCATGATGATCTTGTCGTAGCGTGCCTGGGAGATGTCGAAGTCCTTGCCGCTGCCCGCGCCCACCACCTGGATGATGGCCGAGCACTCGGCGTTGTTGAGCATCTGGTTGAGCGAGGCCTTCTCCACGTTGAGGATCTTGCCGCGGATGGGCAGCAGTGCCTGGAACATGGAGTTGCGTGCCGCCTTGGCGGTGCCGAGGGCCGAGTCGCCCTCCACGATGAACAGCTCGGCGATGTCATCGTTTCCGGGCAGGCAGTCGGAGAGTTTGGCGGGCATGGAGGCGGATTCGAGCGCGTTCTTGCGCCGCGTGGCCTCCTTGGCCTTGTGTGCCTGCAGCCGGGCGCGCATCTCGCCCACCACTTTGTCGAGGATGGCGGCGGCCACCTGTTTCGTGCCGCGTTTTCTGCCGTTGATCATGTCGCCGAACTGTTTGGAGGTGATGCGGCTGACGATGGGCTTGACCTGCGCGGTGCCGAGCACGTCCTTTGTCTGTCCTTGGAACTGGGGTTCGGCGATGCGCACGGTGACCACAGCCACGAGGCCGGTGGTCACGTCGTCGCGCTCGATCTTCTGCTTGGGGTCTTTGAGACTGAATTTGAGCTTGCGCGCGTTGGATTCGACGGCTTTGCGCATCTCGCGCGTGAGGGCGTTGAGGAAGCCGTCCACATGCATGCCCCCGCCGGGCGTCTCCACGACGTTGACGTAGGAGCGGATGGTGGTGTCGTAGTCGTTCGTCCAGCGCAGGGCGATGTCCACATCGCAGGTGCGGTGCACGACGGTGGCCTTGAGATCACCGTTGTCCTCCACCTGCTGCGTCTCCTCCTCATAGCCGCCGGTGCCGCTGATATGCCAGATGTCGCTGACCGGCTCGCCGGTGGACAGATAGTCGACGAAATCGACCACTCCGCCCTCATGATGGAACACCTGCAGACGCGGCCGCACGGCCAGCTCGTCCTCCTCGGCACGCTCCACCTTCGCGCGCGTGTGCTCGCCGGCGATGCCCGTCTGGGAGAGCATGTCGGCACCCTCGTCGACGAGAGGAGTGTCATCAGCGCCTGTCAGCCCGGTCGCGGTGTCATGTTCATCAGAGGCGGCCCCGTCATCGGCCTCGTTCACGGAATAGGGAAGAGGGCCGTGGCCTTCGGAATCCGTTGCGGCACCCGCGACATCCCCATCAGGGTGATGGATCCCATCCCTGGCTTCGGTGTCCTGCGACCCGTCACTTTGCGGCAGACGGGAATACTCGTTGACGACCTCGATCTTCAGGCCCGGCACGAGGAACGACGTCTGGCGCACACGGTCGACGAGCATGTCATAGTCAAAATGCGCGGTGGCGTTGAAGATCTCCGGGTCGAGCCAATAGCGGATGCGCGTACCGGTCGTCTTCCGTCCCACGCTTCCCACCACACGCAGCTGCGTGGAACGGCCTTTGCGCGTCTTCTTGAACGGCGACGACGGCGAGGGGTGGTCGGGATCCTGATCGGTGAACACACCCGGGTGCCCCTGCCGAAATTCCATGCGATAGGTCTTGCCGTCACGGTCCACCTCGACATCGAGGCGGGAGCTGAGCGCGTTGACCACCGAGGAGCCCACGCCGTGCAGGCCCCCGGTCTTGTTGTAGCTGGATTCGCCGAATTTGGCGCCCGCATGCAGCTTGGTGAGCACCACCTCCACGCCGGACAGGCCTGTACGCGGCTCGGTGTCCACCGGGATGCCGCGGCCGTTGTCGTCCACCTCGACCGAGCCGTCGGTGTGGAGCGTGACGACGATATGATCGCATGCCCCGGCGAGCGCCTCGTCGACAGAGTTGTCGATGATCTCCCAGAGGCAGTGCATCAGGCCGAGCGTGTCGGTGGTGCCGATATACATGCCCGGGCGCTTGCGCACCGCGTCGAGCCCTTCGAGGACGGCGAGATCGCTGGCATTGTATTCCTGACCTGCCGGAATCTTCTGTGCGCTGCGAGCCATTTTCCCCTTCCCTGACAGCAAAAGAGCCTCACTGACGCGGAGGCTCCGAAGCACGATGATGGCCGGACGTGTGTGGTTTTCATCGCACGTCTTGTTGTCACACGCTTTGTTATCGCACGCCCGGCCTGATGGCAACCGGTACCGCGGCCCTCACTCCTCGTCGAGGAAATCTTTGAGCGAGGAGGCACGGGACGGGTTGCGCAGCTTGGCCATGGTCTTCGATTCGATCTGGCGGATGCGCTCGCGGGTCACACCATAGACGCGGCCAATGTCGTCGAGCGTCTTGGGCTGGCCGTCCTCAAGCCCGTAGCGCATCTTGATGACGCCCGCCTCACGCGGCGAGAGCGTCTCGAGCACCTGACGCAGCTGCTGCTGCAGGAGGGAGAAGCTGACGGCGTCCTGCGGGGCGATGGCGTCCGTGTCCTCGATGAGGTCACCGAACTCGGAGTCGCCGTCCTCGCCCAGAGGCGTATGGAGACTGATCGGCTCACGGCCGTACTTCTGCACCTCCTCGACCTTCTCGACCGGCATGTCGAGCTCGCGGGCGAGCTCGTCAGGGGTGGGGTCGCGGCCGAGATCCTGGAGCAGCTGGCGCTGGGCGCGCGAGAGCTTGTTGATGACCTCCACCATGTGCACGGGCACACGGATGGTGCGTGCCTGGTCGGCCATGGCGCGGGTGATGGCCTGACGGATCCACCATGTCGCATAGGTGGAGAACTTGAAGCCCTTCTTCCAGTCAAACTTTTCCACGGCACGGATGAGGCCGAGGTTGCCCTCCTGGATGAGGTCGAGGAAGAGCATGCCCCGGCCCGTGTAGCGCTTGGCGAGTGAGACGACGAGACGCAGGTTCGCCTCGAGCAGGTGGTCCTTTGCCTTACGCCCGTCTGCCACGGCCCACTTGAGCTGGCGGCGGCGGTGGAAGCTCATGCCCTCGGATTCGTTGTCGAGCAGGTACTGGGCATAAAGGCCGGTCTCGATCCTCTCGGAGAGGTCGACCTCCTGCTGGGCGTTGAGCAGCGGCACGCGGCCGATCTGCTTGAGATAGTCCTTGACAGGATCCGTCGTGGCGCCGGTGGCGATGACACGGCGCTTCGGATTACCCGAGGGGGTCAGATCATCGCTGTCATCACTGTCCTTGAGCGTGAAGACACCCTGCAGCTCCTCCGATGCCTTCTTTGCCTCCCTGCGCTTGCGGAACGCCTCTTGCGTGAAATGCTTGGCGATCGTATGGCCTTGGACCGTGTTGTCGCTTGTGTTCGTCAGGGGCGACTGCGAGTGCGAGGACTCGTGAATGGTCACGCCGGGGGCGACGGGCTGTGAGATGCCGGAAAGCGCCTTGGCCTCCCGCGTCAGACGCGACTCGGCCGCGGCCTTCTTTGTGGACGTGGTGGCTGTCTTCGAGGCTTTGGAAGTTTTCGGCACCACGGCGGTCTTTTTGCGGGACGCCTTGCCGGTGGTCGTTGTGCGGGCGGTCTTCTTCTTTGGGGCGGCGGCGGCCGTCTTCTTTGCGTCCTGCTTTGCGTCGATGCGCGCGGTCGATTTCTTCGTCGCCTTCTTTTGCTCCGTCTTTCCCTTCTTGTCCGTCTTTTTTGCGGCGGTCGACGCACGCTTTGCCGATGAAACAGTCTTTTTCGCGGCTGTCGTCTTCGTCGCTGCGGAGGCGGTGGTCTTGGAGGACCGCCGGACCGACCGCTTCGTTGACGGCGAGGCCGTCTTCGCGGTGGTCTTTTTCGTCTTCGTGGATGTGCCTTCGGCCTGTGTCTGGGCAGCCAGTTTCGTCGTCACGTATCCTCCCTGGAAACCTCGACGGTTGAAGCGCATAAAAACAGCAAAATGATACCAACCATGATGTTCAACCGGCCGGAGGACGTTTTATTCCCGTTGCGTGCCGCCGCCGTCCTACAGGGTGATGTGTACGGACCGCGACGACGGTTGTCGTGTTCCCAAGAAGTTTCCATCTGCGCTCACGAGGATCTGGTTGACGAGGTTGTTCCGTCGTCCTGCGGAAAGACGCCCGCGTCGATGGCCGTCACGACAAGACGCGCCAGCGCGTTGCCAGGACGCTGTGACAGCGCCAGCGCCGCCTCCCCCAGCGCCTGGTCGCCCTGATTCCTCCACCACAGCAGCAGAGAGAGCATTGCCAGAGGTTGGCCGCCCCATGGTGACGGCAGACGCCGGCTCATCTCGATGAGCGCATCACAGGCCGGCACGATGTACCGCGTCGGACGGTACCTGGCGTCACGCAGTCCCCTGCCGAAAGTCTCGCGCACATCAGTGCGCGCGGGGTCTCCGAGCGGGTCGGCCATCTCTTCCCTCAGGCGTCGTAGTGGCAGATCGGTCAGGGCCGCCAGCAGAAAAGCGTCGCGCAGGGCGAGGTCCTCCTCCAGCGCCACGGCTGTCCGCGCGAGGGCCGCCGCCTCATCCCCGTCGACGACTGTCTCCCCACATTCCTGCATGGGCGTCGGACCATCACACATCATCGTCATGACTGACCGGGTCTGCTGTCCGCGCACCCGCGCCACCCAGGGAGCGAGAATCGGGGCATAGAGACGGCAACGCACCTGTGCGGCCTCCAGTCCCCCGTCCGTCTGCGCGTCACGCAGCATGTGCAGCCGGCGGCGTTGCCCGTCAAGGATGGCCGACGGGATCCTGCCATCCGTGGTGCATGACGTCGTACGGTCCTTATCATCGGACGTCTCGTCGCGTCCCGGGCGGACGGTACCGGCCGGCGTCCCCGGTTCCCGCCCGGTGGTGCCGGATTCCTTCATCGTGGTCATAGGGTTCCTTTCACGTCTCTTTCCTGTCTGCGGCCGTCGCCGCCTTCCGTACTTCCCACTTTCGGCGCAGAGGGACGTCGACAGAACAGGACGGCACCATTGTGGAAAACTCGGACGGGACCGGCCGCGGTAGGCTCGCCTGTATGGATCAGGTGCAGATGCCGGGGCAGAACGCCGCTGTGATCGTCTGGCGGGATCATGCCCGCACGGATGTCGAGGAACGTCTCGGGGACCTTCTGCGCCGGTAT
This sequence comes from Aeriscardovia sp., assembly GCA_040773385.1. Lineage (GTDB taxonomy): Bacteria > Actinomycetota > Actinomycetes > Actinomycetales > Bifidobacteriaceae > Aeriscardovia. The sequence goes on along the minus strand of JAXGWH010000001.1, from coordinate 186,299 downwards.
GCGGATCCTGACCGGCCGGACGTGCCCAGTGCGCCGCTCATGGACGCCGTCGTCCGCCAGGCCCTTGATTCGGACGCCGGTGGCAAACGGCTGCGGGCTCTGCTGCTCCTCGCTTCTTATGAGCTGGAATCCTCCTTCCCGCGCTTACCGGCCGGAACGGGCCATGATGCCGAACCGGTGTCGGCCGGCGCGGCTCCATCCTGCCCGCGTCCGCCGCTCTCCCACACGGCGGCGCTTGATCTCGCCTGTTCGATCGAAATATTCCAGACGGGCGCGCTCGTCCACGACGACATCATGGACGATTCGGATGAACGCCGTGGAAGGCCTTCGGCCCACCGAGGTCTCGAGACGGCGGTCACAAGTTTCTCACCTCGTCCTCTCGGCCGCGCCCAGACCCGTCAGAGCGGCATCGGCCTGGGCATCATGCTCGGCGACCTGCTCGCCACGCTCAGCCTGCGCGTCGCCCAAGAGGCGCTCTTCCCCTCGGCGGAGGACGGACGACGACCGGATCCGCGCTCCGAGACCTTGACCGGGCCGGTGCTCTCCCGTCTGCTCGCCATGCAGCAGGACGTGGAGATCGGTCAGGTCCTCGATGAGGCCGACTCGGTGGTCGACCTGTCGGATCCCGAAGCGCTCATACGCAACTGTGAGGCGGTCTACAGCCGGAAGACGGCGAGCTATACATGTGTGGCACCGCTGGGACTCGGTCTCATGGCGGGGGGAATGGAGACGGATACGGCGGACCGGTGGGCGGATGACATCGGCCTGCCGTTGGGCCTCGCCTTCCAGATCGGCGATGACCTCAAAGACGTCATCCCCTCACGGCGGACGACGGGCAAGCCCCTGTTCGGTGATCTGCGGGAGGGAAAGCGCACCCTCCTCCTGGCGGATGCGCTGCGCATGTCGGGCCCGGATGACAGGGCCGAGCTGGCACGCCTGTACCTGCTCCCGTCCCGGGGGGGCGACGAGGTGTCCCGCATCCGCGTCCTCATCGGCAAGAGCGGCGCAGTGCAGGCGTCGTTCGAGCGTCTGGCCGATCTGCGCACACGGGTCATGCATCTGGCCGACCGGTTCATGCTCCGGCCGGGACCGGCAGAGGGGCCGGCGCGTGTCTGGCGAAAGGTCCTCGGGGAGTTCTTTGTGACCGGCACGGTGAACCTGCTCGACTGACCCGCCCACAGACAGACGTCGGCAGCCGGATGGAACGGGAACTCGCCCGGTTAGGATGATGGATATGGCTGAACTGCACGATCCGCGTCTGGGACAGACGGTCGAAGGACGCTACCACATCGGCTCCCTCATCGCCGACGGCGGCATGGCGACCGTCTATCTCGCCACGGACACGCGCCTCGAACGTCAGGTCGCGCTCAAACTCATCCACCAGCAGCTCGCCGCAGGACCCCACGGACAGCAGTTCCTCCACCGTTTTCATGTGGAGGCCACGAGCGCCGCCCGCATCGCCGACCCCCATATCGTCCAGGTCTATGACACCGGTATGTGGGACGGGCTGCCCTATTTGGTCATGGAATATGTCCGCGGCACCGACCTGCGTCACCGGCTCGCCGCCGAGGGCACCCTCGACGTGCGCGAGAGCCTGCGCATCCTCACCGGTGTCCTCGAAGGGCTGTCCGCCGCCCACCAGGCAGGGATCATCCATCGCGACATCAAGCCGGAGAACATCCTGCTGACCACCCGCGGACGGGTGAAGATCACCGATTTCGGTCTGGCCAAGGCACTGGGCCAGAACAACACCGGCACAACCGGCCTGCTGCTGGGAACCGCCTCGTATCTCTCACCCGAGACCGTGCAGGACAACGTGTCCACCGCCTCGAGCGACATCTATGCCGTGGGGATCATGGCCTACGAGATGCTGGCCGGCTCCGTGCCGTTCGCCAGCAGCAACGCCGTGACGACGGTCTTTCGTCATGTCAACGACGACGTCCCGCCGGTTTCCTCCCCTGACCCCTCGTTCGCCGGTCCGCTCTCCGATCTGGTCGGCAGGCTCTGTGAGCGCGATCCTGCCAAACGGCCTGCGGACGGTACCGCCGCCCTTGGTCTTCTTCGCCGCACGGCCGCCGCACTGCCCGCGGCCCTGCTCTCCTACCGGCATATCCCCGCAGCCCTCACAGGAACAGTGGCACCTGCCCCGTTGCATTCCTCGGCCCCGGTCGTCCATTGCACACCTGTCGCGGGGGCAGGCGCGGCCGCGACGGTCGATACGGCCGGTCCGTCTGCCGGACAGACCGGCACAGGGACGACGCCGGCACACCCGACCACCGTCGGGCCCGTCCCCGCGCCGCCGCGCCCGCAGACATCGCAGCAAGGCGATCCGACCCGCGCCATCGCACATGTGGCCGTACCGACGCAGGCTCTGGGCACACAGCCGCCCGCCCACGGCCGAGACGGCGCCGCCTCCCGTAGGCGCGGAAAGAAAGCCCTCATCATCACCGCCACGGTCCTCGCCATCCTCGCGGTCGCCGCGGTCGGCGTGTGGTGGTGGCTGTTCGGACCGGGTTCGACATACACGGTCCCCAAGGCCACCGACGTGCGCTGTGACACGGATGTCTGCACGCTCACCGGCGCCGACTGGTCGTCCTACCGTACGCGGCTCACCGCGGCGGGCATCCCCTACACCACCAGACAGGCGTTCTCCGACACCGTGGCGAAGGGGCACGTCATCTCCTCCTCGCGCAAGGCCGGCGAGAAACTCTCCAAACGGCTCGGGCCGCTGGCGGTCACCCTCTCCAAAGGCGAGAAACAGGCGACGGTCCCCGCCAATCTGCTCGACTGCTCCCAGTACCCGCGGCCGGCCTCCTACCTGCGGAAAATCGGCTTCATCCACGTCACTGTCCGTCGCGTCTGGTCCGTGACCGCCTCGAAAGACTGCGCGGTCTCCTCATCGGTGCGTCCCGGCACGACCACAGGCCACACGAGGACCATCACTCTGACAGTCTCCAAAGGACGCAAACCCGTCACCATTCCCGATCTGATCGGCTCAGACGCCGATGAGGCGGAGGGGCGGCTGAAGGCCCTGAGGCTGAAAGTGACCCGTAAAGAGGAGTATTCGGACACCGTCGCGGCGGGGCGCGTCGTCTCCCTCTCCCCCGGCGCAGGATCCTCGGCACATTGGGGGGACAGCGTGACGCTCACCGTCTCACGCGGTCCGCAGACCGTCACCATGCCCAACCTCGTCGGGATGAGCAAGCAGGCCGCCCGCGAGAAGCTTGAGGGCATGGGATTCAAGGTCGAGACGAAGTCCTCCGCCATCGGTGAGCTGCTCCATCAGGTCTTCTCCCAGTCCTCGCCGGCCGGGTCCCAGGTTCGTCTGCGCGACAGCAACGGGGATCCGACGGTGATCACCCTCACCTGCGTGTGATGCCCATCACTGCGTGCTGTGTGTCGATCGCCCTCACCTGCAGAGTGATCACCCTCACCGCATGTGGCCACCCTCACCGGGCGACAGGTGAGGACGCATGGTGACAGACAGTGACAGATGGGGACTGAGAATGCCCCTTTGCCGTCCGCTGTCTTTCCAAAAAAATCGGTGTGACCGGGACGGAAGACCGACAGACCGGATCAGTCCGACCGGACGGGAACACGGCTCAGAGACGTTCCGCTTTCTGGGCGGTCAGATGACGGTTCTGCGCCGCCTGTTCCGCTTTCCGTGCCTGTTCCTGTCGCAGCCTCGCCTTGACGGTCTGGGCATACTCGTCCACATACTCCTGACCGCTCATCTCACCGATTTCCTTCATGAGACGATCGGTCAGCCCCCGGATCTCCTCATGGGTGAGGCGGCCGGAGGCAATTTTCGGCACGCGGATGGGCTCGCCGAACTGGATGGACACGTGATGTTTCCTCGGCCAGACGGTGCCGATCGGCTGTGCGATGTTCGTGCCGGTGATGGCGATGGGGATGATCGGCGCACCGGTCTCGTAGGCAAGACGCGCCACGCCCGTATGCCCGCGGTAGAGCCTGCCGTCCGGGCTCCGCGTTCCCTCAGGATGGATGCCGAACAGCTCACCCTTGTCCAGGATCCGCCGTGCCGCCTCGAGGCCACCGAGGGCGGAATTTCCGCCGGAACGGTCGACGGGGAACACGCCTGCCGAGGTGAAGAAGAACTTTTTGAAGGCGCCTTTGATGCCCTTGCCGGTGAAATACTCGGCCTTACCCATGAAGTGGACCATCCGCGGAACGGAATACGGGATAATACCGTCATCGATGACGGCAAAGTGGTTCGCCGCGAGGATCGCCGGACCGCTCTCCGGCACATTTTCGACGCCCGTGATGGTAGGGGTGAAGAGGCGGGTGACGAGGGGTGAGAGGGTACGGACCCAGAACCGGTACAGCTTGAACGGGCGTTTCACGGGATTCCTTCCCTGCGGGGCCGCGACGGCGGCACAGTAGAGTGATGTGTATGTCTGAGAGCGATTCTACCCGGCATGAGGGCCAGAGGCCGCCTGCTGACCGTCCGGGCTGTTCCAGAGGCGGCAGAGCCGGGCACGACTCCGCGGCGATGGCGCCTCATATTGACGCCCGCAGCCTGCGTCGGTCGGCCTTTGCCGACGGCAACCGGTTCCTGCACCGACGATCCCCGGATACCGGGATCCTCCTTCTGTTCGCCCTGATGGCCGTCGTCGGACTCGCGGTGACGGCCGTCTCACTGTTCCTGCCTGTGCCCGCTGTCATCGCCGGCATCGGCGGGATGCTGCTGCTTGTCGGCGGCGCCGGTCTGATAGGACGACACCGGCACCGCCGGTCATGACCGCCCGCGCCGTTCATCACCGCCGGTCCGGGCGTGGTGCGTTTCGTGTCGATCCTGGCTCACTTCTTTGAGTGGTGCGCGTGATGGTCGTCGGATGAGGCGGCGGTCTTCTCGCTCTTTTTGCCGTCCTTCTTCTCGTCCTTCTTGCCGGACTTGTGATCCGGATGGTCGGACTGCCGGGACTTCTCGCCCATGATCCCGTCCGTGCCGATGGCATGGCTCTCGCGCAGCGCCAGATCCGCGACGCCCATCATGCCCGCATCGTTGCCCGCCGAGGCCGTCAGAATCTCGGCATGCGGGCGATAGGCCGCCGCCTGGAGGAAACGCACGTAATTGTGGCGTGCCGGATCGAGCAGGATGTCACCGATGGAGACGACTCCCCCGCCGATCACGAATCTGTCCGGGTCGAGCATGGCCGCGATGGCGGCCATGGTCCTTCCGAGCCATTCGCCGATCTTATTGAATGAGTAGAGGCCGAGTTCGTCGCCTTCTTTTGCGGCCTGTGAGACCATTTCGCCGCGGATGGCGCCGATATCACCACCGGCTAGGTCCAGCAGCCGCTGCCCCTTCTCGGGGTTGCGGCGGACGGCCGATCGGGCGAAACGCTCAAGTGCCGTGCCGGAGATGTATTTCTCGGCGCAGCCGCGCAGCCCGCAGCCGCACGTCTCGCCGTCGGGGACCATCGGCAAATGGCCGACCTCCGCCGCCATGCCGAACGAGCCGCGGTACAGCTGCCCGTTGAGCACGAACGCCCCTCCCAGGCCGGTGCCGACGGTCAGCATGACCATGTTCGTCGATCCTTTGCCCGCGCCTGCGATATATTCGCCCCAACCGGCCGAATTGGCGTCGTTCTCAACGACGATCGGCACATCATCGTCGATCAGTGCCGCGAGCCGGTCGGCGAGCGGATAGTCCACCCAGGCGGAGATGTTCGCGGAGAAGAGCATCGTCCGCCGGTCGTTGCCGACATTGCCGGCCGCGGAGATACCGATGGCATCGATCTGCCCGACCTCCTCTTTCGCGGCGCGGTACATGCTGGCGAGCTGCGCATCGATGGCAGAGGCGCTCACCGGGGTGGAGACCTGCGTCCGGTGGATGAGGACATGGTTCTCGTCGTAGATGCCTGCCGCGATTTTCGTCCCGCCGATGTCGATTCCCAGAGAGTACATCTGCAATCCTCCTTGATCGCTTGTGTCCTGCCCCGTCGCACTGATCCGTCTTTGCGGTGATCTGTTCGCCCGCTGACGCGGGGCGGTCATCTCCCAATGCAAACGTTATCTTACCTGACCGTCTGACAGACTCTCCTCCGATAGCGCACTCTTCGACGACGACAATCCGCCCGGCGACACAGGATGACAGCCTATTGATAATCCTATATATACCGGTCGATAAACACGCTGCCTGCCACATGATCAGTAAAACGCGACCGCACCATGCAGCCTGCGGGGATCGCAGCGCCAACGGCATATCGCAGGACAGATCAGACAACAAGACAGATCAGACAGCAAAGGGGCGCCCGCACACCATCAAACAGGTGCGGACGCCCCTTCCGGACCACGTCAGCGAAGACGTGTCGCCGATCCCTCAAGGTTCCGCGAACCGGTGAGGGACCTGGACAATGGCCTTACTCGGCCTTGTCGGCCTTCTTCTCGTTGCGGCCGTGGCACATCTTGTACTTGCGACCCGAACCGCACGGGCACGGCGCGTTCTTCGGGGTACCCGGGAACGTGCGGCCGTCGGCCCACGGCTCACGTGCCTCGGCGGCCAGACCCGCGCGCACGCGCTGTGCGGAGGAGGCCTCCTGATCAGCATGGGTGAGCGGATTGTGGTCGACAAGCGAGGCAGGGGCGCGCAGATCCTCGTCCTGGGATTCGGTCTCGGTGGCCGTGTCGGATTCCTCCGCGTCGGACGCCGCCGCCGTATCGTCCTCACCGGCGTCCGCCTCACCGGCGTCCGCCTCGGCGGCGGACTTCTCATCGGCGTCCTCGTCGTCCTGGCTCGGCTCTTTGGGCCCGGACAGGCTCATGTCGGCCTCGTCGGACTGCGAGCCCATCGTCATGTCGTGACGGATCTCCGACAGGTCGAGCGAGAAGAGCAGCTGGATGGTCTCCTCCTTGATGGCCTCGACCATCTGGTTGTACATCGAGAAGCCCTCACGCTGGTACTCGACGAGCGGATCCCTCTGGCCCAGGCCGCGCAGGCCGATGCCGTCCTTGAGGTAATCCATCTCGTAGAGGTGCTCGCGCCACTTGCGGTCGAGGACCGCGAGGACGACACGGCACTCGAGCTGGCGCATCATGTCGGAGCCGATCTGCTTCTCGCGCTCGTCGTACAGGTCGTCAGCGTCCTTGAGCACGAGATCGATCAGCTTCTGCTCCGCCTTGGCCGGCTTGAGCGAGGCGATCTCCTTGCGGACATCGTCCACATCAAGCTGGATCGGATAGAGCTGGCCGAACGCCTCCCACAGCGTGTCGAGATCCCAGTCGGCGACCTTCTGGTTCGTCCGGATCTGGCCGTGGATATAGGCGGTGACGACGTCCATGAGGAAGAGGCTGATATCGGCGGAGATATCCTCGCCCTGCAGCACCTTTTGGCGCTCCTCGTAGATGACGGTGCGCTGCTTGTTCATCACATCGTCATACTTGAGCACGTTCTTGCGGATCTCATAGTTACGCGACTCGACGGCCTTCTGCGCGTTGCGCACGCCCTTGGAGACGGCCTTCGACTCGATCGGCTCGCCCTCCGGCAGACCCTGGCGCATCACACGCGCGACGAGCTGGGTGTTGAACAGGCGCATGAGGTCGTCCTCGAGCGAGAGGTAGAAGCGTGACTCGCCCGGATCGCCCTGACGGCCGGAGCGGCCGCGAAGCTGGTTGTCAATACGACGGGACTCATGGCGTTCGGTGCCGAGCACATACAGGCCGCCGAGTTTGACGACCTCCTCGTGCTCGTCCTTGACCTGCGCCTTGATCTGGGCGAGCGTCGGCCCCCAGGCCTTCTCGTACTCCTCCGGCGTATCATCCGGGGACAGGCCCTGCTCTTTGAGCTTCTGGTCGGTGAGGAACTCGACGTTGCCGCCGAGCATGATATCGGTACCACGGCCGGCCATGTTGGTGGCCACGGTGACGGCGCCCTTGCGGCCGGCGACGGCCACGACGGCGGCCTCGCGCTCATGCTGCTTGGCGTTGAGCACGGTGCGCGGGATCTTCGCCCTGTCGAGCAGTGCGGAGACGATCTCCGAGCTCTCCACCGAGGCGGTGCCGAGCAGGACCGGCTGGCCCTTGGCATGGCGGCGAGCCACATCCTTGATGATGGCGGCCAGCTTGGCGCGCTTGGTGGCGAAGATGAGGTCGTCCTGGTCCTTGCGGATCATCGGCTTGTTCGTCGGGATCGGGATGACGCCCAGCTTGTAGGTGTTCTGGAACTCGGCGGCCTCGGTCTCGGCCGTGCCGGTCATGCCTGCGAGCTTGTCATACATGCGGAAGTAGTTCTGCAGGGTGATGGTGGCGAACGTCTGGTTCTCGGCGTGGACCTCGACGCCCTCCTTCGCCTCGAGCGCCTGGTGCAGGCCCTCGTTGTAGCGGCGGCCCGGCAGCACGCGGCCCGTGTGCTCGTCGACGATGAGCACCTCGCCGTTGGTGACGACGTAGTCCTTGTCGCGCAGGAACAGATCCTTGGCACGCAGGGCGTTGTTGAGATAACCGATGAGCGCGGTGTTGGCCGGTTCGTACAGGTTGTCGATGCCCAGCCAGTCCTCGACCTTCTTGATACCCGGTTCGAGGATGCCCGCGGTCTTCTTCTTCTCGTCGATCTCGTAATCGGTGCCGCGGATCAGACGCGGGACGAAGTGCGCGAAATCGGCGTACCAATGGGAGACTCCGCCCTCGGACGGACCGGAGATGATGAGCGGGGTGCGGGCCTCATCGATGAGGATGGAGTCGACCTCATCGACGATGGCGTAGTTATGGCCGCGCTGGACGAGCTCCGACTTGTCCCACGCCATGTTGTCGCGCAGGTAGTCGAAACCGAACTCATTGTTCGTGCCGTAGGTGATGTCGGCCTGATACTGCTTGCGGCGCTCGGCAGGCTTCTGACCTGTGAGGATGCAGCCCACGGTGAGCCCGAGGAAACGATGGATACGGCCCATGAGCTCGGACTGGTAGCCGGCAAGGTAGTCGTTGACGGTGACCACATGCACGCCCTTGCCGGTGAGCGCGTTGAGATAGCTCGGCATCGTGGCGACGAGGGTCTTGCCCTCGCCGGTCTTCATCTCGGCGATGTTGCCCCAGTGGAGGGCCGCCGCACCCATGACCTGGACGTCGTAAGGGCGCTGCCCGATGACGCGCTTTGCCGCCTCACGCACGGTGGCGAAAGCCTCCGGCATGATGTCATCAAGGCTCTCACCGTCGGCAAGACGCTTTTTGAATTTGTCGGTCTGGGCCTTGAGCTCCGCATCGCTCATCTTTGAGATGGTGGGTTCGAGGTCGTTGACCTTGTCCGCGACAGCCTTGAGCCTGCGCAGCTGGGCGCCTTCGCCGATCCGGAGGACTTTATCGAGAACCGATGCCACTTGTATCTCCCTTGCATACATACGGGCTATCGACGGAGTCGGCACCCGCATGGAGATTAAAAACCTCTGTCATCATACGAGGAAGCGCCGAAGAGTGCACTTGAGGGGACAAAAATGTCCCCGCGGTCATGCCCGCGGGGACATTGTCGATCATGCGGAGTTGACCGGCCGAGGCAGGGTCCAAAGACCGGAGCCGGTCAGACAACGACACGGTCATGCCGACGGCCGGTCATCCCGGCCGCCGTGCTCCGGGAATATCCGGCGCCTGTCTTCCGCCAGTTTTCTCCGGTTATTTTCCTGTCACTTCCGGGAGTTCTTCGCCGCTTTGCGCGCGGCATCATGCTCTTTGCGCAGGTTCTCGGCGGTGTCGATCTCGAACACGCCGTAGCTCCAGCCATGGCGACGGTAGACGACGGACGGACGACCAGTGGCGGAGTTGACAAAGAGGAAGAAATCGTGGCCGATGAGCTCCATCTGATAGAGTGCATCGTCAATCGTCATCGGCTCAGCGATATGGAGCTTGCGGCGGATGACGACCGGGGTGTCGCCGACCTGGACCTCGATCGACTGGCCTGCGCCGAGATCGGCGTTGAGCGCGTCCTCTGTGTCCGGCTCCTGCTGCTTGTTCTCCTCTTCCTCGACCTCATGCTCGAGACGGAGGTTTGCGGCGAAGTCCGGCACCGGGGCGTTCTTCAGACCCTGACGATGGTTCTTGCGGCGGTCACGTGTGCGGCGCAGGCGCAGCGTGAGCTTGTCCATCGCCAGATCCAGGGCGCTGTACTCATCGGTTGACGAGGCTTCCGCACGGATGACGTCACGCCCGGCATAGACGGTGATCTCCACCTTCTTGGCCGTATCGGACTGGCTCGTGTTCCCCTCGGAGCTGACGACGATCTGGATGCGCGAGGCATCCGGCGCGATATTGGTGATGCGATCGCTCTTCTGATCGACGAGATCCTTGAATCTCTGCGAGACCTTGATGTGACGGCCAGTGACAACGGTGTCCATGGCAACCTCCTTCAGCCAGAGGCGGGTCATCCCCGCTTCCTGTCGGACGGAACAGCTGATGTTCCGTATCTGTTTTCAGTCTACCGTCTTTGTTTCCGTGCCGCCTCGATATTTGCTGTGAGAACGCTGAAAACGCATGATGACGCGCTTCCCGGCCGTGTCTTCGACGCACGCGGTATGATTGAAAAGTTGAGGCCTCGAGGTGATCGCGGGGACGGTTCAGCCGTCCATGAGGAGAACTTCCGGGCTCCGCAGAGCAACGATGGCGGGCAACACCCGCCCGGGGAAAGCGTACCGGTGACGGTGCGTATAACCCGAGAGACAGCGCAGCAGAAAATATACCGCCCTGATTTTCGGGGTAAGGGTGAAATGGTGGTGCAAGAGACCACCGGGCCGCTGGTGACAGCGGTTGCAGGGCAAGCCTCATCGGGAGCAAAACCAAGCAGAAGGCGTACGGCTGCTCGTCGTGCCTTCGGGTAGGTCGCTTGAGCCGGTCGGCGACGGTCGGCCTAGATGGATGATCACCACCCGTCAGAGGACGGGGACAGAACCCGGGGTATCACAGGCCTCAACATTTTTCTTTTGTCGACCACGTGATTGTTCTTTGACATGATTGTTCTTTGGCCGCCCACGCGGTCGGCTGATCGCACGGTGGACTGATCACACGATCCATACCCGTCGGCCATACCAATTCAGAGACCAAGCAGTTCGGCCGCGTACCGACGCACGAGTCCTGACGGAAGACCCCTGTTCGCCGCCCGGGAGGCAAGACGTCTGAGTGCCGTCTGTCTGTCAAGCCTTCCCGCCTCCGGCCGAAATGCCTTCACAAATGTACGGGCCGCCTCATCAAATCGACCAGATGCCTCCGCTTCGTCGATGAGACGATCCGCCAGGGCGTCATCCAGCCCCTTGCGTCGGAATTCACGTCTGACGCCGGATGGCCCCATCGATCGGCGCAGACATCGTGCCAGAAGATCCTCGCCGAAGCGCTCGTCGTCAAGCAGACCGGCATCCGACAGTTGGGTGACGGTCTGTTCGATCTCCTCATCAGAAAATTCTTTGCGGCGCAGACGCTGGCGGAGCATGGACACCGTCGCGTCAGCCGCCGAAAGGGACCTAACGGCGGCGTCGAAACACTCCTGAGACGACGAGTTCGTTGTGGCGTCCCTGTCACTGGGCGGCCGGTGCGCGAGACGCCGAGACGACGACACGCGCTGTGACCGCTGTCCATGAGATTGCTGACGTCCAGGATGTTGCTGACGACCGTCCGTCCCGTTGTCCGGTCGCGTTCGTGAATCAGGCCGCGCACCGACGCCAGAGGCAAGAGGCCCGTTCTGCTCCGGTATGAGGCCACCGGAAAGGACGGGAGGATGCGTCTGAAGAAACTCCTGCGGATCGATCATCACACGTCCTTTCCCACTGTCGGTAGTCTTATACGTTGCGGCGGTCTGGCTTGTGCAGCTGTCCCGTGGATGTTTCCCGGAGTTTGTTTGGACGTTCTTACGTTCTTCTCCTGAGGAACTCTTATGGCAGGCGTTCCCTCCCGTCGCCGGAGTGCCTGCCTCCGTCAGTCCTAGGAGGCGACGACCGGCACCGGCTCAGTCAGCCGACGCAGGGACAGCCGTCTCTGCCTGTCCGGCCTTCTCGGTCGAGACAGACACAGAAGAAGCGTCGTCGTCCCCGGGCATGTCAGAAGACTGTGTCTGAGAAGAAGCCTCCTCGTCCCCGTTCTTTCCGACTTTATAGTCATCCTCCGGCTCCAGCTTGTAATGCTGACGGATCTTATGCTCAATCTCGTCCATGAGGCCGGGATTGTCCTCAAGGAAGGCACGGACCTTCTCACGGCCCTGACCGAGCTGGTCGCCCTGATAGGTGAACCACGAGCCGGATTTCTTGATGAGCCCCGTCTCGCTGCCGATGTCAATGAGCGATCCGGCGCGGGAGACACCCGTGCCGTACATGATGTCAAACTCGGCGCTGCGGAACGGCGGGGCCATCTTGTTCTTGACCACCTTGACGCGTGTACGGTTGCCGACCGCCTCGCCACCAGACTTGAGCGTCTGGATACGACGGATGTCGAGACGCACGGACGCATAGAACTTGAGCGCCTTGCCGCCAGTCGTCGTCTCCGGGTTGCCGAACATGACGCCGATCTTCTCGCGCAGCTGGTTGATGAAGATGGCCGTGGTGTTCGCCTGTGCCAGCCCAGGGGTGAGCTTGCGCAGCGCCTGGCTCATCAGACGTGCCTGCAGGCCGACATGGCTGTCGCCCATCTCCCCCTCGATCTCCGCTTTCGGCACGAGGGCCGCGACGGAGTCGACGACGATGATGTCAAGCGCGCCGGAGCGGACGAGCATATCGGCGATCTCGAGCGCCTGCTCGCCTGAATCCGGCTGCGAGATGATGAGATTGTCGACGTCCACGCCGAGATGCTTGGCGTAGACGGGGTCGAGCGCATGCTCGGCGTCGATATAGGCGGCCACGCCGCCTGCCTTCTGTGCATTGGCGACGGCTTCGAGCGCCATTGTCGTCTTGCCGGACGATTCCGGCCCGAAGATCTCGACCACACGCCCGCGCGGCAGTCCCCCGATACCAAGGGCGAGGTCAAGGGCGAGCGAGCCTGTCGGGATGACCTCCACATCCTGCGCAGGCCGATCACCCATACGCATGGCCGAACCTTTGCCAAAGCTCTTTTCCACCTGCCGGAGCGCAGTATCGAGCGCCGCCTCGCGCTGTTTGTCGATCGTGTCTTTGGCGGACCCGGATTTCTTCTGAGCCATTGGAGCACCTTTCTCTTCCTTGTGGACGGATCAGTTATCGACCACGCTATCCGTCCGTCGGCGCGCACGATCCTCCGGCACGCGATTGTGGAAAACTCGGATTCCCGACAGATTCATCATAGCAGGAAGCCGAACATTTGTTCGAATAGCATCTGTCCGGCGGTCTTTCCCGGACATCATCCCTGATCCGATATCCGTCCCATCGGCGGCATCGGCGGCGCATTGTGCGCGCTCCCCCACCGCCGTGAGTCCGGGACCTCCATTTGGTCGCACAGCACATTCCAGACGACCCGGGGCTTGATGCCGGCGTCGAGCGCCTCCTGCGCGGTCATATCATGCAGTTTCGGAAGATGCTCGTCCTGGGCGAGCGAACGTCCATACGCGTGGCCGAACACCTCGTCCAGAAGCTGCCAGAATTCTCTCTCATGCATGAGTCCCACCTCAGCACCTGCGACGGACACCCCGGTGCACGCCAGTCCGCAGGAAGGGCGTCCACCAGCCCGGAGACGTGTACCATCATCCGCATCCGCTCATAAAAAAGCCCCGCGGATGCGGGGCCGGGCAGTAGTGACAGGATCATGCCGTGCCCTCCGTCCCGTACCGGCGATCGCCGACAGACAGCGGACAGAAGCTCTGGTCCTGTCTGCCGCTGTGTTATGCGGCTGTGGCCATCTGACGGGGCTGGGCGGCCTGATCTTCCTTCTTCTCGATCTCGTCCGCCACCAGACGCAATGTCTGCGACAGACGCATACCGAGCGCATTCGAGATGGATCCGAGCAGTTCGGAACTTGCCTCTTTCTGGCCGCGCTCCACCTCGGAGAGGTAGCCGAGCGAGACGCCCGCCTTCTCAGAAACCTCACGGAGGGTCTTGTGATCCTTCTGGCGCAGCGTACGGAGAACCTGGCCGAGGGTACGACGGAAGGAGATGGCGGAGCCTTCCTGCTCATGCGTGTTCTTGTGCGAGGACGAGGAAGCGACGGAAAGCGTCGCCTCAAAATCCTCGTCCTCATGCTTCTGCAGCTTGAGCAGGCGTGCGTGCTGGAGCGCGCGTTCCTGTTGCGCCCTGCGGGCGAAGATCACCTGACGCTGGGCGAATTCGACGGCCTTCTTCTGTGCCGCGGTCAGATGACGGGCCGCGGCGTCGGGGGCCGGCCGAGAGGAGGCAGACAGCGAACCCGTCGCGGTGGGACGGGAATCGATGACGTTGAGCTGTGTGGTGATAGACATCTCGCATTCCTCTCTGTGTGCTGTTTCCTAATTCGTTTCTTATAACAAGTAATTCGAGGAGATATTCCCGCATCTGCCGCGACACGTGGACGTTAACAATCTGTTCACTTTGGGTGGACGGGATTGTGACGGACGGGACCGGTCCGTCGCCCCCCCCCGGCCATGCCGCACGACGGGTCTCAGACACCGAGTGCTCCGCACGCCCAGTCAAGGGCGGCCTCGACAGCCTGTTCTCGGATACTCTGCCGATCCCCCTTCATATGCAGCTCGCGGCTGCATGGCTGATGGCCAGGCACCAGAAGACCGATATAGACGAGGCCGACCGGTTTGAACCCATCCGAATCAGGGCCTGCGACTCCTGTGGTGGACAGGGCGAGGATCGTCGAAGGATCCCCCGCACCGTCCGGCCCGTCCAACGGCAGCAGCGCCGGGGCATAGGCGACCGCCGCCCCTTCCGCCATCTGGCGGGCGACGCGGGCATCGACGGCACCCACATGGTCGAGCAGCGCACCGTCCACATCGAGCAGATGCCGCTTCGCACCGAGGTGATAGGTGACAGCCGAACCGAGGAAGGCCCGTGAGGCACCCGGCACCCGGACGAACGCATCGGCGAGCAGCCCGCCCGTGAGTGATTCGGCACAGGCGATGTGCCAGCCTTCCCGGACACACAACCGGATCAGACACGCGGCCGGATCACCGCCCACGGTGTCCCGCCGGTCACCCCCATCAGGACGAGACACGTCAGAACGAGACAGCTCTGTCATCACTCGTCGCGGGCTCCGTCGTCCTTATGACCGGCCTCTGCGTCACCAGGCTGATCAGAACCCGTGCCCGCAGGAGGGACGGTTCCCGCCTCATCCGGCTGATCTGCATCCTCATCTTTGGCAGATTTGACGGAATCCTTTGCATCCGCGGAATCCGTCTCGTCGGCGTCATCGGTCCCGTCCGTCGCTTCGGCCGTCTGCTGGGCGGCGGCCTTCCGACGCACGGCAAGCTGTACGTGCGCCTGATAGAGGTAGTTGCCGCCGGAATAGAGGCATAGGCCGAGCGCGACACCCAGGATCACATAGGCGAACAGCTCATACCAGTACGACCAGGATCCGGGTTCGAAGAAGATGGCGCCCCACCAGCCGTCGTGGAACATCACCGCACCGTCGAACTGCCACAGCGGGGCGAGAAGCAGGGCGGTGGCCACGCACTCGAACACCGTCTTGAGCTTGCCGGGCCAGTTGGCCGGGATGACGAGGCTATGCTTGTCGAGCGAGACCATCCGCCAGATGGTGATGCCGATCTCACGGATGAGGAAGAGAATGGTGACCCACCACGGGATCTCGGAGAAGACGGACAGGACGACGAGCATAGAGCAGGTCAGGAGCTTATCCGCGATGGGATCGAGGATCTTGCCCAGATCTGTGACCTCATTGCGCGAGCGGGCGAGATAGCCGTCCAGTTTATCCGTGCTCGCGGCGATGACGAACAGGACCGTCGCTGTCCAGCGCAGCCCATAATTGTCATGACCCCAAGGACCGGCAAGGCACGCCAGAACAATGGCGACGATCACGAGGACGATGCGCACCATCGTGGTGATGTTCGCGGGCGTCTTCCATTGTGCCAGGAGCCGGTGCGTCGTGCTCCCCGCCCCTGCGAGGCGGTCGGCCTCGATGGACGTGTCGTGACGGACGACGTTCTGCGGCGTGTCGTTCTTTGCGGTGGAACCTGACGGGTTGTCGGTCATGGTCGACCTTTCTGTCTATCTACTGCTTTCCCCATGCTAACCACCGCACCGAATAGAGACCGAGGACCGTCAGATCACACTCGCGGGCTGACCTGTCCGTCGGCCTGCGGGTCTACGGAATCGGCCGGTCCGGCCGAAGAGACGTCCAGTGTCGGGCTTTCCCCGCGCAGATAGGCCAGCGCCTGCGGCAATGCGCCGGCAGGGACGAGCACCTCGCGCGCCTTCGATCCTTCGGACGGGCCGACGATATGCCGGGATTCGAGGATGTCCATGATCCTGCCGGCACGGGCGAAGCCCACACGCAGTTTTCTTTGCAGCATGGAGGTGGAGCCGAACTGTGTGGAGATGATGATCTGGGCGGCCTGGAGCACATCATCGAGGTCATCACCGATGTCATCGGGGATATCCGCCTGCTGCTGCTCCTTCTTCGAGGCGCCGGAGGTCATCTGGGCGATGTCCTCGCGGTAGCGCGGCCGGCGCTCCTGCCGGATGAAATCGGTCGCCGCGCGGATCTCCGACTCGTTGACCCAGGCGCCCTGCACGCGGATGGGCTTGGAGCGGCCCATCGGCAGGAACAGGCCGTCTCCCTGGCCGATGAGGTCCTCGGCGCCCGTCGTGTCGAGGATGACGCGCGAGTCGGTGGCCGAGCTCGTCGCGAAGGCGAAGCGGGAGGGGATGTTGGCCTTGATGAGACCGGTGATGACGTCGACGGACGGGCGCTGCGTGGCGAGCACGAGATGGATGCCGGCGGCGCGGGCAAGCTGGGTGATGCGCTGGATGGAATCCTCCACATCATTTTTGGCGATCATCATGAGGTCGGCCATCTCGTCCACGACGATGAGGATGTACGGGTACGGGGCGATGACGCGGTCGGGGTCGGGATCATGCACCTTTCCCTCGCGCACCGCCGTATTGTAGTCCTTGATGTGCCGGAAGCCGAAGTGCTCAAGGTCGTCGTAGCGGGCGTCCATCTCCTTGACCACCCACTGCAGGGCGACGGACGCCTCCTTCGGGTCGGTGATGATCGGGGTGAGAAGGTGCGGGATGCCCGCATAGGCAGTCAGCTCCACTCGCTTGGGGTCCACAAGGATGAGGCGGACCTGCTCGGGGGTGGCGCGTATGAGGATGCTCATGAGCATGGAATTGACGAAGCTCGACTTGCCCGAGCCGGTGGCGCCGGCCACGAGCAGATGCGGCATCTTCGTCAGGTCGGCGACCACCGTGTTGCCCTCCACGTCCTGTCCGACGGCGGTGAGCATGGGGTTGTGGTTGTCGCGCGCCTTCTTCGAGCGCAGGACATCGCCCAGATGGACGATCTCGCGGTCGCGGTTGGGGATCTCGATGCCGATAGCGGATTTGCCGGGGATGGGCGCAAGGATGCGCACCTCCTGGCTCGCCACGGCGTAGGCGATGTTGCGTTTGAGGTTGGTGACCTTCTCCACCTTGGTGCCCGGCCCGAGCTCGACCTCATACTGTGTGACGGTCGGACCGCGGAGGAAGCCGACGACGCGCGCGTCCACATTGAACTGCTTGAAGGTGGAGCGCAGTGACTGGATCACACGCTCGTTCTCGGCGGTCTTGGCCGCATGCGGCTGGCCCTGGGAGAGCAGACCCATCGGCGGCAGCTGGTAGCTCGCCTCGAGCGCGGGGTCCATCCCGGCGTTCGGGTTCATCGACTTCTGTTCCGGTGTGCGTGTGTCGGCGGGCAGCACGCCGTCCGCACCGGCGGCACCGGTATTTCTGACCGGCAGACCGTTGCCATCGACGGTCGAGCCGCCTGCTGCGCCGAATCCTACCGGGACCTGCGACTGCATCCTCGCCTGCTCGGGGCTGAGCGGCTGCAGCCCGGAGGGATCCGACTGGGTGCCGGAGCCGTTGTTGCGGGAGGAGGACGGCGAACCGAGCCCCTGCCGCCCGGTGCGTCCTGCGTCGGATGGGGCTTGACGCGACGGGACGGCACCAGGAGCCACGGGCATCATCGATGCAGTCCCGGAATCGGTGGGACGGCCTGTCGTGGCCACCGCGCCGAGCGGCTCGGAGGTGATGGAGGCCGAGCCCGTCGGCCGCTGGTTGACCGCCGCCGTGGACGGCGGGAACGGGGCCGCGCCGGAGGCCGCCTGGCCGGAACGGGGACCGGGCACCGTCTGCGGCAGGGCGGACATGCCGGTGGGCTCCACCTGCACACGACGCGCGTCATCGGCGCTGTCCACCGCCGTATCGAACGCCGTGTTGCCCTCGTACACGGAAAGCCCGTCATCCTCTTTCTTGTGCGAGAAACGGGAGAACAGGCGATGGAAGAAGCCTTTCCGCCCGGCCTGCCCCGGCTTGTCCGCGGCCGTGCCCCCGTCGCGGCGCTCGTGCCCGTCGTCGCCGTCATCGTGCGTGGGCACCCCGGCGGCTAGATGCAGCCCCTCGCGCGTCACGGGTCCGTCATCAAGGATCTCGCCTGTGGCCGGATCGACTCGCACCGAGTTGGACGGCCGGGCCTGCTGCCCCTCCGCGGAGGACTCCTCGCGGGGATCAGGCTCATGACGCAGCCGGTGCCAGATGTGCGCGAACCAGTCCCCCACCTGCTGCACATGGGTGCCCGTCATCAGCAGCACGGCCGCCAGCGCGATGATGACGAAGATGGCGATGGCGAAACCGCTGCTCAGCCCCCAGGCCAGCGGCGAGCCGAGGACAAAGCCGAGAAGACCGCCCGCCGAGCCGATCGCCGCGATGTCGAAATGCCGGACCGGGGCGATCATCACCACATCGATGATCGAGCAGACGGACCAGAGCAGCATCGCCGCGCCGGCAAAGATCTGCCCGTTCGCCCGTCCCCTGCCTCCGTGGCGCAGTAGACGGAACGCCGCATAGAGCAGCGCCACCGGCACGAGCACGCTCATGATGCCGAACAGGCTCGAGGCCACAAGATGCAGGAATCGGCCGAACACGCCCTGCACACGGAACCATTCGCTGGCGATGAACAGGACGGCGAGCACGATGAGCAGGAAGCACAGGCCGTCACGCCGGTAGGCGGGGTCATAGTCGTCGCCGGTGCCGGTGATGGCGCGCACAAGCCGGCCCAGGCCGCGCGGCACCGCGAGCAGGATTTTCTTCCACGTCGGCTCTGTTTCGGCAGTCTCGTCCGGGTCGGTGCCAGTGCCGCGCGCGGACCGGGAACGGCCGGTGTCGTGGGCCGACGATCCGGGTGAGGGCCGGGAGGACGAGCCTGCGTGCATGCGGGAGGAATGCTGGGTACGAGAGGTCATAATGCCTCCCAGACTACGCGCCGGGCCGGTCGATATCGCCGAGATGATGGCGTGTGGGGGCCACCGGGCCGTCATCCGCGGCGAACCCGCCCGCGTCGGCGGTGCCCACCAGATCGAGCGCCTTCGCCTCAACATCCGGATCCAGCGCCTCCAGCCAGTGGATGCGGGGGTCGCGGCCGAACCAGCCCATCTGCTTGCGGGCCAGCCGTCGCGTCTTCTGCGCGATCTGCTCGAACGCCTCGTCCTGCGACAGGCTCCCGTCGAGGACCGCCTGCATCTGCGGGTAGCCGATGGCATGGGAGGCGGTCGGGCCGAGACGGCCCTGCAGACGACGGGCCTCGTCCAGGAAACCCTCCCGGCGCATCTGTCCCGTCCGCAGGCCGATCCTGCGGTCAAGCTCCGCCCTGGGCAGGTCGAGGCCGATCTGCAGCACTGGCATCGCATACTGGTACGTCGGCAGCGAGGAGGAATACGGCTTCCCCGTCAGGGCGATGACCTCGAGAGCGCGGACGGTGCGCCGCACGTTGCGCGGGTCCATCCCCGCCGCCGCCCTCGGGTCTTTCTCCTCCAACTCGGCAAAGAGCGCCGAGGGCCCCTCCTGCCAGGCCCGTTCCTCCAGCACGGCGCGCACCTTCTCATCATGCGGTTCGAGACCCATGACATCAGTTGCGGCGCGGGCATACAGTCCCGATCCGCCCACCAGAATGCTACGGATCCCCAGTGCGTCGAGCCGGACGATCTCATCGCGGACGATTTTCTGGAATCGCGCCACGCTCATCGGCTCGGCAGGATCGATGATGTCGAGCAGATGATGCGGGACGGCGGCCCGTTCCGCCGCCGTCGGTTTCGCCGTCCCGATATCCATGCCTTTGTACATCTGGTAGGCGTCGGCGTTGAGGATCTCAGCCTTCTGCCCTTTCTCCCTGAGCGCACGGGCGAGCGCGATGGCGAGCGCCGTCTTGCCGGAGGCGGTCGGTCCGACAATAGAAACGACGCGGTTTCGCAAGGGGATCTGCCAGATGGTCATGGCCTTGATTCTAGCCGTGACCCTTCTGCCGGGCAGGCCCGGATGTCCCCCGTTCTTGTCCTGGATGTCATCCCCCAATGCCGTCCGCACGCTGCCAGACGCATTTTTATCAGCTGTCAGACGCGCTTTTATCATTGGTCTGCGAAGGCAATCCGTCAGTCAGTCATCCAGTGAGGTGAAGGATGATTCCCGAGAAGAAAACCGAATTCAACGTCGAGAACCTGCACAGCGAGTTCAATGAGCTCGTCGAACGCTACGGGGCCGGTGACGGCTTCACAGACCTCGAGAAGCTCGCCGCCACGCTGCAGGTGTATGCGGGGGCGATGCGCGAGGTGAGCGCCAAGCTCGAGAATCTCGATGACGCTTACAGCTATCGCAACCTCTCCAATCCGAT
The DNA here is from genome assembly GCA_040773385.1 of Aeriscardovia sp. GTDB lineage: Bacteria > Actinomycetota > Actinomycetes > Actinomycetales > Bifidobacteriaceae > Aeriscardovia. Next base: position 165,542 of record JAXGWH010000001.1, on the reverse strand, counting down.
CCACCATATGGTCTCACGGCTCAAGTCGCTCGATTCCATCCTCGGCAAGCTCAAGCGCCGGGGGCTGCCGCTCACGATCACGAGCATGCAGCAGAATCTGCGTGACATCGCCGGCATCCGCGTGATCTGCAATTACGTGGATGACGTGTACACGGTCTCGGAGCTTCTCTCCCGCCAGGCGGACGTGCGCGTGCTGCGTGTGAAGGACTATATCAAGAATCCCAAGCCCAATGGCTACCGCAGCCTGCACCTCATCCTGACGGTACCCGTCTATCTGATCGACGGGCCGCATGTGACCCCGGTGGAGGTCCAGCTGCGCACGGTGGCGATGGATTATTGGGCCAGTCTGGAGCACGAGCTGCGCTATAAGAACAACATCCCTGATTCCGATGCCGCCGAGCATTCGAAGACCCTGCTGGACGTGGCGGAGGAACTCAACCACGTGGAGATGACGATGCAGAAGCTCCATCATGACATCGAGGAGAACGACAAGAAGATCCTCGAACAGGAGAAATCGTTGCCGAAGACCATCGACGTGCGCGTGTGATGTCCTCGTCCGGTCGGCGATATCGGAGAGAGAAGAGAGAGATATCACAGAGAGACATCGGGGGTACCGCTGACCGCCGGCCCGTCATCGCGCCCAGCGAACTCCCAGCATCCACGGTTATATTTTCAGATACACAGAAACCTCAGATACACAGAATCCGATCCGGGCGGCCGATGATCGCGGGTCATCGGCACCGGAACACGATCCGTGCGGATGGCCCCATTCGCACGCAGGCGGAAAAGAGAATGGTATGAGCTCATCGAATCCGAACCAGGGATACGGCCCCGGCTATCAGAACAACGGGTATGCGCCGAACAGCGCACCGAGCACCGGCTATCAGAATTATCAGACCGCGCCCGGCTACCAGGGCGGTTATCAGGGTCAGCAGGCGGCCTACGGGCAGGGCTCGCCGGTCATCAACGCCCAGCCGTTCCAGGTCACCGAGCAGATGGCACGCCGATCCGTCACCCGCGCCTACGGGGAGATGACGATCGCCCTGCTCATCTCGGCGGCCGTCGCCGCGCTCACCGCCTTCTCCGGGCTCGCGCTTCGCCTTCTGACCGGTTGGGGCCAGCTCGCCTTTTGGGGCGCCGCCATCGTGGCGCTCGTCTTCGCCTTTGTCCTGCCGGCAGGCATGCAGAAGCGCTCCGTGGCCGCCAACAGGGCGCTGTTCTACGCGTTCGCCGCCGTCATGGGCTTCTCCCTCTCCACGCTTCTGTACGCCTACAGCCCGACGAGCATCATCATGGCCCTCGGCATCACCGCTGCGTTCTTCCTCTGCCTGACGATGGTCGGCCTGACGACGAAGATCAACGTCCTGCGCTGGGGTCCCGTGCTGACGGTGGCGCTCGTCGTGCTCATCATCGCCGAGCTGCTGCTCTCCTTCTTCGGCGGCTCCCAGGCGTGGATGGTGGTCACGGCGATCTCGCTCGTCATCTTCGCCGGCATGACCATCCATGACGCCAAGGCTACGCAGGTCATGCTCGGCCAGTGCTCCTCGCAGGAGATGTACGAGAAGGTCTCGATCCTCGCCGCGATGAACCTGTACCTCGACTTCATCAATCTGTTCGAGAACCTGCTCTACCTCTTCGGCGGCAGCGACCGCTGACGAGCGCCGTCTCCCTCTCTTCCCCGTCCCCGGATCCCTTCGGTCACACAGATCGCCCGGATCCGGGGATTTTTGTCTCCGGACCTGTTTTCAGACCCGGGCCGTAGCATGGGACCATCAGACGGCAGAAACTGACAACCGAAGACACGACAACGCCCGCGGACGGTACGGACGGAAAAATGAGGTGCGTATGGTGAAGAAGAGGGATCGCTTCCGCAGACTTCTCGGATCGGGAGCGCTTCTGCTCGCTGCCATGCTCTGGGGGACGGCATTTGTCACCCAGCTGACCGGTATGGACCATCTCTCCCCTATCGCCTTCAACGCGCTGCGCTTCACCTTGGGATCCGTCTCCGTCCTTCCGCTCCTCGCACTGCCCGAGGCGCATGCGCTGCCGGGAAACTGGAAGCACACGATCCTCGCCTGCATCTTCTCCGGGGGCGCGCTGTTCGCCGCCATCGCTTTTGAGCAGTACGGTGTCGCCCTGTCGAAATCTGCCGGTCGGTCCGGCTTCATCACCGCGCTCTATATCGTCATCACACCGATTCTGGGCATGGCGATGGGCGAGAAATCAAAGCCGCAGTTCTGGATCGCCCTGCCGTTCAGTCTCGTGGGTCTGGGGATGCTGACGCTGACCGGCAAACAGGGCGGTGTCGGTCTGGGTGACGTGCTCCTGTTGATCGGGGCGTTCTTCTTCGCCGCCCAGCTGCACATCGTCAACAGGATGGACGTCAATCCGCTGCATCTCTCGTTCGGCCAGCTCGTCGTCGCCGCGGTCCTGAGCTGGATCCTCACCTTCGCCACCGGGCAGACGCCGACGTGGCAGGCCATCGGCGCGGCAGCGTGGCCGGTCATCTACTCCGGCGTCATCGCCACCGGCGTGGCCTACACGCTGCAGGTGTTCGGACAGTCCAGCGTCGATCCGTCCGGAGCCTCCATCCTCATGTCGATGGAATCGCTCTTCTCCGTCATCGGTGGTGCCGTGTTCCTCCACGAGCGGATGGGCCTTCAGGCCTATATCGGCTGCATGCTCATGCTCGCCGGCACCATCATCTCGGAGCTGCCGAGCCCTAAGAAGCCGACCGACAAGCCGCTCACGACCGAGAGGAAGATGGGCTGAGGGCTACCGGCCCCACCAATGCAGACGCAGCGGGTTCTTCTCGCGATGCCGCCACAGTGCCTCCAGAAGCTTCTGCGCGAGCCATTCGAACAGGAGGAACAGGAGGACGGCGACGAGGATCGCCAGGAGGATCCAGCGCATCAACAGGTCATCAGGGATGATGATGCGGAAGAATTTCGCGACCGGCGGGATGAACCCTCCGGCGACTCCCGCGCCGGCCATCGCCAGCACGAGCAGGCCACGCCAGCTGCGCAGCGGCCGCGAGACCTGGGCGAGGACGAGCAGCGAGAGGACGAACAGCGCCATGGCCACACAGGTGCGCAGGCTCGTCAGATCGGACTGCACCTGCTTGGGATCCCAACCGGCCAGCAACGGCAGCACCTTTGCGAAGATGATCGTGCTCAGCCCGATCGCCAGACCCGCCGGGATCGAGAACCGCAGCACGCGGGTGAGGAAGCCCGGCCTGTAGCGCCTGTTGTTCGGCGGCAGGGACAGGATGAACGCCGGGATGCCGATGCACAGCGGCGAGATGTAGCTCATATGCCGCGGAAGATAGGGGAAACGCATCGCCAGCGGGATGGTGCCGAGCGTGATGACGATGGAATAGAACGTCTTGACAAGGAAAAGCGAGGCGACGCGCTCCATGTTCGCCATGACACGCCGGCCCTGTCCGACGACCTCAGGCAGATGGGAGAAATCGGAGTCGATGAGCACGGCGTCGGCCACCGATTTTGTGGCGGGGGCGGCGTTGCCCATGGCGATGCCAAAATCCGCCTCCTTGATGGCGAGCGTGTCGTTGACGCCGTCGCCCGTCATGCCGACGGTCCTGCCCAGAAGATGCTGTGCCTGGACGATGAGCTTCTTCTGCTCGGGCAGCACACGGCCGAGCACGTCGATATCCGTGATCTGCTCTGCCACGCCGGCCGGGTCGTCTTTGAGACTCCGCGCGTCCATCCACCGGGGCTTCCTGCCGTTCCCAAGAAGATCGACTTTTTGTGCGATGGCGGCGACAGTCCTCGGGTCATCGCCGGAGACGATCCGGCAGCGCACGTCCTGCTGCCGAAAGTAGGCGAGGGTGGCCTTCGCCTGCGGTCTGATGGATTCGGCGCACAACACGAGGGCGACCGGCTGGATGCGTATGCCCGACAGACCGTCGTCCGCGAGCGCGAGAAAATGCCGGGCGTCCGTGTCTTCCTTGCCGGCCGGCGTGAGCCGGGCCAGGACGAGGACACGGGAACCTTGTTCGGCCCCCTGTCGGGCCATCGAACGGGCACGGTTGATGAGGCGGTCGTCATCGGAAGAAGGATCATGTACCGCGGTGCGGCTGGACGGATCCGTCTCCTCCTCCTGCTTCTGCGATTCCGCCTCCGACGGCAGGACGAACTGGGGTGCTCCGAGCACCCAGGCGCAGCCGTGCGAGTCGAGCACTGCGCTCCACTTGCGCTCGGACGAGAACGGGATCCGCGCCTTCTGCCCCGCCGCAGGGACGGGCCCGATCACCCCGTCACCGGCCAGACGCGAGAGCCCGTCGAGCACCGCCCGTCCGGTCGCGTTGGGCGACTCCTCGGAGACCACGAGCCGCAGCCCTACGAGCACCTCCGCCGGGACGGAAGCGACCGTCTGGGATTCTGATGATGAGAAGGAGGAAGAAGGAGAAGAGGATCCGTCCGCCCCGCCGAGCGGGACGACGTCCTCGAGCATGATCCCTCCGTCGGTGATCGTCCCCGTCTTGTCCAGGTTGAGGCTGTCAACGCGGGCGAGCATCTCGATGGAGTTGAGCTGCTGGATGAGCACTTTCTTCTGCGCCAGCCGGATGGCGGAGAGCGCGAAGTTGATCGAGGTGAGCAGCACGAGCCCCTGCGGGATGAGGCTCACGACCCCGGCGACCGTCGAGATGACGGCGCTCTGCCACGAGCCGGAGCTGCTGTGCACCTCAAGTGTGAGCTGTGAGACGAGCAGGAGGACGGAGAGCGGGACAACCACCCAGACGAGCCCCTTCAGGATTTTGTTGATGCCGTCCTGCAGGTCGGAATGGACCTGCTTGTAGACCTTGGCCTGTGCGGTGAGCCGTGCGGCATAGGAACTTTTGCCCGTCGCCCGCACCCGGGCGAGGGCAATGCCCGAGACGAGCGTGGATCCAGAAAAGGCCTTGTCCCCCGGTTTTTTAGCGATCGAACGCGATTCACCGGTGATCATCGACTCGTCGATCTCCGCACCCCAGGAGCGCAAGATCGTCACATCGGCGGGCACCTGCTCGCCTGATCGCAGCCAGACGAGGTCGCCGGGGACGATGGACGAGGCATCGACGGCGATATTCTGCCCGTCGCGTCGCACGAACGGCTTCGAGGCGATGAGGATGGTGAGCCGGTCGAGCAGCCGTTTGGCGTGGATCTCGGCGATCGTGCCGATCGCCGTGTTGATGATGGCGATGACGGAGAAGGCGGCGTCCTGCCACTGGCCGGTGATGAGCACGGCCACCAGGCAGGTGAACATGATCCCGTTGAAGAGGGTGAACACGTTGTCACGGATGATACGGCCGATACTTCTAGAGGAGGATTGCCCGACGGAGTTGCCCTTGCCTTGGGCCAACAGATCGGCCACCTCACCATGGGTGAGGCCCGTCTCCGGGACGGCCGGAAAAGTGACGGGGCCGGTGCTGCCGGCCGCGACAGGCTGCGCCGGTGCGCCGTCCGTCTGTGTCGTCTTATCGGTCATGTCCGGTCCTTCCTTGGCGGTGTCCGCTGCATGTCCTTGATGGTCATGCCTTCGGCTTGGGTTCGGCTCAGTGTCATCGTGCCGTGACCAGCGTCCCGGCGACGACCTCATCCTTCGCGGTGGGGATGCCTGTGCACAGCCGGGTCAGAAGCGGGACGAGCCGCGAGGAATAGTCAGTGGGGACGGCGATGCCGGCCGAAAGCCCGCCCTGCCCGGTCTGCTCCGTGAGCCAGTCTTGCCCGCCCAGGCACACGACCGCCACCGCCCAGGCGTCCTTCGCCCCGCGGGAGGCGTCGAGACGCATTGCCTCGGCGGGATCCGTGACAAGACGGACTTTCTTCTTCGTCAGGAAATCGATGGTGACGGAGGCGGCCGTCTGGTTGGTGGCGAAGATCACATGTGGGAGCGTCCCGTCACATGAGAGCGTGTCCCACGAAGAGGAAAGGCGCCGCAGCGCCGCCTCATGGTCCTCCCCTACTGCTACAGAGTCGAGTGTCTGCATGAGCCAGCCGGATTTGTCCGACCAGCCGTCGGCCGCCTTGTTGTCCGGGGAGGAGCCGAGCAGCGAGCTGACGATGAGCGAGCGCGGGACACCGCCGTCCTCGTACGTGCCGTCCTGGCTTGTCCATCGCCCCAGGCGGCCGAGCACCCACTGTGCCATCTGCTCGCCGAGCTGATGGTAGTTGCATCCGAGATAGGCGTCGTAGCGGCTCTGGGCCATGCCCAGAGGGGTGCGGTCGAGGAGGATGATCTTGATCCCCTGGTCGCGGATGGTGGCGAAAGCGTCTCCCCAGACGTTGGAGAACTGCGGGTCGACGATGAGGGCGTCGATGCCCTGGTCCGCGAATGACTGTGCCGCGGTGATCTGCGGCTGGGGGTTGAGGGAGAGCGAGCGGAAGACCTTGACATGCACACCGGCCGCGCGAAGCCCGATGATGGTGGCGCGCTCCATCTGTGCGGCACGTTGCCCCTCAGTGTCACCGACGCCCACATAGCCGACGGTGAGGGATGATGGGCTTACGGGCGGCCGGGAGGTGGCGGCTTGCGCGTCGGACAAGGACAGGGCGTCCGTTGAGGTTGAAGACCTGCCTACACCTCCTGCTGCCGATTCTCCTGCGGAACATCCCGATACCGGCAGGAGAAGCGCCGGGACGAGCAGTGCCGCGGCGAGGGCCCGCACCGACGGAAGGAGGGATCCGGTCGTGTGTCGCCGTGTGCCAGCTCCCATCCGGTCCTCCTGTCGACGATCCCCTGCCCGATACGTTGCCTTTGTCCGCCATCCGGGGATGACGGGACCGGGCCTCGCGGACCTCGGTGGCGTGGGATCACCTGCCCTGCGATCTCACACGATTTTACCGTCGCCGCAGGAAACAATGTGTGCAGAGTCGTCAAACATTCAGTCGGCTTGTGCCGCGCGGACGCGCTGCTCGATATCGGAGAACCAGTTGAAGAACTCGCAGGCGAGGTGGTACCTGTGCTGGATGATGTAGCATTCCGGCATCAGCGATGGGAATTCCACCGTCAGCTTCACGTGGCAGCCGTTCTCCGTGTCCTTCATCTGATGGCGGACGGCGCCGATCGCGAGACCATCCTCCAGATACGAGACCCCGGCGGCCTGATACGGGTAGTCGGGGTCCTGGTGCGAGCGGAGCCCGTCGAAATCGCCGTAGCAGATATAGAAATGCGAGACGAGCGGCATGGCCCCGACGAATTCGAGGACCTCCTGCACGTTCTGGCCCACGCCGCGCAGCAGATAGTGGTCCGGGTTGGCGCGCAGGCAGCTGAATCGATTCTGCTCGGTGTTGTCCAGCATCATATCGTCGTAGTAGCGCTTGAGCGTGGCTGCGTCGCAGAAGTCCACATCGATCTCGGTCGTGCTGAACGCGCGCCGCCCGCCGGACATCCTCACGACGGCCTGCGTCCCGGCCTCTGTCAGCCGGATCTGGTTTTTCAGCATGCCGAGCATGACGACCTGGGGGATCCCGTATTTCACCCGTGCGAGGTCCTCCGCCGTCGTGACGGAGGACAGGTCCTTGCCGAGTTTGCGTTCCAGGAGCCGGACGGACACGCCCGTGCGCCAGCTCTCCCAGCCGTGGATCGATTCCGCCGGGAAATTGTGTCCTGCGATCGAGACGTTGATCATAGCGATGGGCATCCTTTCTGATTGACGACGGCCTGATCGGCCAGTACTTTTGTCCTGTCGGATAAATTAGCGACGCTCCACCGTCATTTCAAGGCAAACGGGATCGGGTCGGACAGAAAGGGCCACTATGTCCTCGCGGATCAGCGAACGCCAGCGGCAGGCACTCAGACGTGCCAACGAGGATTCCATGCGGCTGACGACCGAATCAATCCAGCAGGCACTGCTGATCCTGATGCGGAACAAGCCGTTCGGCGATATCACCGTCAGTGAGGTCATCAGACGGGCCGGCGTGTCACGCTCCGCCTTCTGCCGGCATTACGCCTCGAAAAAGGATATTCTGCTGATCCCTCTGCAAAAAGCGACACAGGAGATCTACGCCTATTCCGAGCCAGGCATGCTCGACGGGTGGCGTCGGCTGTTCCGCACTGTCGCGGACAACAGCGGGATGATCCGGGTGTTCCTCGAGGCGGGTCTCGAACAGGAGATGCTGCGGACCGCCGACGGAATGCTCCCGCATGACGACCGGGCCGCGGTCCTGCAGGCCATGTGGGACGGCCTCATCTTCAACACCATCATCGAGTGGGTCAGACGCGGCCAGCCGCTCGGGGTCGAAGAGATGGCCCGCCTCTGTTTCTCCTGCACGCTCGGTCTCATGCGGGCGCAGGAGGCACCGCATCCCGCCGATGACAAACCGCCGGAGCGGCGACATTCCCGCACAGCCCGGCACATATGAGGGGTGGATCGGTCAGAAGGATTGATGAGGGGTCCGGTGACACTGATCGACGGACATGCGTCTCTCTCACCGGTCTTCCCACCAGTTCCAGTCAGGAACCGGGCGTACGGTTCTTCCCTTATCGACGGAAGACGGCCACCGTCTCGACGTGGTGCGTATGTGGATACAGGTCGTAGGCCTGCAGGTCCTCCAGTCTATAGCCGTCTGCCAGAAGTGTACGGGTATCACGGGCGAGGCTGGTGGGGTCGCAGGCCACATAGATGACCACACGGGCCCCCGCCTGTCCGATCTGCTCGCACACCCGGCGCCGCGCACCCGAACGCGGCGGGTCGAGGACGACGAGGTCCGGGTGCAGGAAGCGCTCAGGGATGGACCGCAGTGTTCGCCCCACGTCCCCGCGCTTCGCCTGAGCGGCCCCGAGGCCGGCCAACCGCAGGTTCCTGCGGGCCGCACGGACGGCGTCCGGGGATCCCTCCACGCTCAGCAGGCCGTTGCCGCCGCGGCCGACGAGCAGGCCGAGCGCCACAGTGAACAGGCCGGAACCCGAATAGAGGTCCCAGATGGTGTGGGGCGCCGAATCGATCTGCTCCTGTGCCGCGGTGAGGACCGCGTTGACGAGCGTGTGTGGCGCCTCACGGTGGACCTGCCAGAAACTGCCGGCGTCCACGTGGTAGCGCAGGGTCCGCCGGTTCCCGCCGATGGACACTTCCTCCACGGTCTCGAGAAGGTCCTGCCGCCCCTCGCGCAGCTTCCCGTCGACAAGGACGGCGTAATTGTCCTCACGCTTATCGGAGCCATGCAGTTTCGGCACGGCGAGACGGATGTTCGATCCCTGCTCGAAGCCCCCCTCCCACAGGCGGGTCTGTTCGGCGATGCCGAGAAGCTCCGTGGTGGCGAGCGGCATATCGGTGAGGGCCACCCGCTCATGGGAGCCGCGCCGGCGCATGGAGGGCCGGCCCTGCTCGTCGGCAATGAGTTCGATGCGGGTGCGCCAGTGCAGGCCCTGTGCTTCCTCATCCCCTGCGATGGCGTGGACGGTGACGTCCGTCTCAATACCGCCGAGACGGCGCATCTGCTGGTCGATCACTCTTTTCTTCCACAGATGCTGGCCCGTGAGGCTGACGTGGACAAGATCCGCGCCGCCGACACCGCCGCCCTGCGCGAGGGGTCCTGCGAGCTTCCAGACCGGGTCGACTCGCAGATCGGACGGCTCGAGCACCTGGGTGACCTCTCCGGTCCAGAACCGGTCGCGTGGCGAGAGACCGGGGTCGAGCCGGATCCGCACCTTCTCGCCGGGCAGGGCGAAACGGACGAAGACGACCCGTCCGTCAATATGCGCCACGCAACGCCCCTGGTCGGCGAACCGCTCGATGGTGACGGTCGCCTCATCAGCAGAAGCTCCCGTCTTGCCTGCCGACATCCTGTTGTCGTCGGTCGGATCGCTGTCCGTCATTGTTTCCCGTCCTTGCCTTTGCCGTCGTCTTCTTTACTGTTCTTCACTGCCGGGGAGACGATCACCCATGTGAGCCAGACGACGAGCGCGAAGAGAGGGATCCCCGTGAGGAGGCGGACCACACCCAGTGCCGTCGACATTTTCATCGCCCAGAGCGGGATCTCAAGCGCGAGACGGAGGGCGAACAGCCCGACCCACATCCACGTGCTGTCGCGGTAGGCGCGGTAGAGGGCCGGATTCTCGGTCCAGCGACGACGCCAGGCGGAAAAACCGCCTTCGAGCGGCTGATTGAACACCTGTACGATGAGTCCCAGTCCCGGCGTCCTTGCCGCCAGGGAGACGAGCAGGACGATGAGCCAGAACGCGTTGACCACGAACCCCGGGGCGTAATAGTTTCGCGCCTCGCCGGACAGCAGCGCCGAGACGGCGCAGACGGCGGCGAGAAGAAGCCCCATCACCGCCGAGCCGGTCTTCTGGTGCCTGACAAGCCGGTACACGCAGAAGCCGAGGCTGAGGACAGCGGAACAGATGACCGGCACGACCACCGAGCGTAGCACGATATAGGCGATCATGAACACCAGCGTGGGTGCCACGGACTCGATGATCCCCAGCCGCCCGCCGATCGTCTCCATGACGGAGAATCCCCCGTCGGGCGAGCCGGGACCGGAATGATCCTTCGGTTCCTTCGGTGAGGGGGTCGTCACGGTCAGCGCACCTCCGAGAACATCGTCTTGCGGGTCAGGATCTGCTGTTCCTGGGCATTGACGCCCTTCGTCAGCGGTCCCTTCGGCCGTGAATCCAGCACACCCTGGGCATCCTTCTTCCCGTTGTCGGCCGCGGAGGCGGAGGGGTGCGCGGAATCCTGTGCCCCTTCGCCCTCCCCCTGGCCGTCCTGGTCCTCGTCACCGGCGCCCGGCGCGGTCAGCGGGACGATCTCCTTCGGGGCGAGCGGCGTGTCCCCGCGGTCGACGACGACATCGGAGAGCAGGTCGTCGAAGAACTCGCCGGCCTGCCCGCCCTTTGCGGCGTCGCCCGTCACAATGACGCGCAGCATCCACCGGGGCCCGTCGATACCCATGATGCGCGTCGGCACGATGTTGCCGTTGGGCAGGCCGAGGTCGACGGCGATGCCCTTGCCAAACTTTGTCTCGATCTGTTTGGGTGACTCGCCTTTGTCGAGGGAGGCGCGGATCTCATCCCAGATCGGCTGGTCACGCGAGGCGGCGAGAAGCGTGAGCTGCATGCTCGAACCGGCATGGGTGAGGGTGACGGCGAGGATGCGCGTCTTGTCCTCCGAGATGCCGAGCCTGACCGCGGTATCCTGCCTCTGCGGGATCTTCAGCGCGCCGAGGTCGAGATACGACTGGTCGTGGATCAGATCCTCCTGGCTGATGTCCCACGGGCCGTGCTGCTCTTCCTCCTGTACCTGTCCGGCCTGTCCCGCCTCGTCTTCTTCCGCCGCGGTGGTGTCGACGTCATCCTCCTGCGTCGAAGAGGTGGCATCAGTGTTCTTTTTCTTGTGGAAGAAATCAAAAAGTCCCATATCGTCCGTCTTTCATCCGGCCATGTACGGCCATCACCCGTGCCGGCCCCTGGAGGCCGCCTGACCTTCCTATGGTACCGACCCGCTTGCATGTGCGATTGTGCCGCGTGCGAGAACTGTGCGAGAACCGTGCGAAAACTGCGCGAGAACTGTTCTCGAACACGCAAGAGCCTGTGACCCGTCTCCGGGATCACAGGCTCTTGTATGTATCTCTCAACCGATTACCTCGGTTGCAGCGGGACCGGCCCTCACAGATCCAGACCGAGCTTGAGCTTGCCGCCCGGGATGGCGTCAAGCAGATCCTTCGTGTACTGCTTCTGCGGGTGCTCGAAGATCTCATCGGTGGTGCCGCGCTCGACCAGCTGGCCGTGTTCCATGACGACCACGTCATCGGCGATCTGGCGCACGACGGCGAGATCGTGGGTGATGAACAGGTAGCTGAGCCCGCGCTGGGCCTGCAGATCGTTGAGCAGGCGGAGAACCTCGTCCTGGACGAGCACATCGAGGGCGGACACGGCCTCATCGGCGATGATCACATCAGGGTTGAGGGCCATGGCGCGGGCGATGGCGATACGCTGGCGCTGGCCGCCGGACAGCTCGTTCGGATGCCGGTTCATGACCGACTCCGGCAGCTCGACCATGTCGAGAAGCTCCTTGACACGGGCGAGACGCGACTTGTTGTCGCCGATCTTGTGGATCTTGAGCGGCTCGGCGATGGAGCGGTAGATCGAGTACATCGGATCGAGCGAGCCGTAAGGGTTCTGGAACACCGGCTGCACGTGACGGCGGAAGTCGAGCATCTGCTTCTTGTCGAAAGTGGCGGTGTCCTTGCCCTTGTAGATCACCCTGCCCTTGTCAGGCTTGAGCAGGTGGAGCACCATGTTCGCCACGGTCGACTTGCCCGAGCCGGACTCGCCCACAATGGCGAGCGTCGTGCCGCGCTTGATGGAGAACGACACATCGTCGACGGCCTTGAACTTCTCCTTCTTGTGCGGAAGGTTGAAGAGCTTGGTGAGGTGCTCGACGGTGATGATGTTCTTGCTCTTGGCGACCTCCTCGCTCGAGCGCTGGTGGTGCTCGATGAAGCGGTCGGCGTTCGCGTCGCCGTGCTGGTAGGCGGAGATCATGCGCTGGGAGGCCAGCGACGGGGCCGCCTTGACGAGGCGCTTCGTGTACGGGTGCTCCGGGTGCTGGAGGACCTCGAGCGAAGGTCCGGACTCCACCACATGGCCGTGGTACATGACGACGATGTACTGGGCGCGCTCGGCGGCCAGTCCCAGATCATGGGTGATGAAGAGCACGGACGTGCCGAGGGAGTCGGTCAGCCCCTGCAGGTGGTCAAGGATCCTCTTCTGCACAGTGACGTCGAGCGCGGAGGTCGGCTCATCGGCGATGAGCAGATCCGGACGCGCGGCGAGGCCGATGGCGATGAGCGCGCGCTGGCGCATGCCGCCGGAGAACTCATACGGGTACTGGCGGGCACGGGTTGCCGCGTCAGGAAGTCCGGCCTCGTCGAGCAGGCCGGCGACACGGTCCTTCATATCCGAACCGGTGACATGCTGCTTGGCGACCCTCCAGGCGGTGTCATCGTCCAGACCGGCCTTGATCAGATCCTGCGCCACTGCCCAGCGCGTGGTCGAACCGATGACCCACGTATGGCGCAGATGGTGCATGACCTTCTTCACATCCGGCACATGCGCGGAGGCGAGGGCCTCCGATGTGGTGCGGATGAGGTCATCCCAGTCCTGGTGCCCGATGAAGAGCTCGTCGTCGGCATTGCGAAGACGGACCTCCGCATGCTCCAGGGCCTTGGAGAACTCGTTGCGCTTCTCGCGCGAGATATCCATGTGGTTGGCCTTGAGCGACTCCTCCACCTGGGTGCCGATGCGCCAGACCGGGTTGAGGTTGGACATCGGGTCCTGGGGCACGAGGCCGATGCGGCGGCCGCGCAGCTGCTCATACTGCTTCTGCGACTTGCCGACGAGCTCCTCGCCGTCCAGCTTGATTGAGCCGCCGGTGATGTGGCCGGTACCCGGCAGCAGGTTGAGGATGCTCATGGCGGTGGTGGACTTGCCCGAGCCGGACTCGCCCACGATGGCCACCCACTGGCCGGGGTACATGGTGAAACCGGCCTTGTGGACGGCGTGGATGGGCTTGCCGTTGCTCGTAGTGAAGTCGACCGAGAGGTCCTTCACCTCGAGGAGCGGGCGCAGCGGCTGGTTGTGCTGCGCGTAGTTGTCCTCATCGCTGGGATGGTAGTTGCTCCTGCCCTTGTAGTCCTCCGCGGAGAGCGTGGCGAGATCCTCGGGCGTGTCTGTTTTTTTGCTCATAAGTTCATTCCTCGCTTAGTATCCACGGATCTGATCAGGCGGTGCGGCCGGACGGGTCGAGCGCGTCCTTGACGGCGTCGCCCATCATGATGAAGGCGAGCACCGTGATGGCCAGCGCGAGCGACGGGTAGAAGAGGACCATCGGGTTGGTGCGGATGAGCGTCTGTGCGTTGGAGATGTCGACGCCCCAGCTGACGGTGTTGCCGCCCAGGCCGACGCCGAGGAAGTCGAGCGACGCCTCGGAGACGATGTAGTTGCCGAGCGAGATCGTTGCGATGACGATCATCGGCGCGAGCGAGTTCGGCAGGACGTGGCGGAACAGGTTGCGTGCCGGCGAGGAGCCGAGCGCGGTGGACGCGGTGTTGAACTCGAGGTTCTTCGCCTCGAGGACGGCACTTCGTGTGATTCGGGCCATCTCGGTCCAGCCGAAGAGGGTCATGGTGGCCACGAGCTTCCAGATGGAATCCACGTCGGTGAACATCTGCAGGAGCACGATGGCGCCGAGCAGGAACGGGATGCCGTAGAAGATATCGGTGATGCGCGAGAGGAGCGTGTCGACCCAGCCGCCGAAGAAACCGGCGACGGCGCCGATCAGGCCGCCGAGCAGCGTGACGAAGATCGTGGTGGAGATGCCGATCGACACCGAGGTGCGGGTTCCCCAGACCACACGGGAGTAAATATCGCATCCCTGCTGGTCGAAGCCGAACGGATGGCCGGCGCTCGGGTTGCGCAGCGAATTGCTCAGGTTGCAGTAGCGCGGATCGACGTGCGTGAACACGCTCGGGAACAGCGCCACGAAGAGGATGAAGATGATGAGGATGCCGGAGACGATGAACAGCGGGTTGCGGCGCAAGATTCGCCACGCGGACTGCCACATGCCCAGGGCGGGCGTATCCTCGTCAACACTGTCGACGGCCTCAAGCTTGACCTCGTCTGCCGGGGCGACGAAACGCTCCTGGCCGGGATAGAGCTGGCTTGCCGGCTGGGCGGATGTCTGTGCGGATGTCATTGTTTCCTCCGTCTTGTTCTCTGCCATTTGGATCCATCCCTCCGATCAGTACCGGATGCGCGGATCGAGGGCCGCATAGAGCAGATCCACAAGCAGGTTGCAGACCACGAAGATGAGCACGAGGATTGTGACGACGGAGACGACGAGCGGCGCCTCGCCGCGAAGGATGGCCTGATAGGTCAGATTGCCGACGCCCTGGATGTTGAAGATGCGCTCGGTGATCATGGCGCCGCCCATGAGGGCGCCGATATCCTGGCCGAGGTAGGTGACGACAGGGATCATCGAGTTGCGCAGGATGTGGCGGACGGTGACGGAATAGTTGCTCATGCCCTTCGCGCGTGCGGTGCGCACGTAATCGGCCGTCTTGTTCGTATCGATCTCCGAGCGCGACAGGCGGATGATGGAGGCCATCGAGACGGACCCCAGCACCATGGCCGGCATCAGCAGATCGGTGAAGGTGGCGTTCGCGCTGGCCGTGACCGGCAGCAGGCCCCACTTGACGCCGACGAAGTACTGGAGCAGATAGCCGGTGACGAAGGTCGGCACGGAGATCAACAGGAGGGAGAGGACGAGGATGACGCCGTCATACCACGTCCCCTTGTGCAGGCCGGCGAGGATGCCGAGCAGGATGCCGAAGACCGCCTCGAACACGAAGGCCATGAGGGCGAGCTTGATGGTCACCGGGAACGCACGGCCGATCGTGTCGATGACGGACTGCTGGGAGAACGTCATGCCGAAGTCCAGATGCAGCGCGTTCCACAGGAACAGCAGGTACTGGACGATGAACGGCTTGTCGAGGTTGTACTGGCTGCGGATCTGCGCCTCGACCGCGGGGTTTGCCGCCTTGCCTCGGAACATCGCCTTGACAGGATCACCGGGGAGCAGGAACACCAGCGCATAGATGATGAACGTCGTACCGATGACCACGGGGATCGCCTGCAGCACTCGGTGCCAGAAATATTTGCCCATTGGTCTTCTCCTTCGGGGATTCATCACATCTTCCGAAACCGTCGGGGCCACGCAAAGATACGAGAATGTAGTGAAATTGTACACAGGGCCTTGTCATCACACCCTTCAGAACCGGGGCATCCCGGTCCGGGACCGCAACGGGTGACAGGCAGATGACCTTGTGATGAACACCATATGACAGGGTGTGCCCGCACAGCGCTCCCCCGCACTAGGAAAACGGGCGTTCAGGCGCACGATGACGGTGATGGGCGGCCGGTTATAGAAAAACTCTTGAGCGTGCTCAAAAGCAGTGTCGGCCGATGCCCCGCACCCTGCCGCCCACTGTCACGGCCGCCGTCAGGCGCGCGGAAATGCCTGGGAATAGCGCTGCCGGATCTGGCGCAGCGAGACATGGGTGTATTTCTGCGTCGTGGCGAGCGAGGAATGGCCGAGCATCTCCTGCACCTCTCGCAGGTCGGCCCCTCCGTCGAGCAGATGCGTGGCGGCGGAGTGCCGCAGGGCATGCGGCGAGATGTCCGGCACCCCCGCCTTCTGCGCCTGCCCGTGCACGATGCGGCGCACCTGGCGCTGGTCGATTCTGCGGCCGTGCAAACCAAGGAACACGGCCGCCCCGCTGTCCGCGCCGACGAGGACCGGCCGGCCGCGTCCCAGCCAGACATCCAGTGCCTGCCGGGCGGGGTTGCCGAAGGGGACCGTCCTGTCCTTGGAACCTTTGCCATGCACGAGCAGCGTCTGGCGGCCCTCGTCGATATCCGTCAGATCGAGCCCGACCAGCTCCCCCACACGCATCCCGGTGGCATAGAGAAGCTCGAGGATCGCCGCGTCCCGCAGCGCGCAGGCCTGTCGGCGCCTCTGCGCCGATGTCGGCGGGTTCTTCGCCGCCAAGTTCTGTGCGGCGCGTGCGTCGGCATCATCGAGGAACCGCGCCGCCTCCGTCTCGGTGAGGACGGCAGGCAGGTGCCGGCCGATCTTGGGGCTGAGCAGGCGCGCCGCAGGATCCTGCCTCAGATGCCCGGATGCCACGAGCCAGGAGAAGAACGCGCGGACGGAGACGACCTTCCTCGCCATCGAGGAGGCGGCCTCGCCCCGCGCCTCATGGGCGAGCCAGCCGCGCAGATCCGTGAGCCGGACCCTCCGCAGATCCTCTTTCCCGTGCCGGCCGAGATAGCAGAGCAGACCGGTGGTATCCGAGATATAGGCGCGCACCGTCGCCGGAGAGTCGGCCCGGTTCACACGCAGGTAACGCTCCCACTCCGACAGATACCGGGCAGACTGCGACGAAACAGACCTGAGGGAGACAGACGCCGCATCTTTCCCGGCCCGTCCGTGTTCCTTTGCCTGTCCGTGCCGGTCTTCGATTGAGGACGGCGTGTCAGACAATCCCGGATGCCCGTCCTCGCCCCCGGTGCTCATCGCGCGCCTCGTGTCCCGGTTGTTTCATGGACGTCCTGTGCCACACGCGGCTTCCGTGCCGTTCGTGGACCCTGTGCCGCCCGCGGCTGCCGATCCTGTCGCGCAGGAGGGCGTTCGAACCACTTTTTGGGCAGGGCGAGCGCGAGGAGCTGGACGATCGTGGCCCCGAGTATCCAGATATAGCCGGCGTAACGGCTCCAGAACGTGACGAACGCCGTCGAGGAGATCGGCACGAGGATGTCACCGCCCGGCCCGTAATTGCTGGCGACCATCCAGATAAGGCTCGTGCTGAGGAGCAGATTGGCGGCGAGGCCGATCGTGCCATGCGCGTGGCGCGCCCAGCAGGCGGTGGCGAAGACAAGCAGGAGGGCGAGCATCATCCCCCAAGGGATCGACCTGTCGGCGCCGGCCCGGTGGAGCAGGGTGCCGATGAGCGCGGCGGCCAGGGAGAAGACGACGATGCCGATCCACGACCACACCGCCCGCGCCGTGCTGTGACGGGCCGCCATCAGGCTCACTTGCCCTGGTCGACGGCCGCGGCCTTTTCCTTGCGGGCGCGACGGGCGTTCCACTTGTACCACTGCTCGCGGTCGAGGATGATCTTGCGCACGCGCACGGATTCGGGCGTGACCTCGACGCACTCGTCTTCGGCGGCGAAGTCGAGCGACTCGTCGAGGCTCATCTCGATGGGCGGAGTGAGCGTCTCGAGCACGTCGGCGGTCGAGGAGCGCATGTTGGTCATGTGTTTCTGCAGGGTGATGTTGACGTCCATATCGCCCGGCTTGGAGTTCTCGCCGACGATCTGGCCTTCGTAGACCGGTGACTGCGGCTGGACGAAGAAGCTGCCGCGCGCCTGGAGCTTCTGCATGGCGTAGGGGCTCGCGGTGCCGTTGCGGTCGCAGACCATGGAGCCGCGGTCGCGCGTCTTGATCGGGCCGCACCACGGGGCGTAGCCGGCGGAGATGGCCGACTCGATGCCGGTACCGTGTGTGGCGGTGAGCAGGTTCGTGCGGAAGCCGATGAGGCCGCGGGAGGGGACGGTGAACTGCATGCGCACCCAGCCGGAGCCGTGGTTCGTCATGCCGGTCATCTCGCCCTTGCGCGAGGCCATGAGCTGGGTGACGGCACCCATGTACTCCTCCGGCGCGTCGATGGTGGCGTGCTCCATCGGCTCGGAGAGCTTGCCGTCGATCACCTTGGTGACCACGGTCGGGCGGCCCACGGTGAGCTCGTAGCCCTCACGGCGCATCTCCTCGGCGATGACGGAGAGGGCCAGCTCGCCGCGGCCCTGCACTTCCCAGGCGTCCGGACGATCGGTGGGCAGCACCTTGATGGAGACGTTGCCGATGAGCTCGCGGTCGAGGCGGTTCTTGATCTGGCGTGCGGTGAGCAGGTGGTCCTTGCCCTCCGTGCCGGCCAGAGGCGAGTCGTTGACGCCGAAGGTCATGGAGATGGCCGGCGGATCGACGTGGATGAGCGGCAGCGGCTTGGGGTTGTTCGGGTCGACGATGGTCTCGCCGATCATGATGTCGTTGACACCGGCGACGGCGACGATGTCGCCCGGGCCCGCGGAATCGGCGTGATGGCGCTCGAGGCCGTCCGTGCGCAGCAGCTCGGTGACCTTGAAGTTCTCGATGGACCCGTTCACACGGGACAGGCCATACGTCTTGCCGGACTCGAGCGTGCCGTTGTAGATGCGCACCAGTCCGAGACGGCCGAGGAAGTCGGACGAATCGATGTTGGTCACATGGGCCTGCAGCGGCATGTCCGGGTCATAGGTGGGCGCCGGGATCTTGGTGATGATGGCGTCGATGAGCGGCTCGACGTTGTCATTGGCGGGCAGGTCGCCGTCCTTGGGCTTGACCGTGTCCACGCGGCCGGCCTTGGCGGAGGCGTAGAGCACCGGCATGTCGAGAAGGGAGTCGAGGTCGAGGTCGACGCCCTCCTCGGTCACATCCTGCGCGAGTCCGAGAATGAGGTCGTTCGTGGCGCCGACGACCTCGTCGATGCGCGCATCGGGACGGTCGGTCTTGTTGATGACGAGGATGATCGGCAGTTTCGCCTCGAGCGCCTTGCGCAGCACGAAACGGGTCTGCGGCAGCGGGCCCTCGGAGGCGTCGACGAGCAGGACGACGCCGTCGACCATGGAGATGCCGCGCTCGACCTCGCCGCCGAAATCGGCGTGCCCGGGGGTGTCGACCACGTTGATGGTCATGCCGTCGGGTGCGCCATATTTGGCGGCCAGCGGCCCGTGGTACTGGATGGAGGTGTTCTTGGCCAGGATGGTGATGCCCTTTTCCTTCTCGATGGCGCCGGAGTCCATCACGCGGTCTGGGACCGCCTCACGAGGGTTGAAGGCGTGCGCCTGCTCGAGCATGGCGTTGACGAGCGTCGTCTTGCCGTGGTCGACGTGCGCGACGATGGCGATATTGCGGATATCCTGACGAACGGCCATATGGGCATACCTCTGTTTTCATGAAAAGATGACAGGCCGACGTGCTGCCGTCCCGCACCTCAGGCAGACGGCAGAAGGGCCAAACACCGCGATACTACCGGGTAAACACGACGAGCTGCCGGCGGCGCATACGCCACACCTGTTGACCCGACCGTCAGTCTGGAAACACCCACTCCTTACCTTTCTTTGGAACAGAAACAACAGGACCCCGATGCATCTGTGCTCGGTGGGGCGGGACCGGGGATTCACGACGATCTATCTGCGCCCAATGGGGTAGGCGAATGCACCGAACATGACCTCTTGCGATGTAACGACAAGGCGGAAAGGATGTCCAGTACGTTTTGGCGACCCCATTGAACGCCGATAGATGTTCAAAGAATCACGGATCTGCCCCACTCAACGCCGATAGATGGTTAAACAGGTGAAAAAATAGATGGTTAAGCCGGTGAAAAAACAGGGCGAGTCATATCTATCCAATTCCCGTATCTGTCGACAGCTTCCGGAACATGTCAGGAGGCAAGCTTGCTCCGCCGTGCCACCACCGACCGGATCCGCTCATTCATCATCAGAATCATTGACAGTGGAAAGGCTGCGCAGGTCAGGGCCGTTTGTCTCCTCACGCACTGCCTCGCCCGCCTGTGACAACGCCTCCTGCTGGTCCGGAAGGAAAGGTGCCAGAGGCGGCAGATCCGACAGATCGGTGATTCCCAGTCGTTCGAGGAACAGATCCGTGGTCACAAGCGTGCGTGCCTGGGAACCGTCAGCCGGCCCCTGCTCGGCCACGAGACCGTGGAGCAGGAGAGATCGCACAGACGAGTCGGAGGCGACGCCACGGATCCTCGTCACATCGGCACGGGTGACCGGCTGCTGATAGGCAATGATGGCGAGCGCTTCGCGCGCGGCGTGCGAGAGGTTCCCGGCGGCGTGCCGATCGGACAGGAACGCCGAGACCACCGGATCGTAGGCTCGCGCCGAGCCGATACGCCAGCCGCGCGCCGAGGAGAGGACGGCGATGCCGCTTCCGCGGTCGCGGTAGGAGGCGGACAAATCCTCAAGTCCTTTCTCCACCACGTCCGCGTCCAGATGCAGCACGGCAGCGATCTGCGCGGCCGTGAGCGGCCCCTCGGCGCTGATGAGAACGGCCTCGAGGCAGCCGGCGAGCCCGCCGGGGTAGCCCTGAGGATCGGCGGACGGGCGGGCGACGCGGTTCGCGGCCACGGCACTGTCCGTAGCGGCGGCGACCGCGCCATCCGTGCCCTCCGTCTTGTTTTCAAGAGGTTCAGTGGCGTCAGTCATACGTCTCCTCCCCGATCTCACCGCGATGCGCCTCATAGTCCTTCTCGCTCGCGACCCAGCGCAGACTGAGCGGGGAGAACGGGTCGGACTGGCGGAAACGGATGAAGCGGAGTTTGAAGAACAGCAGGACGGCGAGGAAACGGGCGACGACGACCCCGCGGTCATGCGTATCAGCGACGATATCGGAGAACAGGAGCGGATGCCCGGCCGAGCAGAGCCTGTCCTTGACAATCCCCGACTCCTTGCGCAGATCCGCCTGTGGAACATGCAGCTGCGACAGGGAGACGGTGCTGCGCGGCGCGTTGAGGAACACCTGCGCGGCGAGGAGCGCAAAATCCTCCGGCCTCATCTGCCAGGAGACACGATGACGGAGAGGGCCGAAACGCGGTTCCCGGCATGCGGGGTGCGGGTGGAATCCGGCCGTGCGCCGTATCATCTCCCCCAGCGTGCCGGCGGCCTGCTTGAAGGCACGGTATTGGAGGAGCCGGGCGAACAGGAGGTCACGCGCTCTGAGGGCGTCGAGATCCTCCCCCTCACTTCGGTCAGTGCCGCCCGGCAGGAGTGTGACGCTTTTCGCCTCGACGAGCACCGAGGCCACGAGCAGGAAGGAGGAGGTCGCGTCTGCTCCCTGTGTGAGGTCAAGATGTGCCACGTAGGCGACGAACTCATCAGTGACCTGTGAGAGCGAGACACGCGTGAGATCAAGCTTCTTGGCGGCGATCAGGCCGAGGAGCACGTTGAACGGCCCCTCGAACACGGACAGCGAGACGGAGAACCCATCGCCGGCGGACCCATCCCCAGAAGACTTTCCCGCGTCGGACCTGTCCTCACCTGACTGTGCGGCCGACACGGGTCCTCTCGTCCGGACCCCGTCCGGGCCTGTTGTTCTTGGCCGGGCTTCCTCCGGCCCTGTCCCCAAAGGCACGATTGTCGCGGACGATGATGCCGCGGGCGTCTCAGGCGACGATGCCACGGGCGATGATCTCCCGGGTGACCTCGCGGTATTCCTTGGCCACCTTGTGCTCCGGCGCATACATGGTGATCGGCGCGGCGGCGACGGTGGCGTCCGGCAGTTTGATGGACCGGGAGATGACCGTATGGAACACCTTGTCGCCGAACGCCTCGTAGATGCGGTCGAGCACCTCTTTGGAATGGTTCGTCACCGTGTACATGGTGGGCAGAACGCCGTAGACCTGCAGATCGGCATTGATGCGGTCCTGCACCTTGTGGATGGACTGCATGAGCAGGGCGACGCCGCGCAGCGCGAAATACTCGGCGGCGACGGGGATGATGACGCCGTCTGCGGCGGTGAGCGCGTTGACGGTCAGAAGTCCGAGGGAAGGCTGGCAGTCGATGATGATCGCGTCATATTCGGCCACAAGGGGCTGCAGGACCGAGGCGAGCACGCGCTCTCTTCCCATCTCGGTGACGAGCTGCACCTCGGCGGCCGACAGATCAATGTTCGCCGGAATGATGTCGAGATCCGGGAACCGGGTGTGGACGACGGCATCATGGATGTCCATATCAGGCTTGAAGAGCGCGGTGTAGATGGTGTTCTCCGTCTTGTTGCCGTTGATGCCCAGGCCCACCGTGGCCGCGCCCTGCGGGTCGAAATCGACCACGAGCACCTTGCGCCCGTACTGGCTCAGCGCCCCGGCGATATTGATGGAGCTGGTCGTTTTGCCGACGCCGCCCTTCTGGTTGCACATGGCGATGATGACCGCCGGTCCGCGTTCTTTGAGCGGCTCCGGTGCGGAGAAAGCCGCATACTCTCGTCCCAACAAATCCACAGGCATACTTTGAGGGTACAGCGCATGCACGGCAATACAGGCGTTCATCGTGTACGGCCATCACCGTCACGGCTGATCGCCCGGGGATGCGCGAGACGATAGGCCTCAATGAGCTCGTTACGGGATATATGCGTATAGATCTGTGTCGTCGTCACCGAGGCATGCCCCAGCAGTTCCTGAACGGTGCGGACGTCCGCACCGCCCTCGAGCAGATGTGTGGCGAAGCAGTGCCGGAGCGTATGCGGATGCACCGGCTTGTCGATCCCCGCCCTGTCCGCGGCCGTCCTGATGATCTCCCAGACAGACTGTCGCGAGAGCCTCCTGCCCCGTTTGTTGAGAAAAACCGCCGAGCGCTCGAGGCCGTGGCGCGACCGTTTCTGCAGGACCGGCCGGCCCGAGCGCAGATAGGCCTCCAGCGCACGGCAGGCATAGGAGCCGACCGGCACAAGACGCTGCTTGTCCCCCTTGCCCGTGAGCAGCACCATTTTTTCGTCGAGGTCGAGCGAGGGAAGGTCAAGGCCTGTCGCCTCGGAGACACGCGCCCCGGTGGCATAGAGGAATTCGAGCAGGGCGCGGTCGCGCAATGAGACCGGGTCCTCCCCCGTCCCCACGCTCGCCGCCTCAAGAAGACGGCGGACCTCATCGACAGTGAGCACCTGGGGCAGACGCCGGGGCTGGCGCGGCGGGCGCACTCGCCGCGCGACGTCGACCGTGACGGCCCCCTGGTCAAGGGCGAAACGGTGCAGGCTGTGGACCGAGGCGAGAATCCGGGTGCGCGAGGAGGTGGCGAGGGAGGAGAGGGTCGAGAGGAAATCCGAGACATCCTCTCGGGTGGCGGAAGCGAGATCCTTCTTCCCACGAGAAGCGAGGAAATCTCCGTAGCGCCGCAGATCGGCGCGGTAAGCGGTGACCGTCGCCCGTGAAAGGCCGCGCTCGACGCCCTCATGGACGAGGAACTGTTCGACAAGCTCGTCATATCCCATCCGACCGATCCCTCCTTCCTCGACGGATCCCCTTTACGGACCTGCCCATCAACCCGTGTCAGGACAAACATGCCAGAGCGAGCCGCTGCCGAAACGGGCCTCCCGCAGAACACGTGCCTCACACAGAACATGCTTCCAAACACGGACGCACAGAGACAAAAATCCCGTCCCTGCCGGACCACCGACAGAAACGGGATGGAACATCCTGGCATCGCCCCAGGCTGACATCGCCTCGGGCGACGGGGCAGGAAAATGCTCAGGCGTTCGCCGGCGCGTTGACGTCGGCGGGGAGCGCGGCCTTGGCCTGCTCGACGAGGGTGTTGAACGTGTCCGCGTCCTCGACGGCGAGCTGGGCGAGGGCGCGGCGGTCGAGATCGACGCCGGCCAGGCGCAGGCCCTGGATGAAGCGGTTATAGGTCATGCCCCGGGCGCGGACCGCGGCGTTGATGCGCTGAATCCACAGCTTGCGGAACTGGCCCGCGCGATGGTGACGATCACGGAACGAGTAGTTGTACGAATGGAGCAGCTGCTCCTTCGCGCGACGATACGAACGGGAGCGGGCGCCACGATAGCCCTTTGCCCGGTCGAGAACGGTATGACGCTTCTTCTTGGCATTCACTGCGCGCTTGACACGTGCCATCTGATATCCTCAGCTTTCTTTCAACGCTTCAGGGTCCCCGGGCTCAGCGGCCAAGCAGGGCGCCCATCCTCCTGGACTGATCCTTCGAGATCACGCTGTCGCGCGACAGAGCACGACGCTTCTTGGAGGACTTGTGCTCCAGATTGTGGCGCATGCCGTCGCCGGCCGCCATGAGCTTGCCCGAACCGGTGACGCGGATGCGCTTCTTCGCCGCGGACTTAGTCTTCATTTTCGGCATTGCTGCTCTCCTTATCGGTGTTTATGTTCATGGCCGCCTCGACCTGCTGCTGCTCCTGGGCGTCACTGGCACGCTTCGCCTTGAGGCGCGCCGCCTGACGTGCCTGGCGCTCGGCGCGGGCCTGCTTGCCACGACGTCTCTGCTCAGACTCGAGATGGACCTTCTTGCCTTTCGGAGCGAGAGTCATGATGATGTCCCTGCCCATCTGGCGAGGACGGGACTCCACGGTCCCGAGGTCCTGGACATCGTCGGCGAGCCTGTACAGCAGCTCGTTGCCGCCGATGGGCCTGGAACGCTCACGACCACGGAGCATGATGGTGACCTTCACCTTGTCCCCGCCCTTGAGGAAGCGGGAGACCATGCCTTCCTTGGTCTCGAAATCGTGGTCATCAATCTTGAGACGGAAACGCACTTCCTTGATCTCCGCCTTGTTCTGGTGACGACGGGCCTCCCGTTCCTTGAGAGCCTCGTTGTACTTGAACTTTCCGTAATCGATGAGCCTTGCCACCGGCGGCACGGCGTTCGGTGCCACCTCGACAAGGTCGAGATTCGCCTCACGGGCGAGGTTGAGCGCGACCGCCGTGGCGATGACGCCGACCTGCTGGCCCTCGGGGCCGATCAAACGCACATTCGGAACTCGAATGTCCTCGTTGATTCTCGGATTACTGATGATGGACTCCTTGATACGATGTCGTCTGCGCGGAGTCTCCCGACAACACAAAAATCACATCCCGCCCAACCGCGGGGCATGGCTTCTGCCGTTGAACCCGGGGCTACGAAAAGCCCCCAGGTGGGAAATTCCACTTTCTTGATTCCTCAAGCCAACAAGTATGATACCACCGGCCGCGACAGCCTGCACAACGCCGCATCTAGAATCAGCACCATGACCGTCACACCCACAGCCCCGCAGCCGGCACCCGCCTCCGATCACCCCGCCGCCTCTCCTTTTGCCGCAGCGGGCGTCGACGATGGCATGCCGCGCCGCTGCGTCATCGTCGCGGCGGGACCCCGCCCTTCTGTCCCGCTCGTACGGCGCAGTGTTTCCTGGGCAGCCGCACCGGCCGGGCCCCGCATCGTCGCCGCCGACGGCGGGCTCGCGGTGCTGGAGGAGGCCGGAATCCGCGCGGACGCGCTCATCGGCGACCTCGACTCGGCCGGACGTCTCGGTCTCACGGACGTGGACGTCTCCGGCGCTGCCGACCATGTGATCCGCCTGCCGCACGACAAGGACGACATCGACCTCGTCTCCGCCGTGCGCTGGGCCTGGGATGGGGGCGCGCGCGAGTTCGTCCTGCTCGGCGCCCTCGGGGGCCGACCCGATATGGACATCGCCTCGCTCCAGCTCTCCGCGCTCATCAGCAGGAGCGGCGGTTTCGCCGTGCTGGAAAACAATGACTGGTCGGTGGCGGCAATCAGCGACGGTTCCCTCCGGCTGCGCCGGACCGGCGGGGGCGGGCCGGTCGACCCGGTCTCCGTCCTCGCCCTGTCCGATATGTGCTCGGGTGTGGGACTGACGGGATTGCGCTATGGTCTCACCGATGCCGTGCTGCGCAACACGAGCTCGCGCTGGACGAGCAACGAATGCCTCGCCGGCCGGGATCCCGCGATCAGCGTGCGGACCGGCACGCTCGCCGTGGTCTGGCCCACCGGCCTGGAGGCAGCCGCCTGGTCATCCCGGTATGCCGCACACCCCACAGCGAGCCTGGGGAATCTCGATCTGCACCGCTCCCCCAACCTCATCGACGGCTGAGGCCCCGGCGGCGACCCCGTTTTACCGGATCAGGACCGCATCTGACAGGGAAAACGGTAGGGAAGACAAGCTGGGAAACGCCGCATCCGGCACGAAAAAACAACAACAATTGTGTGAACGTTCACACTGTCGTTGTTTCACACTCGGCCGATGTGACCGGCGGGCGGTATCATGAAGCCGTCCACAGTTGAGCAGGCCGGTGTCGGCACAACGGCGGCCGGTCGTTCTTCAGAAGGAATGATAAATGACAGTTCGCATTGGTATTAACGGTTTCGGCCGCATCGGCCGTCTCGCTTTCCGCCGTATCTTCCAGCTCCAGGAGAAGGGCGGCGAGGCCAACGACATCGAGGTCGCGGCCATCAACGATCTGACGACCCCGTCGATGCTCGCGTACCTGCTCAAGTACGACAGCACCCATGGTGTGTTCCGCCACTCCGACGGCACCCCGGTCAAGGTCGAGTCCACCGATGACTCCATCATCGTGGACGGCAAGAGCTACAAGATCTACTCCGAGCGCGACGCCGCCAACCTCAAGTGGGTCGAGAACGACGGTGTGGACTACGTGCTCGAGTGCACCGGCTTCTACACCTCCCACGACAAGTCCATGGCCCACATCAAGGCCGGCGCCAAGAAGGTCCTCATCTCCGCGCCTGCCAAGGATGACGTCACCCCGACCGTCGTCTACGGCGTCAACCAGGACATCCTCAAGCCGTCCGACACCATCGTCTCCGCCGGCTCCTGCACCACCAACTCCCTGGCCGCCATGGTCAAGCTGCTTGATGACAAGTTCGGCGTCCGCGCCGGCCTGATGACCACCATCCACGCCTACACCGGCACGCAGATGATCCTCGACGGACCGCGCTTCAGCACGGGCCGCAACAACCGCGCCGCCGCGATCAACACCATCGCGCACTCCTCCGGTGCCGCCATCGCCATCGGCAAGGTCGTCCCCTCTGTCGACGGCAAGCTCACCGGCCACGCCCAGCGCGTCGCCGTCCCTGACGGCTCCGTCACCGAGCTGACCTCCATCCTCGACAAGAAGGTCACCATCGACGAGGTCAACGACGCCTTCAAGAAGGAGTTCTCCGACAAGGATTACTTCGGCTACAACGGCGACGGCATCGTCTCCTCCGATATCCTCGACGACACCCACGGCGGTGTGTTCGACCCGACGCAGACCGAGGTCCTCCACGTCGGCGACGACCAGCTCGTGCGCACCGTCTCGTTCTACGACAACGAGTACGGCTTCACCTGCAACATGGTCCGCACCCTTCTCTACTTCGCTAAGATCAACGAGAAGTGAGTATGTGCCGCTTCGCAGAGTACTGAAGCGGTATAAGTAACGGAATAAGGCTGCGGGTCTTCGGGCCCGCGGCCTTTTCTGTTCTGAAAGGCACACGCATGAAAGCTGTCCGACTGGATCCGACTCTCACAACAGGATCCGACGGGATTATCCACTGCTCATGGCCGGAGACTGATCCTCTGATGCGCGACTACCACGACCACGAGTGGGGACGCCCCCATCATGACGACGCCTCCCTCTTCGCCCTGTTCCTGCTGGAGACGTTCCAGGCGGGCCTGTCGTGGAGCACCATCCTGCACAAGAAAGACGCGTTCGCCCGGGATTTCCATGATTTCTCGGTTCCGGCGATCGCGGCGATGACACAGGAGGATGAGGACCGGCTCGCCGCAGACCCCGCCATCATCCGCAACCGTGCCAAGATCCATGCGGCCGTCACCAATGCCCGGCTCGTCCTGCGGATGGAGGAAGGGGCATCGAATGACCCCTCCACAGCCTTCGCCGGCTACATCTGGTCGGCAACCGACGGGCACAGCGTCCGCTCCTTGGAAATGCGTACCTCCCTGCTCTCGGATCATCTCTCGGAAGATATGAGAAAGCGCGGGTTCCGTTTCGTCGGCAGTGTCACCCTCCATTCCTTCCTCCAGGCGGCCGGTGTCATCAACTCGCATCAGCCAGGCTGCTTCGCCTATCAGGAGTGTGAGGAGGATCAGGAGCACTGGGAGAGGGACCACGCATGATCACCGATATGGGTGATGGCGCATCACACAGTGCCCGGGGGAGAAAACCATGGATGGGCACGGCCCCAGGGAAAAGCACCCATCCTGCTGCGAAACCCGAGAAAACGGGACTCGAGAGGACGATGGCACGAAGGCCACGAGGAAGGAAGCACGATGTCGAAGAAGAGACGGAAGAACGGCAAGGGCGGCGAGGCGGAGAGCGCCTCCACGCCGGCGACCGAGCAGCTTGAGAAGGCGGGCGTGCATTTCGAGGCGGTCAGCTATGAGCACGATCCTGACCACATGGACGGCGGCTACGGCCTCGAGGGCGCCGCCAAGCTGGGCATCGATCCGCATCAGGCGTTCAAGACGCTCATGGCGGGCAATGACGAGGAGATCGTGGTCGGGGTGGTTCCCGTCTCCGGACATCTCGATATGAAGAAACTCGCCAAAGCGGCAGGCCTCAAAAAGATCGATATGGTCGACCCCGCCGTCGCCTCGCGTGTGACGGGCTACGTGCCCGGGGGCATCTCCCCCTTCGGCCAGCGCACACGGCACCGGGTGTTCCTCGACGCCTCAGCGCTCGACTTCCCGGCGATCCTCGTCTCCGGGGGAAAGCGCGGCTTCTCCGTCATGGTCTCCCCGCAGGATCTCGTGGACGTGACACACGGCACCATCGCCCCGATCGCCCGGGACGGCTTTCATCCGGTCGGCTGATGACGCCGGGTCTGCGGCACCGGAGCGCGGTGCGGCGTAGAATGGCCACGTCTGATCACCGTATCTGATCACGGCAGATCACAGTATTTCTGTCCGACCATCAATCGGATCACAGTGCGCAAAGGAGCATCATGACGTCTGCCACACCGCTCACCGGCGAGCAATACACCATCCGTCACGGCGACTATGAGGCCACCATCTGCGAGCAGGGGGCGATCCTGCGCGTCCTGCGCTGGAAGGGCACCGATCTCATCGCCCCGTTCGACGCCGACAGGCCTGACCCGTGCTGCAACGGGTACATGCTCATGCCGTACCCCAACCGCATCGAAGAAGGCCGCTACACGTTCGAAGGCAAGACCTACCAGTTCCCGATCGACGAGCCCGAGCGCAACACCTCCCTGCACGGCACCGGCTATCGCGCCTTCTGGAAGGTGGTCGACCAGCAGGCCGATACCGTCAGCCTCGAGTGGCACAATGCGGCCGAGGCGACGAGCTATCCGTTCAAGGTCCGCGCCCGCGTGCGCTACACGCTCACCGACGATGGTCTGCGGCTCGAGATGACGGCCTTCAACGACGGCACCGTCGATGCCCCGTGGGCGTTCGGCATCCACCCGTGGCTCTCCAATGGCAAGAACCTGTACGGCAACGACCCCATCCTCACCCAGAACGCGAAGTGCACGCTCCGGCTCGGCGCCCGCACGCATGTGACCGTGGACGGCAACCTCGTCCCCAACGGGACCGAGCCGGTCGAGGGCACGCGCTTCGACCTGCGCCGTCCGACCATCCTCGGAGATCTCGTCTTCGACGACGCCTGGACCGATGTCGACCGCGACGACAAGGGCGGCTCGAGCGCCACATTCACCCGTCCTGACGGCGTGTCGGTGACGATCAGCGCCGACAAGACCGTCAACGCCTGGCAGGTGTGCACCGGCACGGGCTTCCCCGCGGAGAGCCATCCGTCGGGCGTAGCGGTCGAGCCGATGACCGGGTATGCCAACGCCTTCCGTACCGGCAAGAATCTCGTCGTCCTCAAGCCGGGCGACGAGTACACCACCGTCCTCGGATTCCATGCCGACAAGGACTGACCGGGGATTGACAAGGACTGAGGACCCGCGGGGACCGGACAACGGCATTTCGCCGCGGTCAACCGTCGTGGATTCTCTTCCCCCTGACTGCCCCGTCCGCACCATGGACCGGAGGCGGGCGCGTCGCGTCGTGGTGGGATAATTCTCCAGTCATCTGTTGATAAGCGTAAGGAGTGATCATGGGCAAGCGTGGACGCATGCGTCGCGACCGCCGCAAGAAGCCGGCGAATCACGGCAAGAGGCCGACCGCCTGAGAATGATCCGGGGCATCACCCCGACAGATCATCCACAGGACGAGAAAGGTCCGATCCCACGGAGTCTTCCGGGATCGGACCTTTTCTTTTTCTTTCTGGTATCCGGGACGCACATTCCTTGCCTGTGGGAAGAATTTTGTTTTTGGGAAGAATCCTTTTCTCGAGAAGAATCCCGACCCAACAAACTCACTGGATGGGAATCTCGACTCCCCCGTCGTAGCCGACAGCCTCGTCACCGGCAGTATGGCCGGAGGCGGGAGTCTCCTCAGTCCCCGTCGACACGGCAGGAGCCGTATCTTTCTCGGCATCTTTCCCGACAGCCTCGTCCTCACACGCCGAAAGACAGTCATGGCATCTGCGGACCAATGAATCCGGTGCCTTCGACGGACGCAGGTAGGCTTTCAGGTCCTCAATGACGCGCCGCTCGATCTCCGAGCAGTCCGTCTGGATGTCGAAATGATCCGCGAAGGCGGCCATCCTCCCACACAGCTGGTCGTCTGACAGACCGGCCTGGTACAGGTCGTCAAAATCGTCAAGCCGCTCGACCTGCCGACAATCTCCTGCAGGGTCCTTGGCGTCCGACACATTCTTCGTGTCACTGTTGCCCGTATGGGTCGTCTCCTGCGCACGCATCGTGATCTCCTGTCCTGGCTGCCGTGGCGTCCGATGATCAGTCTTCCCGGGTCTGACGGGCGGATCCGGCAGGGCCCGTCGCGGCCCCGCCACCTCTTCTACCGCGTCCAACCGCCGTCTGCCGAGACGTATTCCCACCGACGGCCGTATCCGCGCCGGCGTGAGCGGAAATACGCGATCGGTGAACAATCGAAACAGTGTGATCGACGGTTCTGGCGTCAGTGCGATCGGCGGCAAGCCCGGCTGGGTGTGCCCCATCCGGATCCGAGGAGGTGGGCGCCAGATCGGCGAGCGCGGCGCGCAGCTGCCGGCGCGCACGGTTGAGGCGGCTCATCACCGTGCCGATCTTGATCCCCTCCTCTTGGGCGACCTGCTTGTAGCTCTTGCCATCGATGGCGGTGGAGATGAACACACGCCGGCGTTCCGGCGGGAGCGCGTTGAGCGCGTCGATGATCTCCGGGGGGATGGAATCCGAAAGATATTCCTGCTCCGCCGAGCGAAGGCCCGTTCCTGTGTGGTTGGACAGATCGTAAAGGTCCCAGTCGTTGTATTCACCGGTGGCATCGTTTGCCCGGCGCGGGCGGCGCTTCTTCTTTTGATAGTTGTTGAAGTAGGTGTTGCGCAGGATGACGGTGAGCCACGCCTCGATGTTCGTCCCTTTTGTAAACGAGTCGAACGCCTTGTAGCCGCGCTCGAACGTGTCCTGGACAAGATCCTCCGCGTCCTCGGGGTTGTTCGTGTACTTCATCGCCTGCCGGTAGAGCATATCGAGGGCGGGCATCGCCAGACGTTCGAATTCTCTGCGGCGCTCTTTGCTGCCGGAGCCGTGGCGGTCATTGCCTGCCGGCGCAGTGCCGGATGTCACGGATCCTCGTCCCGCATCCAGACCCGGATCCCTCTTCTTGTCCTGACTCGCCATAGGTCTCATTGTGCCACCCGTGTCGCACAGCACGCGGCATCGGTTTGTCCAGGCGATTCCGTCCGGTCAGCGCACGGCGGCACAATGGTGGCTATGACCATCCTTGCTGACACGCTGCGCGAACTTGACGCCCAGCCGCCCTCCACCCCGCTCAAGGATTCGTATCTGCTCGGTTTCGACACGGAGACGACGGGCGTGGGGCCGACGGACGCCATCGTCTCCGCCTCGCTTGTTCTGCGCGATCCGTCGACAGGTTTCGACGGTGACCGGCGCCAGGACTGGGTGATCGACCCGCACCGCACCATCTCGCCGGCGGCAAGCGCCGTCAACGGCTTCACCAACGAGTATCTGCGCGAGCACGGCCAGGATCCCAGGCAGGCGCTGGAGCAGATCGCCACGGTGGTCGCCCTTGCGCAGAACCGCAACATCCCGCTGCTCGCCTACAACGCCCCGTTCGATGTGCGCATGCTCCAGCATGACCTCGACCACTGGCATCTGCCCGGCCTTGGCGCCCGGATCAACGGGCTGGACCTGCTCGTCGTCGACCCGCTGGTGATCGACCGCGCTATCTCCCCCCGACATGGCAAGCGCACGCTGACAGCGGCGAGCGAGTTTTACCATGTGGCCCCTCATGGCGATTTCCATGATGCCGCCATCGACACGACGGCCGCGCTCGACCTCGTCTCGCCCATGTGCGACACAAGCCGTGAGATTGCCGACCTGCCGGTCTCGAAGGTGATGGACTGGCAGCGCGCGGCCCATAAGAAGTGGGCCGACAGCTTCAACGAATGGCTCGCCCGCAAGGGCGGACGGCAGATCTCCACCGACTGGCTGTGAAAAGCTCTCGCACTATCGGCGCTGTCTTCCGCATGACTTTGTCTGAATCGACCGTGAAATAACGACCGTGGAATAGAGAAATAGAGAGAAATAAATCTGGGATGGCTCGTAGCATGAATCTTCTGACCGCTTTTTCTGTTCTGTACTCGCATGGCCTGCTGCGCGAGGCGGTTCTTGGTCCGTCTGACTGGACGCTCGACCCGGACCGGCTTCCGCATACCGAAATTTCGGCGGTGACGTACGACACACGCACCATCGCCCCCGGCACGCTCCTGTTCTGCAAAGGCGCCTTTCGTCCCGAATTTCTCACCGGTGCCGATGGCAGAGGGCTCACGGCTTATGTGAGTGAGAAAGAGTATTCCCACGACACCCGGGCGGTCGGTCTGATCGTCACGGATGTGCGCAAGGCGATGGCCCTGCTCTGCGCCGAATTCTATGGGCATCCCGAGCGCCAGATGACGGTGATCGGCATCACCGGCACGAAAGGCAAGACCACCACTGCCTATCTCGTCCATGCCGTCCTTGCCCAGGCGAGCGGCAATCGGTGCGCCCTTCTCTCGAGCGAGTCGAACTGCGTGGACGGTCACACATGGGAACGTTCAAAGCTGACCACGCCCGAGTCGGCCGATCTGTTCGCGCTCATGCGTCGTGCCGTCGACGCGGGAATGCGCGAGCTGGTGATGGAGGTCAGCTCCCAGGCATACAAGACGAACCGCGTCTACGGGATCACTTTTGATGTGGGGGCGTTCCTCAACATCTCGCCCGACCACATCTCCCCCATCGAGCATCCCACATTCGAGGATTACTTCTATTGCAAACGCCGCCTTCTGCGAAACAGCCGCCGCGCGATCATCAACGACGATCTGGGCGGCAAGTCGCGTCTGCTGCGTGAGGAGACACTGCTGGCCCATTGCCCTGTCGTTGGTTTTTCCATGCATGAAGGATCCGACGCGGATGTGACCGGCACACCTGTCTCGAGCGATGCCGATGGCCGCCGTCTCAGCCGGTTCACGCTGCATCTGCCGGATACGACGCGCACCGATGGGCGGCGCCGGAGCGTGGATCTGGGCGAGTACCGTCTGCGGCTCGAGGGCGATTTTAACTACGACAATGCCCTCGCCGCCGTGGCGATCTGCCTGGCAGCCGGCATCCGCCCTGACCAGCAGGAGGATCTGCACGCGCTCGAGTGCGTCAGTGTTCCCGGCCGCATGCAGCATTTCACCAGCGCCGACGGCATCGAGGCATACGTGGATTACGCGCACAACTATCTGAGTCTGCGCGCCCTTCTCGCCTTCGCGCGGGAGAAATACCCGGGCGCGTTCGTCACTGTCGTCACCGGCGCGACCGGCGGCAAGGCGCTCGACCGCCGGCATGGGCTGGCTAAAGCCGCCGATGAGAACGCGGATGCGCTCATCGTGACGACCGATGACCCGGGTCCCGAGGATCCGGCTGATATCGCCCGCCAGATGCTCGCCGACGTGCATCGGACTGATCTGCGCACGGCTACCGTGCTAGACCGGCAGCAGGCGATCGAGAAAGCTTTCGAATGTGCCCGGCAGCAGCGGCAGGCGGATCGCCAGGCTGGCATGACGCGCACACAGGTTGTGCTCATCGCCGGTAAAGGTGATGAGCCCGTCCAGCTCGTCAAGGGAAAGTCCATTCCCTACGGGCCTGACACGGACATCGTCGCGCGGCTGTGCGGGCAGGCACAGTAAACAGAAGAAGCAAACGATCAACGCAGCAACAGCAGACACAGACCCTGCTGGGATCAGCAAAGGAACACGACAAGAACCGACACGTCGGCCGACATGGCAGAGACCAGACACAGCAGAAACCGGATCGGGCACTGTCCAAGACGGCACAAATCCTCCTGTTCTGGCTGATATAATCACCCTGCTGTGTCGGCAGACGCGCCGATAGGCCGACCATCAAAGGATCGTGATGATTACTCTCGAGATGACATCCGCACACACCATGGAGCACGAGGCCCGCAAGGCGGGCATCCCTCTTGCCATCGAGCAGACGGAGGTGTGGGCCAAATTCCAGGAGACCATCCCGGGCCGCTCGTCCTGGGGTGCCGTCCTCATCCGCCAGACAGACGACAGTGCTGACAGCGCCTCGGCGGGCACGCTCATCGGCGCGATCCAGCTCATTGCCATGGACACGCACGGGTTCCGATATCTGCTCTCCGAGCACGGCCCGGCATGGAAACAGTACCCGGGCGAGGCTGTCGAGCAGGAGACGATCCGTCAGCTCCGTCATCTGGTGCATGAGAAAGACAAGTCTGTCGCTTTTCTGCGTATCTGCACATTCTCTGAGGAACAGACACGACCGGTGCTGTCGATGCTCGCTTACGACAAGACCGTCATCATCGACCTCGACGGCGGCAAGGACGCCATCCTCTCACGCATGAAGCAGCGCGGCCGGTATGACGTGCGCAAGGCGCTGCGCCGCAGCCACGCCGAGATCACCGACGAGACCGAGCAGGGCATCGCCGATTTCTCCCCGTACTATTCGATCATGGTGGCAACGGCAAAGCGTGATCATTTCACCCCTGCCGCCGAGCAGTATTACTCCAACATGCTGCGTATTCTGGGCAAAAAATACAGCCGTCTATATGTCGCCCGGACTGACGGCAAACCGGTGGCCTGGTTCATCGCCACCATCTCCGGCAAGGACACGGTCTATTACTTCGGCTCCTCTCTTGCCAGCGCCCGCAAAGATCGTGTGCCGGACAAGATGATGTTCCAGATGGCCTGCGATTTCAGCGACCAGGGATATGCGACGCTCGATCTGATGGGCATCGGCAGCCAGAGCCAGCCCAAACTCCTCTCGCTCAACCAGTTCAAGACAAAATTCACCAAAGAGGTGACCGATATCGCCCCGATGCGCGATGTACCCGTGCGCACGGGCTTCTATCGCCTTCTCGTGTTCGCCAAGAACTGCCGTACGGGTCTGCGCCATCTCTTCCATCCGCACGAGTCGGAGAAAGAGATGGCGTGGTATCGCAACCATGCACAGAAATCGAGCCGTCAGGGCAAGGAGCAGAAAGCCGAACGGGAGCAGAAGACGGCACAGCAGAAAACAACAATGAGCACGACAGCGCACAATACGGCAGCACAGAGCGGCACTGTCTCATCAGAGAGCGATCACTCCCCTGCCACTAAGTAATTCTGAGCTGGAGGGATCACAGAGAAACCGCAAGAGCGGCCGGCACGGACTGTATCAGAACATCCGTGCCGGCCGTTTTTCTATCTGGTTTCTATCCGGCTTTGTGCCACGGCGCGCGTCAGTCGGAAGACGGACTGGCCGCCGCTGTCGGCATGATATCGGCCATTTTCTGTGAGATGACGGCGGTGACGCCGTCGGCGCGCATGCTCACGCCGTAGAGCGCGTCGGCGATGGCCATCGTGCGCTGCTGGTGGGTGATGATGATGAGCTGCACCTTGCCGCGCATCTTCTTGAGCGCGCCGAGCAGACGGGTGAGATTGAGGTCATCGAGGGCGGCCTCCACCTCGTCCATGATGTAGAACGGGCTCGGCCGCGCCTCGGAGATGGCCAGCAGCAGGGCGAGCGCGGAGAGCGACTTCTCGCCGCCGGAGAGCAGCGAGAGTTCTTTGACGCGCTTTCCGGCCGGGCTCGCCTCGACGATGACGCCAGAGGTGAGCGGATGGTCGGGGTCGTCGAGCCGGAGCCTGCCGCGGCCGCCGGGGAACAGATCGGCGAAGATGCGCGAGTAGGCGGCCGAGATGTCCGAGAAGGCGGAGGTGAAGACCTCCTCCATCGTCGAATCGAGTTTGTCAACAAGACCGAGCAGCTGCTTGCGGGAGGCGGCCACGTCGTCGCGCTGGCCGGCAAGATACTTCTGCCGCTCCTGCAAGGCCTCATATTCCTCGCCGGCGAGCGGGTTGACCTTGCCCAGGCGGGCGATCTGCTTCTCGGCTTTCTCGAGGCGTTCCTGCTGCTCGCCGCGCACGTAGGGCGTGTCGGAGCCGTCCACCGGCTCGCCGCTCTCGTCAAAAGCCGGGACGGGCTGGTCAGGGCCGTAGCGGCGGACGAGCTCCTCAAGATGAAGCCCCGTCTGTGAGGAAGCCTGCTCCTGCAGCTGGCCGAGCTGGGTGGCCTGGCGCTCCCGGTCAAGGTCGAGGCCATGCTCGCGGGAGACGAGATCGGCAACGTGCGGCTCGAGACTGTCACGTTGTTTGCGCAGATCGGTGAGCTCGGCCTGATGGCGGCTCGCCTCCTCGCCGGCAATTTTTCGACGCTGCTCGGTCTGCGAGAGGCAGGCGGCGAGCAGCCGGCGCACACCGGCGATTCTATGGACCAGATCCTGGGCGCCGTCGCGACGGGCGACGAGACGCCGGCGCTGCTGTGCGCGAGCCTGCCGCGTCCTTGCTGCCTGCTCGTCCTCATCGCGCAGCAGGCCGATCTGCCGGTCGAGCGAGGCGGCGTGGCGCTGCGCCTCCTGCGCCGCCAGACGCGCGCGCACCTCCTCGTCGCGCGCGGCGGACAGCGTTTTCTCCGCCTCCTCCTCACGGCGGGCGAGATCCTCCTCACTCGCCTGCTTCGAGGAAGAGGCGCGGGCGGCTTCGAGTGTCTGGGAGAGCTCGGTCTGCTTCGCCTGCGCCTCCTGCTTCTGCTGGCGCAGCTGCCGTGCCTTCTCGGCGATGGACTCCAGCTCTTTCTCGTCGGCGCTGATCTGTTTGGTGCGGATGGACAGCGCCGCCTCCACGCGGCTGGCGGCCAGACGGGCATCATCGCGCTGGCGTGACAGATCGGCGATCTGCGAACGGAGGACATCACGGCGCTGTGTCAGCTCGGCGATATGCCGGTCGGCCTCCCCGATCTGCGCGGCGAGCGCTGCGGCCTGCTTGTCGGCGGCGTTGCGGCGGGCGACGAGGGCGAGATCGCTCGGGGCGCCGAGCGTGACGGTGACGGCGGCGGCGGGGGTGACGATCTCCCCCGCCTTGGTGACCACACGCGCCCATTCACCCGTGCGGCACGCGTCGAATGCCGTGTCGGCGTCCTGCGTGACGCCCACGCCGTCCAGCAGCACGGCCAGGGACCGGACGACGCCCTGAGAGACCTCGGCCGTCTGATCTGTCTGCTGATCTGTTCGCGCATCGCTGTGTTGGTCAGGATTCTTGCCATGCGGATCTGCCCCGTGAGAATCGGTTGCGTGTGAATCCTCGCCCAGCGGCGCGATCAGGCCGATGGCCGGCACAACCTCCCCGTCGGCGGGAGCGTGCGGGGCATTTTTTTCATCAGCGATCATCTCAGAGCCGTCGGATACAGCCTTGCCCCCGGAGCTCGCGGCGACAGCCGACGGGCCGGCGTCACTGGGCGCGAGGACGGCGGTGCGTCCGGCCTTGTCCGCGCGGGCGGCGGCGAGCGCGGCGGGGATCTGGTCGGGCGAGCCCAGCACGAGCGCGTCGGAGAACGTGGAGAGCGCGGCGGCGAGCGCCTCCTCCCAGCCGTCGGCCACGCGAATCTGCTCGGAGAGCGGGCCGAGCGGGCTCACTCCTTCCGCCGAGGCGAGCGAGGTGCCCTCGTGACGGGAGCGGATCGTGTCGCCGAGCGCCTCGGACCGGGCGGTCAGGCGGATGCGCCGGTTGTCGAGATCGGTTCGGGCGGTGCGTGCCGTAGCCAGCTCGTCAGCCAGATCGGACAACTGTGCCCTGCAGGCATCGAGTTTTTCAGCAAGACCCGCGTCCTCGGCGGTGCCTTGGGCGGACAGTCGCGCCACCTCCTGCTGGTTGCTTTTGAGCCGCTCGGAGACATCCTCGCCGCGCCTGTGCGTGTCGGCAAGCCGCTGGTCATAGGCTGTGATCGCCGCCTTCTGGCCGGCGAGCAGCTGTTCGAGCCGGCCGATCTGCGACTCATGCTCGGCACGCGTCTGGCGCAGCTGTGAGAGCGTCTGGCGCAGTGAGGCGAGGCGCGACTCGGCGTCCGCACGCGCCTTCGTCCCCTCCTGCTGACGCTGCTCGGCCTGCTCGCGCTGCTTCATGGCACGCGTGAGATCACCCGCAAGCTCATCGGCACGGGCGGAAAGCACGTCCGGGTCGGACAGCGGCCGCGCTTCGAGCCGGCCGAGCTCGTCGGCGGCGGCACGCGCCCGTTCGCCGGCGAGATCGGCGAGCGACTCGAACCGGCCGTCGAGCAGGGTGAGATGATGCGCGCTCTCGGACAGCCGTGCCAGCTGGGGGTCGGCGCCGGCGCCGTGCGTCTCGATATCCTCGATGCGCACTTTGAGCCGGGCGAGATCGACGCGCTGCTGGCGCAGGTCGGAACGAGCCTGCTCGAGCT
Source organism: Aeriscardovia sp. (assembly GCA_040773385.1). GTDB lineage: Bacteria > Actinomycetota > Actinomycetes > Actinomycetales > Bifidobacteriaceae > Aeriscardovia. Next base: position 126,540 of record JAXGWH010000001.1, on the reverse strand, counting down.
GCCGTATGGTCTTCTCCCGCTGTTCGAGCAGCTGCGAGGCATCATCGGCGAGCAGCCGGGCGCGGGCATCGCGGGCGATGGCACGCACGGCGTCGGCCTTACGGCTGGCTTTGGCCTGACGTGCGAGGGGCCTCATCTGCCGGTCGATCTCACCGAGTAGGTCATCGAGACGGTCGAGGTTCGTCTTGGCGGCGGACAGGCGGCGCAGCGAGCGCTGCTTGCGTTTCCGGTGCTTGAGGATTCCCGCGGCCTCCTCGATGATGGCGCGATGACCCTGCGGGTCGGAGTTGAGGATGCGCGAGAGCTGGCCCTGGCCGACGATGACATGCATCTGCTGGCCGAGCCCGGCGTCGGAGAGCAGGTCCTGCACGTCGAGCAGGCGCACGTCCGAGCCGTTGATGGCGTATTCGGAGCCGCCGCTGCGATAGATCGTGCGGGTGAGGGTGACCTCGTCGTAGTCGATGTCGAGCGCGTGGTCGGAGTTGTCGATCGTCAGGCTCACCTGGGCGCGTCCCATGGCCGGGCGCGTAGCGGTGCCGGCGAAGATGACGTCCTCCATGCTCGAGCCGCGCAGCGCACGGGCGCCCTGCTCGCCCATCACCCAGGCGAACGCGTCGACGATGTTCGACTTGCCCGAGCCGTTGGGCCCGACGATGGCGGTGATGCCCGGCTCGAAGCGCAGGGTGGTGGGGTTGGCGAACGATTTGAACCCCCGCAGTGTCAGTTCTTTGAGATACATGCGCGTCCAGCGTTCCAGTGATGGTGTTCCGGTGGCGTCCCGCAGGCGTCAGTCCTGGGCGGAGCCGCCGCGCTTATTTTTGGCCACGCGCTCGCCCACCGGTTTGAGCAGTCTGGGATCCTGTTTCACCTCGAGCAGCTCACGCGCGTCGCCCACGGTGACGAAGCTGCCGGTGACGAGCACGCAGTGCCCGTAGCCCAGGCCGGTCTCGTCGTCCACATCCACCAGGTCGACGGCCTTCTGGATGGCATCGGGCATGAGCGGCTCCTTGTACACACGGTCGGGGCCGAACACGCTGCAGGCGATCTTATAGAGATCGTCGATGGGCATGACGCGGTTTGTCTCCGAGTTCTGGGTGACGACGATCTGGCTCATGAGCGGCTCCCAGATGCCCAGGACTGTCTCGACCTGCTTGTCCTTCATCATGGAGACGATGCCCACCACCTGTTTCATGGCGAAGTTCTCGTCGATTGTCTTTCGCAGCGCCTGGGCGGCCATGGGGTTGTGCGCGCCGTCGAGGATGATCGTGGGCGAATGGCGGATGACCTCCACGCGCCCGGGCACGCTCACCGAGCCGAACGCCTCCTCGACGATCTTGGCGTCGAGGGCGCCGTTGACGGGCAGCACCGTCTCGCAGGCGGCGAGCGCGGCGAGGGCGTTGTGGGCCTGGTGCTCGCCGAACATCTTGACGGGCACGTCCGTGTAGACGCCGTTGGGGGTGCGCAGGGTGGCGATCTGGCCGCCCACGGCCGGGGTGCGGGAGACCACCTCGAGCTCCTGGCCGTCGCGCAGCAGGGTGGTGCCGGGGGTGGCGTGCGCCTTGTCGGCGATGATCTTCCTCACCGAGTCCTTGGACTGGGGGCCGACGATCACGGTCGAATTCTTCTTGATGATGCCGGCCTTCTCGGTGGCGATCTTCTCGACGGTGTCCCCGAGCCACTGCATGTGGTCCATGCCCACAGGCCCGATGATGCACGCGTCGCCGTCGAGCACGTTGGTGGCGTCCCACAGTCCGCCCATTCCCACCTCCACGACGGCGGTGTCGACGGGGGCGTCGGCGAAGGCCCAGATGGCCATGGCGGTGAGCACCTCGAAGAAGCTCATCTTCTCCCCACCACGCTTGGCCGACCACGCGTCGGTCATATCGACGAAGTCCTTGACCTGGTTGTACGTGTCGATGAAGCGCTCGTCGCTCAGGGGCTCGCCGTCCAGGCAGATGCGCTCGTTGACGCGCTCGAGGTGGGGGCTCGTATACAGGCCGGTGCGCTGGCCGTAAGCACGCAGGAGCCGCTCGGTCATGCGGGCGGTGGAGCCCTTACCGTTGGTGCCGGTGATGTGCACCACGCGGAACGACTGCTCGGGGTGGCCGAGCAGGTCGAGGATGTGGGCCATGCGCTCGATGCTCGGCTGGGGCTTGTGCTCGGGGGCGCGCGAGAGGATCTCCTCGTAGACGCGCCTCATCGTCTCACCCTTCGTGCGTGACGGATGTTCCAGTGACATGCGCTCCCCCTCCCGACTGTGCGGACCGATTGTGCCGACCGGCTGTTGCGGACCGGCTGTGCAGACTGTGCGCACTGGCCGCTGCCATGGCCTGCGCCAACCTTCCTAAGCCTAGTCGTCACACCCTATCCGCGGCCCCGCCGACAGCTGAGGCGGGCCGCGCCGGCCATCCTGCTCCCCCACGTCTGGGATAATCGGACAACAACGACAGCGGTCGCCACAAGCATGGCCGAAAAGTGACCGGAAAGCATGACCGATCGGCCAGGAGGAGGGCATCATGACGGACCCTGACAGTGAGAAAAATGAGGCGACCCCACAGAACGCCGCCCAGAGCGCAAGTCTCACAGGTGACGCCGTGCCCCAGGAGCCTCGCCACCAACGCTTCGGGGGAACGATCGATTTCCATCGAGTCACGGACGATCCGCGTGATGTCCGCGTGCTTTCGCAGGTCAGCCGGGGGACGTTCTACGACACGTTCATCCACATCACCTGCGCCGACGATATGGAAGCGTATCTGGACGACGCCTACAGCCCGTCAGAGCTGCGCCGGCAGGTGGAGACTGCCGGCTCGGCGTTTTATTTCCTGCTCGCCGACGGCAAACTCGCCGGCTACCTCAAGCTCAACACCTGGCTCGACGAGAACCAAGGCGCAGCGCTGTCAGACCCGGTGATGCGGCACCCGGGCGCGTTCGAGATCGAGCGGCTCTATGTGATCCCTGCCTTCAAACACCGCGGTCTGGGCAAGGCGCTCATGGGCTTCGCCGAGAAGCAGGCACACAAGGCCGGCGCGGACACGATGTGGCTGGGCGTGTGGGAGGGCAACGTCCCCGCCCAGCGCCTGTACGCCTCGCAAGGCTTCGCCCTCGTCGGCCGGCACACCTTCCAGGTCGGCCATGACCCACAGACCGATCTGATCATGAACAGGCCGATGTGACGCAGACGAAACCATACGGCCATTGATGCATCCGGCCAGTGCCCGGACACGGCAGAGAACAGGCAGAATCCAGAAAACCGGCACTGCCCTGCCGTAGGATGGGCACCACCGTCCATGTTCGATGAAAGGACCGATATGGCTGATAATCAGCAGGACAAGCGCCCGATCTCCGAGCGCGTCAACAACCGTTCCCTGCGGCCGAACTCCGAGACCTTCCGCACCTTCATGACCCAGGGCTGGGCCGACGAGAAGATGGACGTCAAGCCCCTCGAGTCGAGCAAATACACGCCCGCCCGCCGCGCCAAGCTCTCCTCGGCGTTCCCCGGCGAGAGGCTCATCATCCCCGCCGGCCGCGCCAAGGTGCGCAACAACGACTGCGACTACATGTTCCGCCCCGACACCACCTTCGCCTACTACACGGGCCTGGGCGAGGACTACGAGGACGGCGCGGTGCTCGTCCTCGATCCGAACGATGACGGCCACACGCCAATCCTGTTCGTGCACCAGCGCTACGACAAGGACACCCCGGAGTTCTTCCGCTCCGCCCACTACGGCGAGTACTGGGTAGGCGCGCGCCCGGGCGTGAACGAGTTCGCCACGATGACCGGGCTCGAGACCCGGCCGATCGCCGAGCTGACGAGCTTCATCGCCATGAATGTCACCGCCGAGCGCGGCGGCACCCCGCTGCGCGTCATCAAGGAGGCCGACCCGGCGCTCACCCGTCTGGTGGAGGCCATCCGCGAGCAGGGCGGTTTCACCGATCTGTCCGGCAACATCGCCAAGGACGACGAGCTGCACCAGTTCGCCGCAGAACAGCGCATGTTCAAGGACAAGCTCGAGGTTAGGGAGCTGACCGATGCCATCCGCGCGACCCGCCATGGCTTCGACAACATCCTGCGCCACCTCGACTCGGCCATCGACCAGCCGCGCGGCGAGCGCATCCTCGAGGGCGCGTTCAACGCCGTGGCCCGCGTGGAGGGCAACGGCCTGGGTTATGACACGATCATCGCCTCCGGCCCGGATGCGCCCACCCTGCACTGGATGCGCAACACGCACAGCGTGCACAACGGCGAGCTCGTCCTCATCGACGCGGGCGTGGAGTCCACCGGCCTCTACTCGGCCGACGTGACCCGCACCTTCCCCGTCAACGGCAAGTTCAGCCCCGTGCAGCTCAAGGTCTACAACGCCGTGCTCAAGGCACAGCTCGCCGGCTTCAAGGCCGTCAAACTGGGCGGCACGTACTCCGACATCCACCATGCGTGCATGCGCTCGCTCGCGGAGGACCTGCACGAGTGGGGCATCCTCAAAGTGCCGTTTGAGGAGGCGCTCAGCCCGCAGGGCCAGCAGCACCGCCGCTGGCATGCCTGCGGCGTGGCCCACCACCTGGGCCTGGACGTGCACGACTGCGCCGAGGCGCGTTTCGACAAGTACCAGGGCGGCACCTTCGAACCGGGCATGGTCTTCACCATCGAGCCGGGCCTCTACTTCCGCAAGAACGATCTCATGGTCCCGCCGGAGATGCGCGGCATCGGCGTGCGCATCGAGGATGACGTTCTCGTGACCGAGGACGGTCCGGTGTGGCTGTCCAAGCCGTACGTGCCGAGCAAGCCGGAGGACGTGGAGGCGTGGATCGCCGACCAGCGTCAGCACAGCGTGGCCGACACCGTCCCTGTGACCGACGAGAAGTGAGCCGGGGGTCGATCCATCAATGACGACGCCTGATTTCATCCTGCGCACACGCGCAAAGCTCGGCCACGACCCTCTGTGGCTGGCCGGTGTGACCGCGGTCGTGCGCGACGCGGACGGCAGGTTCCTGCTCGCCCGCCGCGCGGACACCGGGATGTGGGCTTTCGTCGCCGGCGTGAACGAGCCGACCGAGCAGCCGGCCGACACGGTCATCCGCGAGGTGAAAGAGGAAACGGGCGTCGATGTCGTCGTCGACGCGCTCGTGAGCGTCAACTCCCTGCCGCGCATGCTCGTCTACGCCAACGGGGACCACGCCCAGTACATGGACCACTGCTTCGCCTGCTCACTGCGGCCGGCAGGCAACGCCGACCCCGGCATCGGCGACCACGAGAACACGGATTCGGGCTGGTTCGACCGTGACCGTCTGCCCGAACCTCTGGCCGTGCAGACGGCGAGCCGCCTGGCGGTCTATGAGCACTGGCTCGCCCAGCCCGCGAATGCCGACGGCAACCGTCCCACGCTCTTCTTCTCCGATCTGCAGGGCGATCCCGGTCCTGCGGAAGGCTGGGACGGCTCCTCCGCCCGGTGACGACGGGGCGCCTGGCATTCTGGTGACGACGGGGCGCCTGACGTTCAGTGGATGTCCCGGTGACGACAGAGTGCCTGACACCACCGGGACATCCCACATCACAGCGGGCGTCTCACCGGCGGGCGGATCTGTCGTCGTCGGAGCCCGCCGGCACTTCCCCCGATCCTGCCCCGTCCTCGATGGCGGCGAGCAGGGCCGCGGGATGCTCGACGAACCGTCGCAGCCCGAGCCGGGCCGCCCCGGCGAGCGCTGGATGGCCTCCCCTCCCGGCAAGCCGGACGATGACCTTCTGGTGCGGGCCGGCGAGGACGGAACGCTGCAGATTCCGCTCGATATCGCTCGCGAAACCCTCATCGAAATTCGTCCAGAACCCACCGAGGACAACGGTGGGGATGTCCGTAGCATTGATGAGCGAGACGAGTGCCGACTCCATCGCCCGCAGACCACGGTCCAAAGCCTCCCGCGCGGCAGGATCGCCCGCCTTCCAGGCCGCGACGAGCCGGCGTGCGTTGACCGACTGGGCGCTCGCGCCATGCGCGGCGATGCCGGCGCCCTCGACAAGCGCCCGGCGCCCGGCATACATCTCGAGACACCCGTGCCGGCCGCAGGCGCACAACGGCCCGTCCATGTCGACGCTGAGATGGCCGAACTCCCCGGCGAAGCCACGTCCGCCCGTGTACAGACGGCCGTCTTCGACGATCGCCCCGCCGATGCCGATGTCGGTGGAGAGATACAGGAATGAGGAGTCCCGCCCGACGGTCTCGTCGCCGACGGCGGGCGTCGCATAGCCGGGGATCTGCGAGATGGCGGCAAGGTTCGCCTCGTTGGCGGCGGTGACGTCCAGATCGCGGATGAGCGGGAATTGCCGCAGATCGCACCGCCCCCACCCCAGGTTCGGTGCGGACAGCAGCCATCTGCCGTCCTCGACAAGACCGGGCAGGCCGATCGCCGCGCCGGCCATGCGCATCCCCTGCCTCTCGGCCGTCTCGACCGACGGGAGCACAAGTCCTGACAGTTCTGAGAAGACCTCCTCGGGGCGGACGCCCTCCATATCGCGACCCACCCAGGTGCTGGCCTGCGTGCGGCCATCGAGACGGATGAGGCTGTAGCCGTAGCCATCCGTGTTGACCTGCAGCCCCACGCCGAACAATGATGTCGGGGCGATCCCAAGGGGGCGTGAGGGACGTCCGACCGAGGCGGAATCGGGGGCAAGCTCGGTCAGCACCCCCGTACGCAGCAGCAGCGCGATGAGCAGGGAGACGGTGGCCTTCGTCAGACCCGTCCTCTTGGCGAGCTCGGCCCGGCTGAGCGGTCTTCCCTGGCCGAGCAGCGTTCCCAGCAGCAGAGAGAGATTGTGGTCCCGCAACGAGTCCTGATCAGCCTTGATCATCGTTTGTCCGCCCTTTCGTGGTCTGTTGCCCTGTATTTAGTCAAAGCGTTAAACTAATCAAGTATGGCACAAAACCGGCGGCACGCCTGATCAGCCCGCCGCACGGCCGAGGATACGCGGCAGGACAAACGTCACCGTCCTGGTCCGGAACCCGGGCTCGCACGCGATGCCCCGTCATCGTGCATCACCCAGGACGACCGGGACGGGACACCACCGTGACATCGTCGAAGACATCGTCAAAGGAGACATCATGACACAGCTCGTGGCCGGGGTGGACACCTCCACCCAGTCGTGCAAGGTCCGCGTGACCGATGCGGACACCGGCGCTCTCGTGCGCATCGGCACGGCGCGCCATCCGGACGGCACGAGCATCGACCCGGAACACTGGTGGACGGCATTCAAAAAGGCCGCACAGGAGGCAGGGGGCCTCGACGATGTGGCGGCGCTGGGCGTCGGCGGCCAGCAGCACGGCATGGTCCTGCTCGACGACCACGGCCGTGTGATCCGCGACGCCCTGCTGTGGAACGACATCCGTTCCGCCCCGCAGGCGGACGCGCTCATCGACGCCCTCGGGCGGAAAGTCGCGGGCGAGGGTGCCGACGGGAAGGCCGTCCACGCCGCGGGCATCAGCGCGTGGGTGCATGCTGTGGGCACCTCGCTCATCAGCTCCATCACCATCACAAAAGTGGCCTGGGTCGCACAGAACGAGCCGGACAACGCCCGCAGGATCGCGGCGATCTGTCTGCCGCACGACTGGCTCACCTGGCGCATCGCCGGCTACGGCCCGGCGGACAGCGCCGAGGAGGGCAGGAAGGCGCTCTCCCACCTTGTGACCGACCGCTCCGACGCCTCGGGCACCGGTTACTTTGATCCCGTCAACAATGTCTACCGCCGTGACCTGCTCCAACTCGCCCTCGGCGGCACCGCCGACGCGGACGCCGTCATCCTACCGAAGGTGCTCGGCCCGCACGAGCAGGCAGGGCTCGCTGATTCCCGCGTGGCCGGTGCGGACGTGGAGGGCGGCTGCGTGCTCTCCCCCGGCGGCGGCGACAACGCCACGGCGAGCTTCGGCCTGTCGATGGTGCCGGGAGACGTGTCCGTCTCGCTGGGCACGTCCGGTGTGGCGGCGGCCATCAGCGATACGGAGGCCTACGACGAGACGGGCGCCATCAACTGGTTCGCCGACCTCACCGGCCGGTTCGTGCCGCTGGCCTGCACGATCAACGCCTCGCGCATCCTCGACGCCGGCTGCCATCTGCTCGGCGTCGGCTATGACGAGCTCGCGGACCTCGCGTTCTCCGCCCCCGCCGGTGCGCAGGGCGTCACGCTCATCCCGTTCTTCGACGGCGAGCGCACACCGAACCGCCCGACCGCGCAGGGCCGCCTTGAGGGGATGACGCTGGCGAACACGACCCGGGAGAATGTCGCGCGCGCGTTCGTGGAGGCGCTGCTGTGCTCGCAGCGCGACGGCCTGGAGGACCTGCGCCGACTCGGCGTGCCGATCAAACATCTGCTGCTCATCGGCGGCGGGGCAAAGTCGCCTGCCGTGCGCCGGCTCGGCCCGGCCATCTGGGGCATGGACATCGAGCTGCCCAGGACCGACGAGTATGTGGCGATCGGCGCCGCCCGCCAGGCCGCGTGGGTGCTCTCCGGAAAGGCCAAGCCGCCGGTGTGGCAGCGCACAATCGAGGAGACGTACACCGCCGACCCTGAATCCGTCGAGGAAGGCCAGAAGGTCTACGAGCAGTATGCCTGCTGGCGTGCCTGAGACGTCCTCGTCCTGACGACGACAGGGCCCCTTCGGGTTGATTCCCGAAGAGGCCCATTTTTATTCCTGCCGTGCGGCGGTCAGGATTGCCTGCCCGACGACGGTCAGAAGGATGACGGTCTCAGCCCTCTTCCGGCACGGCCGCCCCGCCGTCATCCTCCTCAGGGATCTGTTTGACCACATGGCATGGGTTTCCCACGGCGACCACGTTCGCCGGGATATCCTTCACCACCACGGAACCCGCGCCGATCACCGAATTGTCACCGATATGCACACCTGGGCAGATGGTGACCGAGCCGCCGAGCCACACGTTGTCGCCGATGGTGACGGGGCTCGTGCGCTCCCATGCCTGGCGGCGCGGCACAGCGGCGAGGGCATGGTTGGGTGTGTAGATGGAACAGCGCGAGCCGATGAGGCAGTGCCTGCCGATGGTGACGCGCCCGCCGCCGGTGATGAGGAAGCCGCAGTTGAGGAACGTGCCCTCCCCGATGGTCAGGCCGATGCCGTAGTCGAGGCTGACGGGCGGGCGGAAGTCGACGCCCTCCCCCGCGCCGGGGACCAACCGCTGGAACAGGCGGACGGCCTCGGCGGTATCGTCGAAATAGATGCTGTTGATGCGGGCGCATGTCGCCTGGGTCTGGGCGGTCAGCCGCGGCAGAATCTGTGATGTGCGGTACCGCATCCACTCGCCGGCAAAGAGGGCGCGCACATCGTCATACTGCTCGATGAGCGCGTCGAGATCCTGCGGAGGGTCGTCGATCGAGACATGCTCGACGGTGCTGGAGGGCAGGTCCCGGTGGTTTTCTGATTTCCTGCCTGAATTTTTTCTGTCTGTGTTCTGTGTCATGCGATTCCTCCGGACAAAACCACTCATGATCACGACGATAGAGACAACAGTACCGACGACAAATCGGATCTGAAATGAGAAAAGAAAAAGGGCGGCTGTCAGGACCGCCCCGAAAGGGAAATGATGGGACGGGTGCCCATCGCCATCACAACGACGGGCACCCACCTGAAGAGGAATCCTCATAATCTCAAATCAGTATCAGAGGATTCCTGTCGTCTCAGGCATTTGCCAGAGCCTTGACCATGTAGTTGTTGATGGTCGCCATGACGGACTCGAGATGGTCGGACTCATTGCCCGCGACGAGCTCCTTCTCCGGCACGTCGAGCACGCCCTTCTCGAGCGACTCGAGCGTCTCGTGACCGGCCTCGATGGACTTGCCCAGCGGGGTGTCCCAGCTCTTGTAACGGTCGGCCCACAGATCCTCGATGAAGTGGTCCTGGTGCATCTTGTCGGCCACGAGCAGGCCAGCGGCATAGGAATCCATACCGGCGATGTGCGCACGGAACAGATCCTCCGCCGTGAAGGAGGTGCGGCGCGGCTTGGCGTCGAAGTTGAGACCGCCGTGGGGGCCGATCGAGCCCGCGCGCATGACCTCCCACATCACCTGGGTGGTGTCGTAGAGGTCGACCGGGAACTCATCCATGTCCCAGCCGACGAACTTGTTGCCCTGGTTGGCATCGAGCGAGCCGAGCTTGCCGGCGTCGACCGCGGTGCGGACCTCCTCGCCATAAGAATGGCGGGCGAGGTTGGCATGGTTGCCCTCGATGTTGATGCGGAAGAAGTCGAGGCCATAGGTCTTGCAGAAGTTGAGCGCGGTGGCCACATCCCAGTCGTACTGGTGGGTGGTCGGCTCCTGCGGCTTGGGCTCGATGAGGAACTGCGCGTCGAGGCCGATGCTTGTGGCGTAGTCATGGCACATGCGGAACCACTCCGCCATGTGCTCCTGCTCGCGCTTGACGTCGGTGTTCCAGATGGACTCCCAGCCCTCACGGCCGCCCCAGAACACATAGTTCTCGGCGCCGAGGCGCTTGGCGATCTCCAGCGACTTGCGCTGCTGGCCGGCCACATACTCGAAGATCTGACGGTTCGGGGCGGTCGAGGCGCCGCGCACGAAGCGCACGTCGGTGAACGTGTCGCAGGTGTTCCACAGCAGCTTGATGCCGGTGGACTTCATGTCCTCCTCGATCTTGTCGATGACCTTGTCGAGGTTGCGGTCGGTCTCGCGGAGGGTGTCGCCCTGCGGGGCGACGTTGCGGTCGTGGAAGCAGAAGTACTCGGCGCCGAGCTTTTGCATGAACTCGAAGGCGTAGTCGACGAGGCAGAGCGCCTGGTCCTCCGGGTCGGAGTACTTGCCGTAGTACGGGCGCTGGGCGGCGCCGTCGCCGAAGTTGTCGTTGAGGGTGTTGGTGAAGGAATGCCAGTAGGCCACGGCGAAACGCAGCCAGTCCTTCATCTTCTTGCCGGCCACCACGCGCTCAGGGTCGTAGTAATGGAAGCCGAGGCCTTCCTTGACGCCCTTGTCGTGGCCCGCGAACGGGATCTTGTCGATGTCCCACAGATCTGCCATTGGTGCTCCTTGCACATCGTTGTACGCGCCGCCGCTCTGGCGGCGGCCGCCTTTGGGTGACATCCCCATTGTGCGACCGATCAGGGTACTTTGTCAAATGGTTTAACTAATTCGTTTCTCTCGGTGATCCCCGCCCATCCCTTCTTCCCGCCTCCCCCTCCTGTCTTTCTGTTCGCCGCCTTCGCCCATACCGTGCCCGTCACCGCCTCTGCTGTCACCGCCGCCGCTGACGTCACCACCGCCCGTCCCGCAGATCCCGGCCGGACACCCCCGCCTGTCCAAAAAATCATGGTGCGGTACAGGTGCGCTCCCGGCCTGAGAAGAGTAATAAATAGAAGTGGACGATCACCCTATTCTGGAGGAATTGCCATGGAGAACAAACCAGTCGTGCTCAGCATCGGTGAGATCCTGTGGGACATGCTCCCCTCAGGCAGGCGTGCGGGAGGCGCCCCCACCAACTTCGTCTACCATGCCACGATGAACGGCGGCGACGGCTATGCCATCTCCGCGGTGGGCAACGACCAGCTCGGCGATGAGCTGGCCGGTGCGGTCCACAGCCACCACATCAGCGCGATCCTGCAGCACAACAGCTATCCGACCGGCACCACGCATGCCAAGCTCGACGAGAACGGCGTACCGCAGTGGACGATCACCGAGAACGTGGGATGGGACCACATCCGTCTCAACCACGACCTCTCTGACCTCGTCTCCACAGCCGACGCCATCTGCTTCGGCACACTCGCGCTGCGCAACCCCGAGTCGCGTGAGACCATCCTCGCCCTGCTGCGCGATGCGAAGCCAGGCGCGGTCAAATACTTCGACATCAACATCCGCCAGCACTTCTACTCGAAGGAGCTCATCGACGAGCTGCTCGATGAGGCCACCGTCTTCAAGATGAACGATGACGAGCTCGTCCTGCTGCGCACGATGTTCCCGATCCCCGCGGGCGACGAGGCCGCCTGCCGCTGGTTCCTGTCGACCTATCACCTCGACTATGTGATCCTCACCGCGGGCTCGGAGTATTCCATCGTCGTCTCCGACAAGGAGACAACGAAGTTCGCCACCCCGAAGGTCAGCGTGGTCGACACGGTCGGTGCGGGCGATGCCTTCTCCGGCACGTTCGCCATCAGCGAGCTCAAGGGCGAGTCCCAGAAGGCCGCGCATCGCAAGGCCGTCAACACCGCCGCCTACGTGTGCACACAGAACGGCGCCTGGCCGGACTACCCTGCCGAGATCCACGATTACGTCAGCGAGCAGCAGACATCGGCCTCCGCGTCGGTCCAGAAGCACTGAGCCGATGACGTCAAACAATCCGGATACCGACGGATCAGACGCCGGCGAGCCAAAACAACAACAACAGCAGCAGGCGTCCCGATCGAAACGGTCCGATCGGGAACGGCCCTCCTCCGCGACCCTGACGCGGGAGCAGCTCGAGACGATCGAGGCGCTCAGCGCCAGCTCGAAAAAACCGGAGGAGGGCCGTTTCGCCCGTTTCCGCCGTCTGCGCGGTCGCGAGAAGGCGGTCTACTTCCGCCAGGAGTTCCTCTGGCCGATTGTGGGCATTCTTCTGGCAGTCGTGCTCGTGATCTCCCTTGTCACCTCGGTCGTCTCGTCCAAACAGAAGAAGACGGGCCTGCAGGTCGTCTCCTTCGCCGACGTGCTCGGCCCGAAGCAGGCGACCGGGCTGCAGAAGACACTACAGGCAGCGCATCTGGCCACCGACCCGGTGCGGGTGGACGCGACCTACGCCTACTCCGGCCAGACGTCCGTCAAACTGCGCGTCGACGCCTCCTCGAGCAGTCTTGACGTGGTGGTCGCCACCGCGCCTGTGATGAAGAAGCTCGCCGGCCTGGGCTACCTTGCCGACGTGTATGCCTATGCCGGGGAAAAGGCCGCGTCGGCCGCCGGCGTGCGGTACGCCGGGATGCGCTACGCCACCGGGAGCGAGACCCAGAACAAAGCGGGCAAGGGTGCCATCAGGACCTACGCGCTGCGGCTCGGACAAAGCGGGAACCCGTCCGTGCGGGATCTGCGCTCCAAAGACGGCAAAGACCTGCAGATCGGCGTCTTCAACGGGCCGCCGCACACCGCCGCCGTCAAGAACCTCATCCGCTGGGCACGGCTGGGCTAACGGGCATCACCGCCATTCCCCACACGGCCGTCACAGCTTGTTCCACCGGCCCGCACCCCGGGGTGACAGACGGTTTCGACGGATACCATCGTAGGTGGGATCGACCGAAGGGAAGCAGGCCGGATATGACGCAATCAGATCAGAAACTCGATCAGAAGTTCGATCAGGGACGCGCCCACGATCAAGGACGGCGGGCGGACCACAATTCCGCGGCCGACGCCAAAGGGCATGCCCGCAGGCTCGCGACCACGTTCTGCTTCAACCTCATCATCTTCATCGCCGAGGTGGTCGGCGCGGTCATCACCCGCTCCCTCGCGCTGGGCGTGGACTGCGCGCACATGCTCACCGATCTTGCGGTGCTGGCCGCCTCGCTCACCACGGCCGTCCTCATGTCCAAAAAGCCCACGCAGCGGCGCAGCTGGGGCTGGGACAGGCTGGAGATCCTCACGAGCGCCGTCTCCGCGACGGTCCTTCTGCTCGTGGGCATCTTCGCCATCATCGAGGCCGTCCGCCGCCTCTTCTTCGAGCCCGACCCCGTGGAGGACATGCCCCTGCTCGCCCTGTTCGGCGCGATCGGCCTGCTCGCCAATCTCGCCTCGCTCTTCGTGCTGCGCGCCCAGCGCGGCGACAACCTCAACATGAAGGCCGCGTTCCTCGAGGTGTGCAACGACGCGCTCGGCTCGGTCGCCGTGCTGCTCGGCTGCCTCGTCATGTGGCTGACCGGCTGGGGCGGCGCCGACGCCGTGGCCGGCGCCGTCATCGCGGTCCTCATCTTCCCGCGGGCCTTGAAGATCCTCGGCCACGCCGTGCGCGTGCTGCTCATCGAGGTGCCCGAGGGGATCGATCCGCAGGAAGTGCGCCGGCATCTCTCCTCCGTGCCGAGCGTCGTCGCCGTCCACGACCTGCACATCAGCACCATCCGCACGGGCCTCGTCGCGCTCTCCGCGCATGTGACCATCGCCCGCGGTATCGGCCAGCACGAGCAGGAGGAGATCCTTCGCCGGCTGCAGACATGCGTGCGCGACCACTTCCCCATCCGCATCGAGCACACCACCTTCCAGCTCGAACCGGAAGGCTTCACAAACGTCGAGGATATCGAGGGCGAACGGCTGCACAAGTGAGGACTGCGTCGCATTCCACCTTGCCACTGGTGTTCGGTCGCCTCGGACGTGAGAAGACAGCACACGCTCCGGCCGAGAGCTGAAAGCAGCCGTCGCGCATGCGTTTCAGCGGTGATAGCGCTATTGTAGTGGCTTGTCGCGGTTTGATCCCACACGGTCATACCGTGACGGCTGATTGCAAAATCAAAAGGGGCCGATTGGTTTCGACGGTTGTCTGTTCGCCGCAGAGAAGCGTGCCGCGAAGGCGTGGATCCTCGCGTAAACGTTTCCACGCAAAGAACAAGTGCTAAATCTAACCGCACTGAGTTCGCCCTCGCTGCCTGAGCCTCGCGCCAGGATTTAACCAGCGGGTCGCACGACTCCGTCCACTCCCTGCTGCTTTCACGGGGATGATGGGCGTCATTTTGGAAGCTTGCTGAAACAGCCGTGTCGCAGGGCTGTTCCGGGACTTTTACTGAGACTGTGCCCGCCGTGGTGCCGTCAGTGGCAGCCCGGGGGCAGAGAAATTCCCGAAAGGGCAGCTGACTAAGCACGTAGAAGGCTGCGGGCTCGGCAATCGGACCCGGGTTCAATCCCCGGCGGCTCCACCAGCAGGGTTCCCAGAGAAATCCGGGAACCCTTTTTTCATGCCCAAAACCGTTTTTCATGCCCAAAACCGTTGATAGACATGGCCTCAGCGCTGATATCCCGCAATTCGTGATGATGTGCTGAGATACACCCATATTCCAGCATCAGGCACGAGCCCGGGTACCAGCCCGGGTACCAGTCCGGGTTTCAGTATCAGCACGGCCATCGGACCCGGGATCATCTGCCCTCCGACTGTTTTGAAAGGTACAGTGGGAGCAATCCATCGGCATGGCAAGGAAGCCTGTCGGGAAAGGGGCGGGAGCCATGATGCTGTCGGACAAAGGCGAGCTGGAAGATTACGCGCTCAGTCTGATCCAAGGCGATATTGATAATCCGGACGACGCGGAGGCCATCGCCGCGCTCGTCGCCGACCGGATCAGCTCAGGGATGGATTTCGAGTTCCCTGTGGATTCTGATGAGCTTGACGGGCAGATCCTCTCCCTCGCCGATTCCCTCGCCGATTCGGAAAACCGTGACGGCGAAGGGGATGACGGCCTCGACGATCCGTTCGCGGACGAGGACGAGGAGGACGATGACGGCCTCGACTTCGGCGATGACAGTGAGGACGAGGACGATGACATGGGCGACGGGGATGACGACCTGTTCTGACGGCGAGCGGGCCACGATGCGGTAGAATTCGACCGGTATCGGACACCGGCGAGAGGCAATGCCGGGCCGTACGCACTACCAATCAGTGATCGGCGGCCGGCACCCTCACAGAGCGCACGATCGGGCCATGATCGACGATGCGCACGGCATCGATACGGAGAAAGGGCATACCGATGGCACAGCAGTCGCTCACCGCGTTCGAATCGTCGCCATGGCAGGACGCAGCGGCGCGTCAGGCCGCGGACAGAGCGGCCGATTCGCATGGCGTGCGGCAGCATATCGCCCCGTTCGTCGGAAAGACCGTGCGTGCGGCCTCACGGCTGCGCGGCGGCGGGTCCTCCCTGCCGGGCCTGGTGGTGGAGCACCTCGACCCCGGGTTCCTCGTCCGCACGCTCCGGCAGCTCCCCTTGGGCGTGATCCTCGTCAGCGGGACGAACGGCAAGACGACGACGACACGGATGATCGCCCAGATCCTCTCAAAACTTGGCCTGCGCGTGTTCACCAATCCGACGGGTGCGAATTTCGTGCGGGGCGTCATCAGCTCGCTCCTGCCGAAAGTCACGCTGGGCGGCAGGCTCGATGCCGACATCGCCGTCCTCGAGCTGGACGAGGCCTACTCCGTACGCTTTGTACGGCAGATCCGCCCGCGCCATGCCGTGCTGCTCAACGTGCTGCGCGACCAGATGGACCGCTTCGGGGAGATCGACGCCACCATAAGGCTGCTCGCCCATAGTGCGGCCGCGACGAGCGGAACGGTCATCCTCAACCGGGAAGACCGGCTCATCCGTTCCCTCGCCCGATTTGTCACACCACCGGCCAAAGTCCGCTATTTCGGCCTCGCCTCCGATGATCTGCGCTCGCTCTTCCCCGATGACGCGCGCATGCAGGAAGGCACGCCCAGCGGCCTCGCCCCGCGTGATGCGACGTTCATCGCCGGCCGGCCATCAGACTCCGCGTCAGAGCAGCAGGACGATCCTGCGCAAAGTGGCCATGAGAAAGGTGAACAAAAGAAGGATGGCAGTGCGCGGGAGAACGGGCGGACGGCATCCTTGCCACAGGCGGATGTCGTCCTCTCCGCAATCCGCACCGGTTCGGCGGACTACACGTTCGACGGGAGGACCCGTCCCGTGTTCCTCCACGTGACCGGCGCCTACAACATGTTCAACGCGGCGGCCGCGCTCACTGCCGTCCGGGCCGTCATCGCGGACGCGTCCGCGCTCACTGACAAGTCTGACACCATCTCCCGGCTCAGGGTACCCGCGCTCACACGCTTCCGGCGCTTCGCCTCGTGTGGCGCACCCGAGCTGCTGCGGGCGCTCTCCTCGGTGACGCCCGCCTTCGGCCGCGGGGAGAGCCTGAGCGTCGACGGCACACCCGTCGAGCTCGTCCTCGTCAAAAATCCGTCCGGATTCCGCCTCGCCCTGCGCACACCGCAGGAAAAGGGCACGCGCACGATGATCGCCATCAATGACGACTATGCGGACAGCAGGGATATGAGCTGGCTGTGGGATGTGGACTACTCCCCGCTGGCCGAGGGCGGTGTGGCGATGGTGTCCGGCGTGCGCGCCTGGGATATGGCGCTTCGCCTCTCCTACAACGGCATCCATGTCGAACAGACCCGCCAGGAGCTGTCACCGGCCCTCGCCGATTTCCTCGCGGAGGATCCCCACAGTCCCAAACGCATCTTCTGCACCTATACCGCCATGCTCGCCATCCGCCATCTGCTCGCCAAAAGGGCGGACGTCCCGGACGCGGGCGTCGGCGCGTAAGGGACGGATCACCAAGACTGCCGGAAAGACGACGGAAGAGGAGATTGATGATGACGACGGAAATGACGGAAATGACAGGGACGACGGACGGCATGAAGACAGACGATGACCGTCCGATCGACGTCGTCTGCCTCTACCCGCGGGACATGAACATCTACGGCGACACGGGCAACACCACCGTCATCGTCCGCCGCCTCTGCCTGTACGGTTACCGGCCCGTCCTCCATCTTTACAACCAGGGTAACGACTGGCCTGACCACGCGGACCTCCTGCTCGGCGGCGGCGGCCAGGACTCGGGCCAGCGCCTCATCCAGAAAGATTTCGCCCGCAGGGCGGACACCCTGCGCGGCCTCGCCCGGGAAGGCACGCCCATGCTCATGGTCTGCGGCCTCTACCAGCTGTTCGGCCGCTCGTTCACCACGCTGTCGGGCGACGTCCTGCCCGGCATCGGAGTGTTCGACGCCGCCACGGTTGGTGGCACGCACCGCATCATCGGCAATGTGACCGAGCAGTGCGCTGATTTCGGCACGATCATCGGTTATGAGAACCATTCAGGCAAGACGACCATCGACAAGGATTCCGTCACCACCCGGCCGCTCGGGACCGTCCCTGAAGGTGAGGGCAACAACGCCTCCGACCGTACCGAGGGCGCCCGGACGGCCAATGTCATCGGCACCTACTGCCACGGGCCGCTGCTGCCGAAGAACCCGAGGATCGCCGACTTTCTCATCCGTACGGCGGCCATCAACCGTTATGGCAGCTTCTCCCCTGCCTCCACACCGGAACAGAAGAAGGAACTCGACCGGATCGATCTTCTCGCGCGTCGCGCCTCGGCGGTCACGCAGAACAGGCCGCGCTGAACCACACGCCGCGCCAAATCACACGCCACGCCAAATCCCCGAAAATCTATCGGACGCGATCGTTCCCAGGTGTGACACTGCAGACACGATTCCTCACACGCCCAGCTCGTCCGTGTCGGCGATGATGGTCGTCGGCCCCTCATTGACGAGACTGACACGCATGTCCGCACCGAAGATTCCCGTGCGCACCGTCAGGCCCCACACATCGGAGAATTCGCGGTTGAGATCCTCCCACACCCTCCTGGCATGGGTGGGCTCCCCCGCCTGTGTGAACCCGGGCCGGTTGCCCTTTTTGATGGAGGCATAGAGGGTGAACTGCGAGACCGAGAGGATCTGACCGCCGACATCAAGGACGGAGCGGTTTATCTTCCCCTCCTCATCGGGGAAGATCCGCATATGAGCGAACTTGCGGGTGATCCAGCGGATTTGGTCCGGCCCGTCGCCGTCCTCGACGCCGACAAGCAGCAGCAGCCCCTCCCCTATTTCCTGATGCCAGCCTTCTTGGGGCACGTCGACCGAGGCCGACGAGATCCTTTGTGCCACCACGCGCATGACCCCTCCTTCTCAGTCTTCGGCACGTCTGTCTCTCCGGAACATGCCTCTCCGGAACGTGTCTCCCTGGAACGTGTCCCACTGGAACGTGCCCCACAGGAATGTGTCTCTCTGGAACGCAGGAACGCCTGTTCCGTCTGGACGTGATTTCTTGTGTTGCTTATTTCTACGGCTCTACGGCACACCTAGTTCTTCAACACGGGCCTCTGCGGCGAGGAGACGTCGATCGTCTTGTTCTGGCCCATCTGGGAGGAGCCCAGCAGATGCTCGACGATGGCGCTCTTGAGGCGCATGTCCTGGCTGTCGCCCCAGATGACCGTGTACCCGTCCGTCGTGACCGTCGTCACCGAATCGCGCGTCGCGGCGCTGACCTTGTCCATCCTCTTGGAGAGGGAGGAAGGCATCGCCGCCAGAACGGCGAGCGTCTGGCGCAGGATCGGCCTGTCCGTGCCCGCCGTCGCGTCCTGCACCTCGATGAGCGGTACGCCGCTGACTTTGGAGGACAGGTGCGAGATGACCTTGCCGTTGCCGTCGACGAGCGTATAGCGGTTCTTGCCGTCATGGAGGATCGCACGCGGGACGAGCGGGACGACGCGGATCATGACCTTGTTGGGAAGACTGCGGGTGACGCTGACAGAGGAAACCGCGCCCGCCTTCATGGCCTTCTGACGGATCGCCGTGGTGTCGACGAGGGCGATGGAACGGTCGACGGCCTGATCGGCGGCCTTCACGACCGATGAGCGGTCGACCCACCTGTTCGTCCCGGTCACCGAGACGCTCGCGCTTGTGACGCGGAACGGCGGGGCATAGAGAACCAGGAGGACGGAGGCGATGACCAGCGCCACCACGGCCGAGACGATGCCGGCCCAGATGTGGCGGCGACGCTTGCGCCGGGCGTCCGCCTGGCGCTGCGCCTGCAGGGCGGCACCGGGCAGATCGAGCCCCAGACGGCTGCCGGATTCGTCCCCGACCGCCTGCTCGAGCGGGTTCGATTGTGGTCGGAGGCGCCGCGCGTCGACGAATCCTCCTGATGACGAGGATGTCCGCGGGGGCCGCCTCGGCGACGGCGGCCGTGTTGACGGCGATCTCCTGCGCGTCATCGCCGCCGTCCGTCCTCACGCCGTGCGAGCGCGGCGAGGATGCGCGGGTCGTCCTGTTCGATGCTGCCGGCACCGATGGTGGCGAGCACGTCGCCGGGACGGCTGTCGGCCACGAGACGGTCGGCCCCGGCGGCGAGACCATTCACAAGAATGAGGTCCGCACGGCCGGCCCCGGCATGTGTCGTCCCGGTGCCGTCAGCTCCCTGCGTGTCCTGTGCTCCTTGGGTGTTCTGTGTTTCCTGCGCGCGGTCTGTCATCTGCGCGTCACCCGTCTGCTGTGCCGCGGACAAAATGGTGGCCGAGGTGATGCCGGGAAAATCCTCCTGCCTCTCACGGGCGGGGAACACAGGGACAAGCACCGCCTCATCAGCGAGGGCGAGCGCCCGTGCATACTGCGGCGCATACTCCTTCACGCGCGAGAACGAGTGGGGCTGGAAGAGGACGCGGATCGCCCTGTGCGGGTAGCGTGAGCGCAGCGCGGCGAGGAAAGTGGCGACCTCGGTGGGATGATGCCCGTAATCGGTGTAGAGGCGGATGCCGTCCACCTGGCCCTGGAAGTCGAAACGACGTGCGGCGCCGAGGAAGTCGGAGGCACGCCGCGTGGCCTGGCCGAAGGGCAGTCCGGCGCACACGGCGGCGAGGATCGCGGCGGTCGCGTTGCGGGCGTTGTGCAGCCCGGGCACGCACAGTCGCACATGCCGTGAGGCCTCGGGCACATCCACCGTGATGGTGTCGGTATGCGCGTGCAGGCCGGTCGGCAGACCGAGCGTGAACTCCTCCATGACGGGCTGGCGGAGCGCCTCGTCGTGCAGCTGTGCGGCGGCATCCTCGTCGATGCCGTCACCGAACGGGCCGGTGCCGGTATCGGCGATCTCCCGTGCCTCGCAAATCACGGCGAGATGCCCGTCCGGCACGCCCATGCCCGTGAGGGCGGACGGATCGGTGGTGTAGACGAGGGTGCGGCCTTTGAGGCCGCCGTCGAAGCGGGAGTAGATCTGCCGGGCGCCCTCGTCGTCACCGCACAGGATGACCATACCGGCGCCTCGGGCCGCGAAACGGGCGAAAGCGTCGCGATAGGCGTCCACCGTCCCGTAATGGTCGAGGTGGTCGCCCTCGGCGTTGGTGATGATGCGGATCGTGGGATCATACTTGGCGAAACTGCCGTCGGACTCGTCGGCCTCGGCGACCATCCAGGCGCCCTTGCCGGCATGCCCCCCGGAGATGACCCCGGCAGGGGTCTTGAGCGAGCCGCCGATGGCGAAGCTTGGATCGGCGAGGGCCGCGGCGTCAGGGATCTGTGCCGCATCACGGTCAGGATCGACGGACGAGAGGATCGCGGCCGCCATCGAGGAGGTGGTCGTCTTGCCATGCGTGCCGGCCACGGCGATGGAACGGCGGGTGCGCAGCAGCAGGGCGAGGATGTCGGAGCGGTGCGCGAGCCGCAGCCCCTGCCGGCGCGCCTCGGCCATCTCGCACTGGTCGGCGGGGATGGCGGTGGACCAGACGACTGTGTCCACGTCGTGGATGTTGGAGGCTTTCTGGCCGATGACGACGCGGATGCCGGCCTGTTCCAGCTCCTGGGCGTAATGCGACTCCTCGCGGTCGCTGCCCGCCACGGCAACTCCCTCCTCGTGCAGAAGCAGGGCGAGGACGGACATGCCCGAGCCACCGATACCGATGAACCAGACCCGTCCGAGATCGGTCAGGCCGAGTCCTGCGAGCGCGTCGTCGGACGGCAGCGGGCGCGGCTCGAGACCATCGTCGCCCTTATTTTTGTCCTGATGGCACAGCCGTTCCTGAGGCGACGGCGCAGGCGAGTGCGTCTGCCGCGAGTGTGTCGAAGGACCCATCTGCGCAGATGGATCTGTGTGCCGAAGTCCGCTCATCGGTCCTCTCCTTCCGAAGAGTGTGTGTCGGACGCATGATGCGCCGCATAGTAGGCATCGGCGAGAGCGAGGATCCTGTCGGCCATCCTGTCCGCCGCGTCACGGATGCCCCAAGAGAAGGCAGCCTGACGCATGCAGGCGAGACGGTCCGCGTCTTCCAGAAGGACCGGCACATGCTCCCGCACCCAGACCGCGTCAAAATCGGCGTCAGGCACGAGCAGGCCCCCTCCGGCGGCGACGACCGGCTCGGCGTTGAAACGCTGCTCCCCGTTGCCGATGGGCAGCGGCACATAGACGGCCGGCACGCCGAGAGCGGCGATCTCCGAGACCGTCCCGGCCCCGGAGCGGCAGACGACGAGGTCCGCGCAGGCGTAGGCGAGCTCCATATGCTCAAAATATTCGGCCAGATGGTAATCACCCTCCCCATGGCTGTCCGGGCCGAGCCCGCACACCTGGGAGGACAGGCCGGCACCGGCGAGGGTGTCGAGCACCTGGTGCGACCGCTTCTTGCCGGTCAGATGCACGATCTGCACACCACGGTCCAGAAGATCCCGTGCCGCGCCGGAGACGGCGGTGTTGAGACTGACCGCGCCGAGCGAACCGCCCGTGACGAAGAGGACGGGACGGTCCGGGTCGAGGCCGAGCCGATGCGCCGCGTCGAGGCGGGCGGCGGCAGGGTCTGCCGCAATCTTTCCGCAGGCATCGGCGATGGCCGGCCGCAGCGGCAGCCCGACGTGCTCGATGACAGTGTGACGGCCCGGCCGCAGCCCTGTGGACCCATAGGAGGTTCCCACGAAGTCCGCCCATCGGGCGCCGAGCCTGTTGGCCAGCCCTGCCCGCGCATTCTGTTCATGAAGGACGAGCGGAAGCCCCATCGTGCGCGCGGCACGGTAAGCCGGTGCGGCCGCATAGCCGCCGACACCCACCACGGCGTCCGCCTGCGCGTCGGCCAGGATCGTCCTGACCTTCGCCACCTCGGCACGCCATTTGCCCGGGAAGGCGAGGGCCGCCTTGTTGATCCTGCGCGGGAACGGCACCTTTTCGATGGTCTCGAGCGGATAGCCGGCCTGCGGCACAAGGTCCGCCTCGAGGCCGACCGCCGTTCCGATCACACGGATCCGTGCCTGCGGGCGGCGGGTCTTGATCTGGTCCGCGATGGACAGGAGCGGGTTGACGTGTCCGGCCGTGCCTCCCCCGGCGAGGACGATGCTCACCGGAAAGGCGCCCTGTGTGCCGGTATCCCTGCCGGTCGTGGCGGCACGGGCCGCCCGGCCTGCCGCTGTCGCAACGTCAGCCGCGGGAATTCCTGCCGGAGATGACCCTGCCATTCCGTCTGTCGTGTCCGATGCCATCAGTGTGGTCCCTCCGTTCGTTCTTACCCGGCCTGATATTACCCGCGGTCCGGGCCGCACGACGGCGCCGTGCGCTTCTGGCCGGGAAGACCGCGGAAATCTCCGGCTGCTCGCGCATCATCGCCGTCGCCGATCCGCTCGCCGTCAGACAAGCGATGAGCGCCGTCCCGCCCGCGGAGACGAACGGCAGCGGCACACCCATGACAGGCAGTATCTGCAGGACGACCAGGATATTGATGAACGCCTGGAAACAGATCCATCCCAGGATGCAGATGAGGACGAGCCGGGCATACTGACGCCGGATATCGGTGTCCTTCGCCGCGGCGGTCGTCGCCGGGACGGCGGGAGGGCGCATCTGCCATGCCACCCTGCCCAGGAACCAGGCGATGAGAGCGAAGGCGAGGATGACAAGAAACGCACCGACGAAACCGAGCTCCTCCCCGATGACGGCAAAGATGAAATCGTTCTGCGCCTCGGGCAGATAACTCCATTTCTCGCGAGAGGCACCCAGCCCGAGACCGAAGAAACCGCCCGAGGCGAGCGCGTAACGGCCATGGATCACCTGATAGCAGACACCGAGCTTGTCGTCGGCGCTCTGGCAGTGCGACAGGAGCGCGCGGATACGGTCCATCCTGTTACCCGAACCGGTGACGAAGACGCTGATGACGGCTGTCGCCACAACAGCGATACCCCCGGCCATGAGACGTGTGTCGATCCCTCCGCACAGCAGGGCGATCCCACCGATGACGAGGATGATGATACCCGTGCCGAGGTCCTTGCCGGCCATGACGAGACCGAAGGCCGCGATGAGGCCGATCAGCGCGATCGAGAAGGGCTTGAGCTGCTCGATGAAGCCCCGTCCGTAACGTCGGGCGTTGCGCGAGGCGACGATGGTCGACGGCATCCACAGGCACAACGAGAGTTTGAGCAGTTCCGCCGGCTGGAAGCTGACCGGGCCGATCACGAGCCAGCCCGAGTTGCCGCCGGCCGAGGCCCCCAGCTGGGTGAGGGTGAGACCCTGCAGGCACAGGGTGATGAGGAAGAAGAAGAACGAACCGTGACGGTAGGCGTCCACATCAATATGGGCGGCCATGACGGCGAACACCACACCGACGAAGGCGAAGAGACACTGGCGGATGACTTTGGAATACGGTGACTGGCCCGCCGCGATGAGGTCGACCGACGAGGAGGAGAACACCATCACGATACCGAGGATGAGCAGCAGGGCGACACAGATGATGAAACTGTAGTAGCAGATCACGGGGTCGCGCATGCTCGCCAGAAGCCCCCTGCGCGGGCGGCGGACGGGCCGGTCGGCATCGATGTCGCTGATACGTCGAACACCCGCGGACGTGATGATGGAGTCTCGCAGCCGCTGCTCCTGGCTCTTGCGACGACGCTGCTCCCGGCGCTCCGACAGGCTCGGGCGCTGGAAGGAGGACCCGCGCGACGTGCCGCCGTCGGAGGAGGATCTCACCTGCCGCGCCATACGCTCTCCGAGGAGACGTCCGTGCGGCCCGTCGTATCACCGTCACCGTCACTGCCACCGTCATTGTGCGCCTTGTGCGCCTCAGAGGCGTCGGAATGGTCGTCGACCCACTGGCGGGCAAGACGTGCGAAGATGTCACCGCGCACCACGTAATTGGGAAACTGGTCCATGGAGGCGGCGGCCGGGGCGAGTAGCACCACGTCACCGGGCTCGGCACGGTCCATGAGCGTCTCGATCGACTGCCTCAGTGCCTCGGTCCCGTCATCGGCGAGGATCTGCGCGTAGGGCACGTCCGGGGCGTCGTCATCAAACGCCTCGACGAACGGTGACCGGTCCTTGCCGATGATCGCCGCTGCCTTGATCTTCTTTCCGTACTGGCGCAGCAGCTTGCCGAACGTGGCCCCTTTGGCAAGCCCCCCGCAGATCCACAGCACGGATTTGTCGGGGAAGGCGGACAGGGACGCCTGGCTGGCGAGGATGTCGGTGGCCTTGGAATCGTCGATGAAGCGCACGGCGCGGCTCTCCGCCCGTACACCGGGCGCCTTGTAGCGCGCCACAAGCTGGAGGCGGTGCGGGTCCGGCACAAAGTTGGCCAGTGCGCGGCGGATGGCGTCACCGGACACACCCATCGCCAGCGCCGCCCCCACGGCGGCGAGCGCGTCGGCGAGCAGGTGCGGGAACACCGTGCCATCGCCGCGTTTGAGCGCGTCGGAGAACACGGCGAGCCGCACCACACGGCCGTCCTGGATGTCAGTGGCCCCCTCGGAAAGCCCGGCGCGGTCGACGATCCAGCCGCCGTCGACGCCGATCTGGCCTTTGTGCGGGGCGGAGAGCGTGAAGCCGACGCGCCGACAGCCGGGCTGCGTGCGGGCGCGGGTGGCATAGCGGGAGACGACGCGGTCGTCGGCGTTGAAGAGGATGGCGCGGCGCGCGTCACGGAAGACGGTGGATTTGTCGCGCGCATAGTTGTCGAACCCGCCGTGCCAGTCGAGATGGTCAGGCGAGACGTTCGTCCACACGGCCACGTCCAGGGCAAGGCTGTGCGTGAAATGCAGGGCGAAACTGGACAGCTCCACCACGAAGTCGTCGGCGGAGGGGTCCTGGACGGCGCGGCTGGCGCTGACGCCGATGTTGCCCACGGCGGGTGCCGTCCGCCCGTCCGCCTCCAGCATGGCGGCGGCCATCTCGGTGGTGGTGGTCTTGCCGTCCGTGCCGGTCACGCCGATCCACGGCGCGGGCGCGGGCGCGTCCTTCCTGTCCGTGCGCGTGCGCCAGGCGAACTCGATCTCGCTCCATACCGGCACGCCGGCTTTCTGGGCGGCGAGGACAAAACCGGTCGTGGGCGGGAAGACCGGTGAGACGATGAGCAGATCGACCCCCTCCCAGTCGATGTCCGAGTCTGAGCGCAGGTCGGCGTCCCTTTTGCCGTCATCAAGGGTCAGGACATGCACGCCGTGGTCATGCAGCACGTCGACCACGCCTCTGCCGGACAGGCCGAGCCCGGCGACGAGGACGGTGAGGCCGGTGAAATCCTGTCCGCCGATCATGATCCGTTTCGAAGTGTCTGTTTCCTGCGTGTCCATGTCTTTTCCTTTCCTTGACCCGGTTTCAGCCCAGCTGCCCGGAGCGGATGAGCCAGTCGAGATAGAAGAGGACGACGCCCGCGGCGGCGAAGAGCGCCTCGATCATCCAGAATCGGACGACAGTGGTGTTCTCCTGCCAGCCGGACAGCTCGAAGTGATGATGCAGCGGCGCCATCTTGAACACGCGCTTGTGGAAGAAGTGGAACACGCCCACCTGCACGACGTCCGAGACGGTCTCGAGCACGAACAGGCCGCCGATGATCACGGCGAGCAGCTCGATGTGCATCTGCACGCTCATCGCGGCGAAGAGGCCGCCCAGGGCGAGCGAGCCGGTGTCACCCATGAAGATCTGGGCCGGGTTGGTGTTGAACCAGAGGAACCCGAAGCAGGCGGCGACCACGCACGCGGCGATGATGGCCAGATCCTGCGGGTCGGAGACGGTGTACTTCATGCCCTCGGCGTGCGAGCCCGCCTGATGATAGTTCTGCCAGAAGGCGATGAGGCCCAAGGCGCAGAACGCGGCGATCGAGGTGCCCGAGGCGAGGCCGTCGAGCCCGTCGGTGAGGTTGATGGCGTTCGTCCAGGCGGCAAAGAGGAAGTTCATCCAGATGATGAAGAGGATGATGCCCAGCACCCGTCCGGCGAAATCAAGACGGATCCACGGCCGCTCGATCCAGGCGATCGACATGTTGGCCGTGGGGAACGGCGAGTTGGACGGCAGCAATACGGCAAGGACCGCCCAGATGCTGGCGATGAGGAACTGGCCGATGAGCTTGGCATGGACGGTCAGACCGAGGTTGCGCTTTTTGTGCACCTTGAGAAAGTCGTCCACAAATCCCAGCCCGCCGAAGGCGACCATCGAGCACAGGACCAGGATGGCCGAGGTGGAGGGCACCATCCCATAGCACACGTTGCGGTAGATGACTGAGGCAAGCCAGCCCAGCACCGTCGACAAAATGATGGCGACGCCGCCGAGCGTGGGCGTGCCGCGCTTGAGCAGATGCGACTTCGGCCCGTCCTGCCGGATGTACTGGCCATAGTGCAGCTTGTGCACCACACGGATGGTCAGCGGCGTGAGAATGAACGAGCTCAGCAGTGAGACGGCGACGGCCAGAATAAGCGCCTTCATCGATCCTGATCCTCCTGATGGTCGTCGGCGGCCGGTGTGCCGGCCGGTTTATCCGTATGAGACGCGGTATTCGTCATATTCCCCGGACCGGCCTGCGCGAGCAGACTGTCGGCCAGCGGCTCGAGACCCGCGCCGAGGGAGCCTTTGAGCAGTGCGACGGTGTGCCCGTGCCGCCGTGCGGTGTCGACCAGCGACTGACGGGCCTCGTCGATATCGGCGACGACCCGCACCGGCGCATCGGCCGACACGGAGCCGAACCCGGCCGCATACTGCTCGGCGAGCCGG
This sequence comes from Aeriscardovia sp., assembly GCA_040773385.1. Lineage (GTDB taxonomy): Bacteria > Actinomycetota > Actinomycetes > Actinomycetales > Bifidobacteriaceae > Aeriscardovia. Next base: position 99,027 of record JAXGWH010000001.1, on the reverse strand, counting down.
TCGCACGAGGGATCAGAGGGGATCCGCACGGCGATCAGCTCATCGGCATCAGAGGCGGCGATCGCCCCCACCTTGTGGTGGAGGGCGTCACCCTCGTCCCCCAGTTCGAGCATCGGGCCGAGCACGGCCACACGCCAAGCACCCTTGCCGCCCAGCGCCTTCAGCGCGGCGAGGCCTGCGCCCATCGAGTCGAGGTTGGCGTTGTATGTGTCGTCGATGACGAGCAGCCCCGGCGCCGCGGGCGAGTCGGCCACATGCATGCGGTGCGGGGACAGGCGCACATGCGAGTTGAGCACGGTGACGATGTCCTGGTCCTCCAGTCCGAGTGCATGCGCCACGCTCGCCGCCGCGAGGGCGTTGATCACATGGTGCCGCCCTGCCATCGGCAGACGGACGCGGCCGGCCTCATGCCCCTCAATGACGAGGGTGAAGATGGCACGGTCGAAGTCGTCGGTCGAGACGTCCTTTGCGGTGACGGTCAGATGCCGGCCTTCCTGCTCATGCAGCCCGAACCAGAGGAGGGTGCCGGCCTTCGTCCGACCGGCCATACGGACCACACGCTCGTCGTCGGAGTTGAGCAGCGCGATGCCGTCCGGGCCGAGCGCCTCGACGAGCTCGGATTTGGCGATGAAGATGTTCTCGCGCGAGCCGAACTGTCCGATGTGGGCGGTGCCGACGCGCAGCTCGACCGCCACATCAGGGGGTGCGACACGGGTGAGGCGGGCGATGTCCCCGATTTTGTTGGCGCCCATCTCTGCGACGAAATAGCGCGTGTCCTCCCCCACCTCGAGGGCCGTGAGAGGAAGCCCGATGTCGTTGTTGCGCGAACCCTCGGGTGCGACGGTGGGCGCGGAATGGGAGAGCAGCGCCCGTGTGAGGTCCTTGGTCGTCGTCTTGCCCACCGAGCCGGTGATGCCGACGAGGGTGAACGGGCGGCGCAGCGCGCGGCGACGGTCGATATTGTGCCGGGCGAGTTTTTGGAGGGCGGCCACCGTGTCGGGCACGAGGATCTGCAGAAGCGGGGCCCCCTCCACCTCATGGTCGACGAGCGCCGCCGTATAGCCGTTGTCCGCGGCCTTGCCAAGGAAGTCATGGCCGTCGACCCTCTCGCCCCGGATGGCGACGAACAGGCCGTCGTGCGCGGTGATGCGCGAGTCCGAATGGACCTCCCGCACGCGCAGCGCGTCGATGTCGACGGGCTCCCGCCCCGTGACAAGCGTGCCGTCGACGGTACGGTTGACCTCGTCGATACCCATCTCGATCATTGCGAAGCCTCCTGTGTGGTGTCTGCGGCCCTGCCGTCGCGGTCCTCCTGCGGTGCCGCCGCCCGGTCTGCCGCGGCAGATGTCCCGCTGTCATGACCGTCGGACGGACCGTTCCCGTCCTGCTGTGGTTCGAACTCACGGGCGACGCGTTCGGCGCGGGCGATCGCCTCGACGGATATTCCGGCATCGACGGCCATCTGCAGCGCGGAGGCCGTCACCGGATCAAAGTCAAGCACCGGTCGCACGGCATCGAAGCGCGGGTCCGTCGCATCGGCCGGCGAGGCGGAGATGCAGGCGGAAACCGGCAGCCGGGCACCGAAGACAGGACCGTGCGAAGCGGCGTCCGTTGACGGGCCCACAGACGGCAGCGAGCGGGTGTCATCACGTGTCCGCGCGTCGGCATGCCCCTCGTCCGTATCATGGGCGGGAACATGCCCGCCCTTCGGTGCCGCTTTTTGTTCTCCTTGTTCTCCTACCTTATTCCCGGTCTGGCTGTCAGGCTCAAAAAGCACGTCGATCTGCGTGCCGGCGAGGGCGTCCGGATCGAGGATGGCATGGCTGGCGGCGATGACGAGCGCCGTCACCCCGTCCTCGGCCATGATCGCCTCGAGAAACTGCAGACGGGCCCCGTTGAGCACACCGTGGGTGTCCAGCGGCCGGCCGAGACTGCTCGCGCCGTCCGAGACGACGAGACCGACAGGGTTTCCCAGATGGTGCAGCAGTCCCCCCAGACGCCGGGCGATGGCGTCGCACCGCGGGCCCTCGACGACGAACACGGCGATCGCCTTCGACGGGTCACCGTTGAGATAGGCGGCGATGGGCCCCACCGCGGCCGACTGGTCCTTGACCGTCAGGATCGGCAGGCCCACCTGGGCAAGCTGGCGATACCGCCCGCCTGAGGGCAGAAGGATCGCATACGCCCCGTTGAGCAGCGCGGCGCGGCAGGCCGGCACGTCCTGCTCGGCCGGCTCCGGGACGAACAGGCATCCCGGCCGCACATCGCCGCTGTGGCGTGCGATGGAGGTGAACGTCACCTCCGCCGAATCGGCATCCGCCCCCACGCCGAAGCGGCGCACGAGATCATCGACGGTCATCCGACGGGGATGCACCTCTCCTACAGCTGGCATCCGTCCTCCCCTGCCCGTGCGCGCCGCAGCGCGTGAGTGACCTGTTTCCGACCTTCCAAGCCTAGCCCAGTGCTCCAACGAAACATCGCGCCGCGGGACGTCACCAGTTGATCGGATAGGCGTCCGTGCGGGCCGGGCTGGCGGGCGCCTGGTCCCTGTTGAGCAGGAAATTGGCGATATCGGCGTTCGTGACGCCGGGGTTGTAGACCTTCGGGTTCATGAATCCCACGAAGATGGCGTATTTGGGATCCTCCGCCGGCGCGAGCATGACGAAATCCGAATAGATGTTCGACAGGCTTCCGTCCTTGCCTGCCACCTGGGCGGTGCCGGATTTGCCGGCCAGCCTGTGCGAGGGGACATAGCGGTCGTAGCGCTCGTACTGCACCACGTCCTCCATCATGTTGACCACCTCGGAGGCCGTCTTGCTGCTGATGACGCGCTGCTTCTTGTCCGCTGCCGGACGAGTCGTGCGGCCCTGGGCGTCCGTGACGCTGTCGACGATCGACTGCTGCAGGCGCACGCCCCCGTTGCCGATTGTGGCGGCAAGGTTGGTGATCTGCAGCGCGTTGGCGGCATACCCCTGGCCGAAGCGGACCGTCTGGCGGGTCCTTGTGTCCCATGTCGAGGGCTTGCTCAGAAGTCCTGTCGACTCGCCGGCGAGCCCCATGCCGGAGGGCTGGCCGATCCCATAGGAGCACAGCAGGTTGTACATCGTCGTGCTGTCGATGGCCTCGGAGGACTCGATCGTCCCCACATTGGAGGAATGGGCGATGATCCCCGCGAGGGTGAGATGGTCGTTGCCATGCGAGAGGGCATCGTGGAAGGTCTGGCCGTCCTTCGTGATGGAGTAGGGCACGGTGAACTGGTCCGTGGGCTTGTGGACACCTTTCTCGAGTTCGGCGGACACTGTGACGAGCTTGCCGATCGAACCCGGCTCGATGGCGGAGGAAACGGCCCGGGATCCCTTGAGGGCCGCCTCGCTGCTGCCGGCCTTCACGTTGCCCGTGTCGGCGATGGCGAGGATCTTGCCGGTCTTCACCTCTTGGACGACGGCAACGCCCCAGTCGGCCGGATTCTTGAGCATCGTGTTCTCGAGGGAGCGCTGTGCGTACCACTGCACGTCGGAATCAATCGTCAGGCGCACGGACGAGCCGTTGACAGGCTGCCGCGAGACGACGCGCGTACCCGGGATCTCCTCGCCTGAGGCGCCCTTCTGGTAGGTCTCCTCGCCGTCCTGCCCGGAGAGCGTCTTGTTCTCGGTCAGCTCCAGACCGGCCACGCCCTCATCCTTGGCGTTGACGGCGCCGAGTACCGTGCCGAGCACGGAGCCGGCGGGATACGAGCGTGTCGTGGTCAGCTGGGCACCGATCACCGACGAGAGGTTGAGGTCGTCGATCGAACGCTTGATGGTGGGCGAAACATTTTTCTTGAGGACGGTGTAGCGCAGTTTCCCCGTCAGCTTCGCGGTGAGCTCCTTGACAGACATCGACAGCGCGGGCGCGAGGATCCTCGCCACGGCGGCCGGGCCATGGCCGGTGACAGGATGGCCGTCGATCTGATGGCAATAGTCCTTCGTCTGTACCGTGCAGGCGATCGGTTTGAACGCCGCCGCCGCCTTCTGGTCGGCATAGACCATGTACCGCTGCACCGACTGCGCCAAGATCTTGCCGTTCGTGTCGGTGATGGATCCGCGCACGGCCGGCAGCGAGCGATGGACCGTCCGCTCATCCGTCGCCTCGGAGGCGTAGGCGTCGGCGGTGAACATCTGTCGGTTCGTCAGCACGACGCCGCTGATGACGAGTGCGACCACCACGAGCGCACCGACGATGCTCACCCTGTGCTCGAAGACAGCCTGCTCGCCCCGGGCGTGCGCCCACACCCAGAAGGCGCCGTGACGGTTGCCGCCGGACAGACGTAGGTCATGGCGGCGTGTGCCAGTGTGACGGGTCGTGCGCGGGTCAGGTGATTTGCGCGGTGTGGTGGTCATTGTGAATCCTTTGAGGAAGAGGCGGCCGGCTGTGTCAGGTCGACCTGGACGGAGGTATCAGAGACAACGAGCCCGAGCTTGCAGGCTTTTTCGGGCAGCTCGGCATTGAGCGCGTCGAGACGCGTCTGACGGTCCTCGACGTCCTGGCGCAGCATGGCGATGGACGTGTCGAGCTTTGAGACGGTGAACGAGTCCTGCACCATCTGCGTGCGCATCCACAGGCTGCCGAGCATGCAGGCGAGGAGGAAGAGGGCGGCGAGCATATCCCTGCCGAAGCGATGGAGAAGACGGGTCATCGTCTGGGAGGAGGCGGAGCGCCGCCGACGGCGGGCGAGAATGCCGGACGGCGCGCGGGACGACGATGCCGACGCCGACAGTTTCGCCGAAGCGGCTGTCGCGTCCTGCCGTGACGAGGCCGTCCTGGCACGCCCGGCAGTGCGGTCCCTGAGAACCGTCTCGGTACGGGCCGCGGTTCCGGGGCGGGCCATCGACCGGGCGGAGCGAACGGCCCTGCCAGGAACGTGGGCGCCACCGGCTGTGCGTGCTTCCTCGGTTCGACGATCGGAACGGATCAGACGTGCCATCAGCGCCTCCTGTCCTTGTGCGCGGCCGCGGACGGCGCGGTGACGGACAGATCCTCGGTATTCGTGCGCAGCCAGGCGCGGATATCCGTCTGCGAATGCTCGGGAGGACGGCGCGTAAGCTCGACGGCGCGCAGACGCACGGAGGCGGAGCGCGGGTTGTGTTCCAGCTCCGCCGCATCAGCCTTGACCGCGCCGTGAGTGAGATCGCGCATGTACGGCCGCATCTGCTCGGGGAGCACCGGAAGCCCCTGTGGCACATCCGTCGCCCGCGTGCCGAGCGAGAAGAAGGATTTGACGAGACGGTCCTCAAGCGAGTGGTAGGACTCGACGATGATCCGCCCGCCCACCACGAGACGGCCGAGGATCTGCGGCAGCACGCGCGCCAGCTGGTCGAGCTCGCCGTTGACGGCGATGCGCAGCGCTTGGAACACCCGTTTGGCAGGATTGCCAGCGGGACGGCCTTTCCTCGGTACGACGCGGTCGACGAGGCCGGAAAGCGCCGCGGTGGTGGTGATCGGCGCCTTCCCCCGCTCCTCGACGATGGCATCGGCGATGCGGCGGGCATACCGCTCCTGGCCGTACCGGGAGAAGATCCTTGCGAGCGCGCGGGTGTCAAGGCGGGCGACGAGATCAGCAGCGGTCAGCTCCTGCCTGCCGTCCATGCGCATGTCGAGCGGTGCGTCGGAGGAATAGGCAAATCCACGGTCCTTCTCATCGATCTGCAGGCTCGACAGGCCCAGATCAAGCAGGACCATATCCACCCCGTCGATCCCCAGGCCGTCGAGGACGGTGTCAAAATCGGCGAAGGCCGACTGCACCAGCTCGACGCGGTCGCTGTACGGTTCGAGCCGTCGCGCGGCGAAACCGAGCGCCTCGCCGTCGCGGTCGATGCCCACGAGCCGGAACCCGGGGATCCGGCGGAGAAGCTCGCTCGCGTGCCCCGCCAGGCCGAGCGTCCCGTCGACGCCGATGGCGCCGGGGTGCGAGAGCGCCGGCCGCGCCAGCTCCACGCACTGCTCGAGCAGGACCGGGCGGTGGACGGCAAATGCCTGTACTAACGCCTCCCGGGACGAGGCGAGGGAGGCAGGGGCGATATCCCCGCCGCGCCCCTGCCGACGTGCCTGCGCAGGGCTGGGCGCCGCGTTCCGGGTCTGTCCCGTGCGCGCGGCCATCACAGGTCCACCTCCGGCAGGACGTCATCGGCGATCTGGGAGTAATCCTCCTCGCGGTCGCTCAGATAGGCGTCCCATGTCGGCTTGTCCCAGATCTCGGCGCGTGTGCCCACGCCGATGACGGCGATATCGCGGTCCAGATGCGCGTAGTCGCGCAGCATGGGCGGGATCATGACGCGACCTTTGGAATCAGCCTCCTCATCGATGGCGCCGGAGAGAAAGACACGCAGATAATCACGCGTTGCCTTGTTTCCCACCGACACCTTCTGGATGCGCCCCGCCATACGCCGGAACTCCCCGGCAGGAAGGAGGTAGACGCAGCGCTCCTGGCCGCGGGCGAGGACGAACCGGCCGGACAGCTGCGAACGGAATTTTGCGGGGAGGGCGAGGCGGCCCTTCGTGTCCATGCGGGGCGTGTAGGTGCCCAGCAGCAACGGCGGAAGGCCCTGTTGCGCATCATCGGAGGATCCGCCACGGGGAGCCGGATCGAGCGGGGCCGACTGCGTCGTCATGCTGCCTCCCTCGCCGTCTGTGTGATCCTCATGTGCTGTGCCATCGGGCGGATCGCACCGTGCCGGTCGGCAGCGACGACAAACCTCCCCTAAACGCGTTCCACTTTACCCCACTTTTTCCCATTTTGTACCATGACACACCAGAATTCCGCACCGATCCGAACACATCCCGACATGCTGCGGCGCGTGAGAGTGACGGACACACGATCCATGCCAATCACCCTCATGCCGCAAATCACCGGGACACAAGACCGGACAACGCCCATGGCGGGCAACGGGCACGCCGGCACGCCCGCCGTCCTTCCGATCGGCACGGGTGGGACATCGGTGGGACATGGGTGGGACAATCACTCCGACGCCTCGCCCTACCGGGCACTCCCCACCCCGGCAGAACCGGGCCGGAAGATGACACGGCCGCAGAGGGACCTCGCCGTCATAACGGCCGAAACCCCTCGACAGAACCGCCACAACGGCCAAAACCCTGCGACAGAACCGCCACAACAGCCGAAACCCTGCGACAGAGGAGGCAGGGTGCACGCCCCCCCCCCGGCTGTTCGCCCGGAGCAAGGCGCACGTCGGAACAGATGCCGGAGTAAAATAAAGTGCCTTTGAAAATGGCGGCGTCCTTGATGCGCCGCCCGGCGATGCTCGCGCACAGGGGGAAGAATGGCCGACTACTCATCCCAGATCCGTCATGAGCAGAAGAAGGTCGACGAGGTGTATGCCCGCGTCGACGAGTTGACGCACCAGACCCGTTCGCGCCTGAGGGCCGTGCGCGCGCGGGGCGGCAAGGGCTCCCCGACGGAGCAGGCCGAGCGCGACTCCTTCAACGCCATGTATGAGGACCGTCTCGCCCAGCTTCGCGGGGTGCAGGACCGTCTCGTCTTCGGGCGTATCGACGGCGATGACGGCCGTCAGCGCTACATCGGCAGGATCGGCGTCTCCTCGGCCTCCCACGAGCCGATGCTCACCGACTGGCGGGCCGAGGCCGCGCGACCGTTCTATGAGGCGACGCCGCGCAACAGGATGGGCACCGTCCTGCGCCGCCACATCGCCCTGCGGTTCCGCAGGGTGACCGGCGTGGAGGACGAGGTCCTCAATGTCACGAGCACCGACGCGAAAAAGGCACAGGCATCGGGCACGCTGACCGGCGAGGGAGCGCTGCTCACCTCGCTCGCCACCCGGCGCACCGGACAGATGACGGATATCGTCGCCACCATCCAGGCCGAGCAGGACCGGATCATCCGACAGCCGCTCTCCCAGGTCACCGTCGTGCAGGGCGGGCCGGGCACCGGCAAGACCGCCGTCGCCCTGCACCGTGCCGCCTATCTGCTCTACACGAATCGCAGACGCCTGTCCCACTCGGGCGTGCTCATCGTCGGCCCCTCCCCCGCCTTCCTCCATTACATCGGTCAGGTTCTCCCCTCCCTGGGTGAGACAGGGGTCCTTTCCCGCACGATCGGCACGCTGCTGCCAGGCATCACCGTCACCGGCACAGAGTCGCCGCAGGCCGCCCGTCTCAAAGGCGACGTGCGCATGGCGACGACGATCCGCAACACCGTCCATCAGCGTATCCGCGTGCCCAAGGACCTGCCCACCATCCGTATCGGGCGCAGCCGGGCGTCCGTCACCCTCACGGCGGAGGACATCACCGCCGTGCAGGACGGACTGCGCCGCAGCCGCAAGACGCACAACGAGGCGCGCGCCGATTTCGTCTCGCGTGTGCTGGACCGGCTCGTCGACCGCTACCGACAGGCCATGCTGCCCGAGCAGCTCTCGGCCCAGGATCTTGCCGATGTGCGTGAGGACCTGCGTCTGGACCGGCGCCTCCAGCTCGCCCTCAACCGCGCCTGGCTGCCCCTGACGGCGACATGGCTGCTCGAAAACCTCTGGGCCAACCCCAGGCGGCTGGCACAGGCGGCCCCCTGGCTCTCCGAGAACGACCGGCGGCTGCTCTACAGGCCGAAAGGCTCGCCATGGACGGCCTCCGACGTGCCGCTGCTGGACGAGGCGATGGAACTGATCGGCCCGGATCCGGACAAGGTCGGCCAGAGACAGGAACAGACGAGCGAGGCAGAGCGCTTCGCCCAACAGACGCTCGAACAGCTGGGCATGGCCGGCAACGGTCTGGTGAGCGCCCAAGAGCTCGCCGGCCAGATGGGCGGCGGGTCCGACGAGCGGACGCTGCAGGAACGCGCCGCTGCGGACCGACGGTGGACTTACGGCCACATCGTCGTTGACGAGGCCCAGGAACTGACGCGCATGGACTGGCGGATGCTGCTGCGCCGCTGCCCTTCGCGCTCGTTCACCATCGTCGGTGACGTGGCCCAGACGTCCGCCCTGGGCGGCGCGCGCCGCTGGGAGGATATGCTCGACCCCGTCTTCGGCAAGGACGGCTGGTCAAAATACGAGCTGACGATCGATTACCGCAATCCGCAGGAAGTGGCGGACCTGGCCGAACGGTTCGCCCGCTCGGAGGGCCTGTACGTCTCGACGGTCCACTCCGTGCGGACACTGCCCGATTCGCTCAGGATCGACACCCTGCCGACGACGGACGCCCTTGTGGAGCATGCCTGCTCGGTTGTGGCGGACCTGGCCGCGACATATGTCTCGCGCGATGGGACGGGACGGCTTGCCGTCCTTGCCGACCCGTCCCTCCTCCCACTGCTGCGCCGCCCGCTCTGGCATGCCATCTGCGCACAGTTGGGTGAGGAGGAGACGGACCGGCTGCGCTCCCAGCCCGACTGGGACGACCAGATCGACATCATCGACCCGCAGTCCATCAAGGGTCTGGAGTATGACGCCGTCGTCCTCGTCGAACCGGGGCTGGTGATGGAGAATGGTGCGAGCCGCGCCTCTGCCGCCTCGGATCTTTATGTGGCGATGACCAGACCGACGCAGAGGCTCATCATCGTCAGGACGCAGGAGGACCTGCGCCGTGTGGAGCTGTGAACAGAACCGGCAGTGGCATACGGGCGCCTTCAGTCCCGTGGTGCGCCCCGCAGGGCGCCGCCGCCGGCCTCACTCGGAGCTGTCTGATGACCCCTCTGGACCATCGTGGCCACGGTCCGTGGAATCCCTGTCCGAGGGACCGGCCTCGCCGGGGTGCCCTGACGTGTGCGGCCGATCGGCGCAACGGCGGTGGTAATCCTCAAGCTGGCCGATGGAGCGCTTGAAATCGTCAAGACTGGAGAAATCTTTATAGACTGAGGCGAAGCGCAGATAGGCCACGTCATTGAGATCACGCAACGGCTTGAGGATGGCCTTGCCGACCTCATCGCTGCTGATCTCGGCCTCACCCCGGGCTTTCAGATCCTCCTCGACCTCCAGGCCGAGCTTTTTGAAGTCCTCGTCTTTGATATCCAGGTTTTTGCTCGCCTTGCGCACGCCATTGATGACCTTCGCTCGGCTGAACGGCTCACGGCTGCCGTCGTGCTTGATGATCTGCAGCTCGATCGCCTCGAGCGTGGTGAAACGGGCACCGCAGCGCGGGCACTCACGACGGCGGGTGATCGTCAGACCGTCATCACTGCGCAGGGTGCGGATCACCTTCGTGTCGTTGTACTTGCAAAAAGGGCAGTCCATACATCTGAGAATAGCCCTTGCGTCAAGCTTTCCGATGAGTTTCACCACAGGATCGCCGCCTTGTGCCGGTGACATGGCCGCAATGGGACATGATCCTGCGCTGCACCCTCATGCCACTGTCTATGGGCCGGTTTCTCTCCGTGAGTCAGCCCCTGGGGACCCGGACGACCTGCCCGACCTGCAATTGTGACGAATCGAGATGGTTGATCCGACGGATGCGGCTGACCGTCTCGCTCACGCTCCCGCCCCGGGGCGTCGCCTCCTGGGCCAGAGACCAGAGCGTGTCACCCGGGCGCGCCTGACGGCGGATGACCTGCACCGCAGGAGCCAGCTGGCGCGGCTCGGCCTGTGCGGCCGCGGCGGCGCCCCCGACCACGCCGCAGACCGCGGCAAGGGAGAGGAGGAAACCACCGAGTCGTCTCGCAAGCCGTGATCCTGACATCAGGGGTGCATGAAGCACGCAGGACTGTGGCTGATCCATGGACTGTTGCCCCTTCACCATAACGGCACTCCTTTTCTCCGATATGTCGGACATGCTGTTCTGAGATGTCTGACATTCTCTCCTCGTACATTTGTTCTATCGAACATCTGTTCTATTATCACTCTTTTTCAGACAAACTCAAGAAGAAAATCGAACAAATGTTTGAATTTTGTCAGAATGGCCGTTATTGTTGGATTATCAACAGATAAGGGGTCATCATGTCATCACGCGCCGGCCAGCAGCCCGTCCTTACCGACAGGCAACGCCTCATCCTCGAAGCCATCCGTTCTTTCACGCGCGACAACGGCTATCCCCCCACCTTCCGTGAGATCGGCAGACGATCCGGCCTAAAGAGCCCCTCTTCCGTCAAACACCAGCTGGAGGCACTTCAGCAGAAGGGCTTCCTCCGTCTGGGCAACAGGCGCGGCCGCGCGATCGAGCTCGTCGAGACGGCCCCGGACGAGGACTGCGCGGCTCACGTGCGGATTGCGGCGTCGGATACCGCCGCACAGATATCAGGTCTGGCTGACGGACGATCCGACCGGCAGCCGGCCCCCGGTTCCGTTCATCTTGACGCGTCCGCATTCGGTGCCCATCTGGTCAGCGAGACCCCGGCGTTCGAGGAGTCGAGCGACGTGCCGCTTGTGGGCCGTATCGCCGCCGGCGCGCCGATCACCGCCGAGCAGCATCTCGAGGACACAATGCGTCTGCCGCGCCAGCTGACCGGTGAGGGCGAGCTGTTCATGCTCGAGGTCCACGGCGATTCGATGATCGACGCCGCCATCTGCGACGGGGACTACGTCGTGGTCCGCCGTCAGAACGATGCCGTCAACGGCGACATCGTCGCCGCCCTGCTCGACGGGGAGGCCACCGTCAAAACGTATGAGAACCGTGGCGGGCACCTCTGGCTCATGCCGCACAATCCGGCGTATTCACCGATCGACGGGCAGAACGCCTCCGTCATGGGCAAGGTCGTCACGGTCCTGCGCCGTCTCTGAGCCCCGGTACCGCACTGTCCGGCGCTTATTTCCCTCCGGAAATGTTCATTCGGGCAAGACTTTCCCCGACAGCCGGGCCCCGGCACCCCCTCAGATACGGTCATGTCCCTCGGCTGCCTGACGGCGAGGCGGCCGTCACCAGATCGGACGGAGCGGTCCGCATCACGTCAGGACCACGTCAGACAAGACGGTCCTCATCAATGATCCGATACGGGATGGAAGGTGCCTGGGCGGTCGTCGTAATGCCGTACAGCGCATACAGTCCGGCGAGCTGGTCCTCCCACACGGAAATCAGACGATCCAGGCGCTCCTCGCCCCCATGCAGAAGCGGGGTGAGGAATCTGCCGGCCACACCGACGGCTTTGGCACCGAGCACAAGGGATTTGAGCACGTCGAGCGGCGTGCGCACACCTCCCGAGGCGATGACCCGCAGACCACCGGACCCACCGGCCTGTCGCGCATTGAGCAGGCTGCGCACCGTCGAGACGCCGCAATCCGCGAGCCACGAGTAGTCCTCGTCCATCGCCGCATCCTCCGGTATGACGACATCCGGCATACCGGTCCGGCCGTCACCGGCATCGCCGCCATCACGCGCATCATCCGGCTTCCCTGCTTGGAAGGACGTGCCACGGCGGCCCCTGCGCCGGCGCGCGTTCTCGATGAGGGCGAAGTCGGTCCCGCCCATCCCGCCGATGTCCACCAGATCAAAACCGTTGTCGATCAGCAGGCGCAGCGAGCGAACGTCCCACCCGAACCCGACCTCCTTGACGATGACGGGGACATCAATACCGTCGCGCAGACGGATCAGATCGTCAAGCCAGCGGAAATCCCGGTCCCCCTCACCCATCACAAGTTCCTGGACGGCATTGACATGCACCTGCAGCGCGGCGGGACGCAGCGCGTCGACAAGGCGCCGGACCACCGGCAGCGGGGTGGACGGGTTGACATTGGCGAGCACCGGACCGTGTGTGAGAGCCCTCGCCTGAACGAACCCGTCGAGCGCGGAAGGATCCTTCGCGACCAGACTGGCGGATCCGAAGGCCACGGCGATCCCATGCAGGTCGGCGACCCGGGCAAGCTGCTCGTTGAGACGGGTGGCCGAGGGCGTCCCCCCGGTCATCGCCTCGATGAAAAACGGGGCGGACACATGGTGCCCGAGGAAGACGGTACCGATATCACTCTCGGCGACCCGCGTCTGCGGCAGTGTGGGCCGTTCGAGACGGACATGGGCGAATCCTGACCGGATCTGCGTGAGCCGAGGTGATCCTTCCTCGTCCCGTGACCGCTCCTGATTCTGCAGATCGGCGAGCCGCAGGTGGGCGAGTTTGCGACGTTTGGAGACGACGGCTGGATCCGGGGCACCGGTGTCGACCGAATCGTCGGCGGCGCGATCCGGACCGGCAGCCGCGCCGGCGAGCTGGTCCGGACGGTGGCCGGACTGCCGAGGCGGCGCGATCCGGACCGGCAGAACCGTAATTCCTTTTCCCCGCCACAATCGGGACAGTCCCGCCTCGTCGATGGGCATGCGTGCGTCACCGAGAGCGATAAGGCAGTCCCCCAGTCCCGCGCCGGAGGTCTTGGCGGCCAGACCCACGCCGAGGGCCGCCTCCACCCCCGCCGTGAGCTGGTCAGTCTCGATCGGCACATCGCGCAGACGGGCGAGACCGCGCAGCAGTCCGCGGTCACGGGCGATCCCTGCGCGGATGTCGTCATGGTCACCGCGGCGCATCGCACCGGCCAGACCGGCCACACATTCGGCGCTGCCGATGACGAACCGCCGGTAGTCCTCGGGATCCATGGGCCGTGCGGCGCGTGCCACAAGTTTTTGCGTGGAGGCGGGCCGCCCGCTCCAACCCACGATCAGGCGCACCGACGTATCGACGTCGAGCGGTTCGAGTCCCAGCGCCGGCCAGTCACTGTCGATGAGATCACGGAATGACGTCCCCCGCCTGCCACCGTCGCCGTCGATTCTTTCCTCTCCGGCCATGCCACCGTCGGCCGTTCCTCCGTCGACCATGGCGAGCCGGCGCCTCAGCCATGTCCTGTCGAAGCTGTGATAGAGCAGCCAACCGCCGAAAGAGGACGCCGCCACGTCACCGAGCGAGCCGTTGCCCTGAATTGACAGATGGGCGATAGCGGCGAGTTTGAAGACAAGCAGACGCGAATCACGAGACCGTTCGGCCTGGGAGACATCCTCCTGCCCGACCATCGAGCTCCAGAACGCAAGCACGGCGCGCACGACGGCGACACAGACGGCAGCCGACGAGCCGAGACCATATTTCGTCCCGTCGGGCGCGGCAAGACCAGAGCTGATCCGCAGATCAAAGAGCGGCGGGTGTGTTGGACGGGACGCCCCGGTCCAGACGGTCCTGGCATATCTGTCCGCCTGGCACAGGGCGGAGAAGGCGAAATCGAAGAAGCCCGGCTCCTGCCCTGCCTGCGGCCTGCCTGCACCGTCACGTGTCCATTCCAGATGGCTTGCAGTACGGCCGTCATCGTGCACGGCGGGATCATGGGCGGTGACGGACCTGACGGCGGTGATCGTGCCGTGCCCTGCCTGTGAGGCAGGACCGACGGTGACGGTCACGTACCGGTCGACGGCGGCGAGGATGGCCGGGCTGCCGGCGTCGGTCACCGCGTACTCACCGGCAATATAGAGCTTTCCGGGCGCCTTCGCACGTATCTGACCTGTCGTCCCCATCTGGCACGCCCTCGTTTCCGGCACATGTGCCGTGATTGTGTCCGTCGCCGGTACGTCCCGACGGCCTGCTGACTGAAATCCGAATCCACCGTAACGCCGGCGGCCCCTGCCTCACAGATCGCCGCCGCCGAGGTGCGCGGCCGGCCCGAACCCGAGCGTGGTGACCGTGGCCTGCGGCATCTCCTGCGCGAACCGCGCACGCACGAGACCGGTGGTCGACGACTGGCAGAGGATCTTGAGGTTCGCCCCCGCGTCGAGGGTGAAGTAGCATTCGACACCCTCCTCATTGAGGTCGCGGACGATGCGCATGGCCTTGAGCGTGCCGGCCTGCAGATAGGTGAAACCGGGGCGCGCGGTGAGATTGAGCGCATGCATGTCGAGCGCGTTCTGCTGGGCGAGCCGGCCGATATGTGTGAAATCGCGGTCGGCGATGGCATCGAGCATCTCCTCGTTGTCACGCATCGTCTGCTCGACCCAGCGGGAATAGTAGGGCGATGTCCGCACCACGCGGTCCATCGCCTCGGTGGACCCGATCGGTTTGGGACCGGTGTCCACCTCGACCACCACGAGTCTCAGATCGAGGTCCGGATGCTCGTCGATCGGCTCCGCATAGGATCCGGCATCATCATGACCGGCATGCCAGCGGGTGAAGCCGCCGAACACCGAACGGCAGGCTGAACCGGAGCCGAGCCGTGCCATGCGGGAAAGCTCACGCCGGTCGACGTCGAGGTTGTAGGCACCGGCGAAGGCGAGCGCAAGGGCCGCGAACGCCGAGGACGAGGAGGCGAGCCCGGCGCTGGTGGGCACGTGGTTGGCCGATTCGACGGAGACGGGGCCCGCGAGGCCGAACCGGTGCTGCAGCGCGGCTACGTAGCGATGCACGCGGTCGGCGGCCGGTCCCTGGATCTGCAGCCCGTCAAGGCTGAAGGAAAAATGCCCGCCGCGCGGCAGGATCCTCACGCGGGTGGTGGTGTAGAGCGCGTCGACGGTCATCGAGACCGAGTCCGCCGTCGGCAGGCGCAGCCCGGTATCTTTTTTGCCCCAATATTTGACAAGGGCGATGTTGGCGTGCGCTGTGGCGGTGCAGACGCCCTCCTGCCGGTAACTGGCCGTTGCCGGACGCACGGTCTGCGCGAGAGTGTTGTCCATCAGATCAGACATGGAATCAGATCTCCCCTATCCAGACACCGGCCGACATGGGGCGAAGTGCCCGGGCGATCCGCCGTGCATCGTCCTGCGAACCGGCAAGCGTGATGACGACACCGCCCAGACCTGAGCCGGAGAGCTTGCTGCCCAACGCGCCTGCCCGGCGTGCCGCGGCAACCTGGCGGGTGATGATGGGCGTCGCGAGCCCGAAATCGGCCAGATAGTCCTGTGCCTCGTCAAAGAGCGTGCCGAGTGCCCCGGCGTCCCGTGCGGCCCATGCTTCCTGGCCGTGGACGGCGATATCGCCAAGACGGCTGAGATTGTCGCCGTAACGGCCGCCGGAGCGGACGAGGTCACGCACACGGGCGACCGCCTCGGCCGTGCTGCCGGCCGCCCCCGTATCGGAGATGACGAGCCAGGCACCAAGATGGCTGTGGACCTGCGTAAAGCCGGTCTTCTTGTTGTAGATGATCGGCCAGTCGCTCATCACGGTGTGCAGGTCGAGGCCGCTCGCCTTGCCGTGGATGATGTCCTCGGCCTTGTCGCCCCAGCCGACGATCTCGTCCTGCGTCAGACCGAGGCCGTAATACTCGTCGAGACAGCGGATGGTGGCCAAGGCCGAGGCGGCGGAGCTGCCCAGCCCGCGGGTCATGGGGATGTCGGAACGGTAGATGAGGCGGATCCGCTCGGCCCTGCCGGGATTCTCGACAAGTGAGCGGACGAGGAATTCGATACCCGCATACGTGCGCGGGGCGTCGGCGAACAGACCTCTGTAGCCGGTGGTGTCAAGGGTGAGCCCGTCCGCATCCTCCTCGATATGGCAGGTGAGCGTCAGCGAGGTGATGGGCACGCAGAGCGCGTCATACCCATAGACCACGGAATGCTCCCCCAGGAGAATCGACTTCGCATGCGCGGTGAACTGACCGGACACTCGTTCCTCCGAAAAATTGTCATCCTTCTGCGACACCGAGTCCCAGTTTCGGACAGATATGTGAAGGTATGGCGTCGGTGGACCGACTTTTGCAAAACGACCACGCGCGGGGACGCGAGAAAAGCCCATGCGTACAAGGACGCGAGCAGAGACCGGACGCCCTATCCGCGACATGCCCGGAATATCGCGCGACACGCCTCAGAATTCGGGATTTTGAAGGATTCGCCTAACGCCGCGACCACGGGAGCACGACGGCGCAGGCCCGTCACCGCCTCCCCCATCGCCTGTCCATCATCCCGACACGCCGGAAATGATGGGCATAACAGGATCATCACGGACCAAGGCCGGCACGATCCGACGTCTCATGATGTCCGCGTCGTCGACAGAGGGTCCGGACAGAGAAAAAGGACCGATCCCGAAGGACCGGTCCTTTCATACGTCTTTTGGTGATCTTCCATTGCAACCGTCCAACCGCGAAAATATCGCGGGAGCAAGCTCTGATTGCGGAAGAGCCTCAGACTCCTCGATCACCTATTGTAATCAGAAGCCGAACTTCGCGGCGTTCGCCTTGAGGGTCCCGGCGCTCTTCTTGAGGGCGGCGAGCTCCTCGTCGGAGACGGCGGTCGGCAGCTCGGCGCCCACACCCTGGGCGTTGAGCTGGCGCGGCACGGACATGCACACATCGGAGATGCCGTGGAAGTCGTTGAGGACCGCGGACACCGGCAGCACACGGTTGGAATCCGTGGCGATGGCCTCGATGATGTCGCAGGCGGACTGCGCGATGGCGAAGTTCGTGGCACCCTTGCCCTCGATGATCTGGTAGGCGGCGTTGACGGTGTTGTCGAAGATCTCCTTGCGGGCGGCCTCGTCGAGCGGCTTGTGGCCGTCGAACGGCTTCCACTGCAGCAGCGGGACACCGGCGATGGTGGCCGAGCTCCACAGCGGCACCTCGGAGTCGCCGTGCTCACCGGCGATGTAGGCGTTGACGTCGACGGGGTTGACGCCGGTCTGCTGGCCGATGAGGAAGCGGAAGCGGGCGGAATCCAGGTTGGTGCCCGAGCCGAAGATCTGCTGGGACGACAGGCCGGACAGCTTCTGGGTGACGTAGGTGGTGATGTCCACCGGGTTGGTCACGAGCAGGTAGATGGCGTTCGGGGCGGCCTTGATGGCGCCGGGGACTATCGACTTGAGCATGTTGATCGTCTTGCCCGCGAGGTCGAGGCGGGACTCGCCCGGCTTCTGGCGCGCGCCGGCGGTGATGACGACGATATCGGCGTCCTTGATGATGTTGATGTCATCGGAGCCGGCGAAATCGACGGGCTTCGGATAGAAGACCGAGGCGTGCTCGAGATCAAGGGCCTGGGCCTTGACACCCTTGAGGTAGATGTCCTCCATCACGATGTGACGGGCGAGGCCGCGGGTGGCGGCCGCGAACGCGAGGGTGGAACCGACGGCGCCGGCGCCGATGATCGCAAGCTTGAGCGGCTTGATAGTGGAAACTGCCATTCAGATTCTCCTTTTGAGTGTGCGCGGCGATGGCCGCCGCGCCCCAAGGATTGACATGAACAAGTCTAGGCCGTCGAAACGACCGGCAGACGCCCGGGAGGCATTCTCCCGACACGCCGGACGGGTCAGCGGCACGATCCGTCCGGAAGCGTTGTGAACGCTCACATCCCGGGCGGCCGTCTCAGTCGGAGGCCGCCTGCAGACGCGCGGCGAGCGCGTCGTCCACCTCCGCCTCGATCCGCGCCCCGTCGCCGGTCCACTCGAGCGAGCGCAGGATGCCGTGCGTGCGCACCTGCTCGACAAGGCCTGCCTGTGCGAACGGCACGGTGGCGGAGATATGCACCGGCGGGACGGGCAGCGCCTCCTCGACGGCCGTGCGCAGGGCGCCGGTCCCCTCCCCCGTGCGGGCGGAGACGAAGAGCGCGTCCGGGTAGAGCCGCTCGAGACGGCCGCGTGCGGCGTCGGTGAGCAGGTCCTGTTTGTTGAGCACGAGCACGCGCGGCAGGGCCGACACGCCGTCGATGGTGGCGAGCACCCGTTCGACGGCCTCGATCTGTTCGGCGGGGTCCACGGTGGAGGCGTCGACCACATGGACGATGGCCTGCGCGTCGGCGATCTCCTCGAGCGTGGACTTGAACGCCTCGACGAGCTGGGTGGGCAGGTCGCTGACAAAGCCCACCGTGTCCGTGTAGGCGAACAGACGCCCGGTGGAGGTCACGGATCCGCGCACGGCCGTGTCGAGCGTGGCGAACAGGGCGTTTCCCACCAGCTCGTGCGAGTGCGTGAGCGCGTTGATGAGCGAG
The DNA here is from genome assembly GCA_040773385.1 of Aeriscardovia sp. Classification (GTDB taxonomy): domain Bacteria; phylum Actinomycetota; class Actinomycetes; order Actinomycetales; family Bifidobacteriaceae; genus Aeriscardovia. Next base: position 80,229 of record JAXGWH010000001.1, on the reverse strand, counting down.
GATTTTCCGGCGTTTGTGTAGCCGACTACCGCCACCGTGGGCACGCCGTTGCGCCGGCGAGAGTCGCGCTTGGTGGCACGGGTGGGCTGCATGGCGGCGAGGTCATGGCGCAGTTTGGCGATGCGCCGGTGGATGAGACGCCGGTTCATCTCCAGGCGCGTCTCGCCCGGGCCGCGCGAGCCGATGCCGCCGGCCTGCCCGGCCGCCTGACCGCCGGCCTGGCGGGAGAGCGCCTCGCCCCAGCCGCGCAGTCTGGGGAGCATGTACTGCAGCTGGGCGAGCTCGACCTGCGCCTTGCCCTCCCGGCTGCGGGCGTGCTGGGCGAAGATGTCGAGGATGACGGCGGTGCGGTCGATGACATGCACCCCGGTCACGTTCTCCAGGGCGCGGCGCTGGCTGGGCGGCAGCTCGGTGTTGACGATGATGGTGTCGGCCTCCTCCTCATCCACGAGGCGGGCGAGCTGTTTCGCCTTGCCCGAGCCGAGATAGGTAGCCGGGTCGGGAATGGCGCGCTGCTGGAGGAAGCCGTCGAGCACGGACGCGCCGGCCGTGGTGGCCAGAGCCGCCAGCTCGCGCAGTGAGTCGCGCGCCCGGGCGTAGGTGGTCTCCTGGGAATTCCAGATGCCCACGAGCAGCACGCGCTCGAGACGCACGCGACGGTACTCCACCTGCTGGGCGTCGGGCTTGGGCACGCCGAGATCGTCCACGCGGCGCAATTCGTTCCTGCTGCGGCGCTCCTGCCAGCCCTCGCTCAGATTCTCGGAGGCGTCGGCGGCGACGGGGCTGGGCGCCTGCTGCAGCACGGCCGCGCGGCCGGCGAGCACAGACGAGCCCGAAATATGACCGCGCACGGACGGGCCCGAAGCATGACCGCGCACGGACGGGCCCGAAGCATGACCGCGCACAGACGAGCCCGAAGCATGACCGCGCACGGACGGGCCCGAGGTGCGGCCGTGCGCAGATGAGACTGCCGCAGAATCGTCATCGTTCTTGCGCGCATGTCTGGCCGCGGAGGCGTACTGGGCCTCGATGCCGGCGACCACCGTGCTGTCGGCGGTATCCGTCCCGCCTGTCGTCACGGCATCACTGTCAGAGACGGCCGCGGTATCCGTCCTGCTGATATCCCCGCATCTCGTCCCTGTCTGCTGCTTTCCCTGCTGTCCGCGGATCCGATCTGCGTCACGGCCCGTCACAGGCTGCTCCTTCTTCTGCCGCCCGCAAAGCGACGGCGAGATAACGACGGTCAAAATTAGACTGTCACTTTGTAACAACTGGCACAATTGTACGGATCGCAACGGGAAGGAAACGGCATGGCGCCCACAGCACAACAGTATTTCTCGCGCGAGCCCTCGGCGCCCGACCGCCGGCAGCAGATCGAGGTCAGCCTGCGCGGCGTTCCCGCACGGGTGACCACCTCGGCCGGCGTCTTCTCGGAGCGCCGGCTCGACCCGGGCACCGCCGTGCTGCTGCGCAAGGCGCCGCTGCCCCCGGCCGCCGGCACCTTCCTCGACCTGGGCTGCGGCTGGGGGCCGATCGCCCTGGCGCTGGCGGCGGAGAGCCCGAAGGCACAGGTCTGGGCCGTCGACATCAACCCCCGCGCCGTCGACCTCTGCGCGCTCAACGCGAAAAACCTCGGGCACACGAACGTCCACGCTGTGCTCGACACGGATCTCGACCCCGCCCTGCGCTTTGACCTCATCTGGTCCAACCCGCCCATCCGCGTGGGCAAGGGGGCGCTGCACGCCCTCCTGCTCGACTACCTGCCCCGGCTCACCCCGGGCGGGCGCGCCGTCCTCGTCGTCCAGAAGAATCTCGGTGCCGATTCCCTCGCCGTCTGGCTCGCCGATACGCTCGGCACCGGTTTCGCCGTCACCAGGATCGCCAGCTCCAAGGGCTACCGTCTGCTCGATGTGCGACGCGCCGAGGGTTCGGCGTCAGGCCGGCACTGACCCCACCCCGCCTCGGACAATCCTCGTCGCCATCCCATGAATTTGTGTGAAAGGCCGATTTCCGCATGAAATTCGTCTACCCTCCCCAGCTGCCGATCTCCGCCCAGAAGGACCGGATCGAAAAGGCCGTCCGCTCCAGCCGTGTCGTCATCATCCAAGGACAGACCGGCTCGGGCAAGACCACCCAGATCCCCAAGATGCTCCTCGAGATGGGCTATGGGACGCACGGCCGGCAGATCGCCCACACGCAGCCGCGCAGGATCGCCGCCCGCAGCGTGGCCGAACGTCTCTGCGAGGAGACCGGCACACGCCTGGGCGAGGAGATCGGCTACCAGGTGCGCTTCGACGACCGGTCGAACCCCTCCACGCGACTGCGCATCATGACCGACGGCATCCTGCTCGCCCAGATCCAGCGCGACCCGCTCCTGCGCCGCTATGACGCCATCATCATCGATGAGGCGCATGAGCGCAGCCTCAACATCGACTTCCTGCTTGGCTACCTCACCGAGCTGCTGCCCAAGCGCCGCGATCTCAGGCTGATCGTCACCTCCGCCACCATCGACGCGGAGAAGTTCCAGAAACACTTTGCCGACGCCCTTGGCGAGCCGGTGCCGGTGATCGAGGTGTCGGGACGCACCTACCCCGTCACCGTGCTGTACGAGCCGACAGGATCCGCCCCTCAGCTGTGCCCGGTCGCCGGTTTCGATGATCTGTACGACCCAGCGGGGGAGGCGGGCGACGGCACGGGTGCCGACGACGGCGCAGGCGTGGAGGACATGCCCCGCCAGGTGGCGCGGGCCATGGCGGAGATCCTCGAGGACTCGAAGAGGATCAGCGGCCCGCGCGATGTGCTCGTCTTCGCTTCGGGCCAGCGCGACATCCGTGACTTCGAGCAGGCGATCCGCTCGGCGCTTCCCCGTCGCACCGCCGACATGCGCCGCCCGGACGCGGTCGAGCTCGTGCCCCTCTATGCCCGGCTCTCCGCCGCCGAGCAGCACCGGGTGTTCGAGCATCACACCCGTCAGCGCGTCATCATCGCCACCAACGTGGCCGAGACGTCCCTGACCGTGCCGGACATCCGCTACGTGGTCGACCCGGGCACCGCCCGCATCTCCCGCTATTCCAAAACGGCGAAGGTGCAGCGCCTTCCCATCGAGCCGATCAGCCAGGCCTCCGCCGACCAGAGGGCCGGCCGTACGGGCCGCGTGGCGGACGGCATCTGCATCCGTCTCTACTCGGAGGAGGACTACCTCTCCCGCCCGGAGTTCACCGACCCGGAGATCCTGCGCACCTCGCTGGGACAGGTCGTGCTGCACATGCTCTCCGTGGGCGTGGCGCACACCGCGCAGGATGTGACGGACTTCGGCTTCATCGACCCGCCCGACACGCGCGCCGTCTCCGACGGCATCACCGAGCTCAACGAGCTGGGGGCCCTGGCGGGCACATCGGGCACGCTGCGCCTGACCGCCACGGGCCGGCGCCTTGCCCGCATCCCCATCGACGACCGGCTCGGCCGCATGATCCTCGAGGCGGCGAAAATCGGCACGCCCGAGGTGCTCGCCGACATCATCGTCATCGTCGCCTTCCTCTCTCTGCAGGACCCGCGCGAGCGCCCAGAGGACAAGCGCGAGGACGCCGACCGGCTGCATAACCGGTATGCCGACACGGACTCCGACTTTCTCACGATCCTCAACATCTGGGACCGCTTTTTCGGCCCGGACGCCAAGAAGATGTCGAACTCGCAGCTGCGCCGTCGCGCGGTGGCGGAGTTCTTCAACTATCTGCGGCTGCGCCAGTGGCGCGACCTTGTCTCCCAGCTGCGGGTGATGGGCCGGCAGATGCGCATGAAGGTCGGCGCGGTGCGCCCCGTCGAGGCGACCGACCGCACGGTGCTGGCCCTGCCCGTCGCCCAGCAGGGCAAGGGCTCGCTGGCGGAGAAGTGGGACGGGGACTCGGTGCACCGCGCCATGCTCGCCGGGCTCCTGTCGAACATGGGCCACCAGATCCTCCGCGAGCCGAAGGCCTCCGACTTCGTCGGCCTCAAGGGGGCGGCACGGCAGCACGCGATCCGCCGGGCCAAGCGGCAGAACAAGAACCTCTATCAGGGCGCGCGCAACACGCGTTTCGCCATCTTCCCCTCCTCGCCGCTGTCGAAGACGACACCGGAATGGGTGATCGCCTCCGATCTGATGGAGACGAGCCGCCTGTGGGCGCGTATGGCGGCGAAGATTGACCCGGCGTGGGCGCTGCCCCTTGCCGGCAGCCTCACCCGGACCACCTACTCGGAACCGCACTGGTCGGCCGCCTCCGGCTCGGCCGTGGCGACGAAGACGGTGCTGCTCTACGGTCTGCCGATCGTGGCCGGCGCCCGTGTGCAGTGGTCGCGCGTCAACCCCGCGCAGGCACGCCAGTTCCTGCTGCGCCAGGGCATGGTGGAGGACGGCATCCGCCGCAGATTCCCCCACGACGACTTTCTCGCCCGCAACCGGAAGGTGCTGGAAAACAGTTCCGAGGAGGCGAGCCGGACACGGCGCATCACCCAGAGCGTGAACGACGAGGACCTGTTCGAGTTCTACGACCGCACGGTGCCCGCCGACGTGACGGGTGCGGCGGAGCTCGCCTCGTGGTGGCGCCGGACATACGCGCAGCACCCGCGTCTGCTTGATTTCGACCCGGGCCGGGATGTGCGCCGCACCACCGCCGGCTCGGGGCTGGCCGCCGACGAGTATCCCTCGGTCTGGCTTGCCCGGGCCACGGACGGCTCTCGGATCCCCCTGCGCCTCACCTACGCCTACACACCGGGCAGACCGGGCGACGGCATCAGCGTGCATATCCCGCTGCGCTACCTGCCGCGCCTCGAGGCCGGCCAGTTCACGTGGCTTGTGCCGGGCATGCGCCGCGAGCTCGTCGCCGGGCTCATCAAAGCCCTGCCCAAGCAGCTGCGTGTCCAGTTCGTGCCCGCCCCCGCCTCCGCGCAGGCCATCGATGAGTGGATCACCGCCCGCCTCGACGACGCGCCCGCGCCCGGGCTTCCGGGCGACGGCGGGACAGGCGACGACGGGACAGGCGACGGCGGGACGGACGACGACGGCATCGACGTCGCTGTATCGAAAAAGGCCGGTACCGCGTCGGCCTCGGCCGAACCGCTCGGCACGGCCACCGTGCGCACCCTCGCCCAGGCGCGAAAACTCGCCCGCGCCCGGCAGGAGGTCGCCCGCACGGCGCAGATGGAGGCCGACGACGCCCCGCGCGGGGCGGAGCTGGCGCGTCTGCCTTTCGCCCGCGTGTTCTCCCTTGCCGCCATCGCCGTGCGCGGCGCGCAGATCCACCCGCGCGTGGTCGGCCAGTATTGGGACCGTCTTGCCGACCATCTGCGCGTCACGTTCGTCGTGGAGAAGGATGCGCCGCGCTTTGACCGGCCCAGACAAGACCATGACAACGACCTTGTGGCGAGCTTCGGCCCGTCCACCTCCTCACACGGCGGAAAGACATGGAAACCCGAGGTGCTCGGAAGCGGAAAGTCCCTGACGGATTTGCAGAGCAGGCTCGCCGCCCAGGCGCAGAAGGCTGCTGCGACCTCCGTGGGCCGGTCGGCACGCACGGCCCGGAAGAACGGCAAGGCCGTCGCCTCGGCCACCCTCCTGCACACCGCCGGCGCCACAAGCACACCGCGCGGCGAGATGATCCGCGAGGCCGCGCTGAAGCGCCTCCATCTGCCGCCCAAGCGGATCTCGAGCCGCTGGCTGGGCCGCGAGGCCCTCGCCCTCACCGCGGCGCCCTACCCCTCCACCGACGCCTTGGCTGAGGACATGGAACGCCAGGCGGTGCGCCAGCTGCTGCCCGATGCCGACCGCCTCGCCTCGGACGCGGCGCTCGAGGAGCGGATCGAGCAGGTCCGCGACCTGTTCGAGGACAAGGTGTACGAGGTGGCCCACCAGACCATCGCCGTGCTCGCCGCCGACGGGCAGATCTCCCGCGAGGTGTCCGGCTCGGCCACGCTGCCGTTGCTCGCCGTGCTCCAGTCGATCCGGGAGCATATCGCCTCGCTCGTCTTCCCCGGCTTCATCGGCAAGGCGCCCGCGGGCGTGCTTGAGCAGATGCCCCGCTATCTCAAGGCGGACGGCCTGCGGCTGGAGAAAGCCAAACGCGACCGCGGCCGTGACGTCACCTGGGCATGGCAGGCCGACGAGGCGCTCAAGATCGTCCGAAAAGCACAGAAAAAGGCGGCAGACACCCCGGCCGGGCCCGCGCGCGACGAGATGCTCCGCCGAGCGGAGGCAACGCGCTGGCTCTACGAGGAGTTCCGTGTCTCCCTGTGGGCGCAGGAACTGGGCGTGCTGCATCATCCGAGCATCGCGCGCCTGGAGAAGACGGCGGCCGGCAAACCGCTCGTGTGAGCCTCACGCGTCACATCCGGTCCAGGCTCGTCCTCAGCTCATAGGGGGTGATGGTGGAGCGGTACTCCTGCCACTGCCGGTGCTTGTTGGCCAGGAAGTAGCTGAACACCTGCTCGCCCAGCGTGGAGGCGACGAACTCGGATTTCTCCATCACCTTGAGCGCCGAGTCGAGCGAGGAGGGCAGCGGCTGGATGCCCATCGCCCGCCGCTCCGTGTCGGTCAGGTCCCACACGTCGTCATTGGTGGGCTGCTCGAGATCCATGGCTTTGTCGATGCCGTCAAGTCCGGCCGCGATGAGCAGGCTGAAGGCGAGGTACGGGTTGACGGAGGGGTCGAGCGCCCGGTATTCGATCCGCTCGGAATGGCGGTACTGCGGTACCCTCAGCAGTGCCGAGCGGTTGTTGTGGCCCCAGCACACGTAGCTGGGTGCCTCCGCCCCGCCCCACAGGCGCTTGTACGAGTTGACGGAGGGGTTGACGACGGCGGAGATCTCCGTGGCGTGGGCGAGCAGGCCCGCGGCAAACTGCCGGGCCGTGGCCGACATCCCGAAAGGCGCCCCCGCCTCGTAGAAGGCGTCGCGGTCGGAGGCGAACAGGCTCAGGTGCGTGTGCATGCCGCTGCCCGGCTGTCCTTCGAGCGGCTTGGGCATGAAGCTGGCGAGCAGTCCTTTTGCCTGGCCCATCTGCCGCACGATCGCGCGGAACGTCATGATGTTGTCGGCGGTGGCGAGCGCCTCGGCGCTGCGCAGGTCGATCTCCTGCTGCCCCGGCCCGGACTCGTGGTGGGAGTATTCGACGTTGATGCCCATGCTCTCGAGCTGGGAGATGGATCCTTTGCGGAATTCCAGCCCCCGCCCGAGCGGTACGTCGTCGAAATAGCCGCCTCGGTCGATGGGCACGGGCTGCTGGTCGGCCCGCTCCTGGCGGCGGAAGAGGTAGAACTCGATCTCCGGGTGCAGATAGGGGGTGAAACCTTTCTGCCGTGCCGTCTCGAGGGTGCGCTTGAGGATGTAGCGGGAGTCCCCCATGGCGGGACTGCCGTCCGTGGTGAGGATGTCGCAGAACATGCGGGCCGAGCTCGCCCGCCCCTCCTCCTGGCCCTCCCACGGAAGGATCTGGAACGTGGAGGCGTCCGGCCGGACGATCATATCGTCCTCGCTCACACGGGTCAGGCCCTCGATGGCCGACCCGTCGAAGCCGATGCCCTCCTCGAACGCCCCTTCCAGCTCCGCGGGGGCGATGGAGACGGATTTGAGGGTGCCGAGCACGTCGGAGAACCAGAGGCGGATGGAGCCGATCCCCTGTTCCTCGATTGTCTGGAGCACGAATTGCTGTTGTTCGTCCATGATGCCGTCCTTTGTCCTGCCCGATCCGATGGATTTTCGCCTCATCCGAGGGTCCATCCGGCCTGAGGATGCCCCGGTCCGACCGATCCTTCTCGATTCTGCCGGATCCGCCCGGTCCGGCCGGAGGAGAATTCTGCCGGATCCGCTCAGCCCGACCGAAGGAAACGTGTGATGGTCGTCCACGCCTGGTCGCGGTCCATCGAGGACGTCTCGACCACCGTCCTGCCGTCCTCGCGCAGCGTGTCGGGCGTTGCCTGGGAGATGACGAGGTCCTCGACCACCGAGTCGACCTGCATGAACAGCAACGGCGGGGCGATCTTCTCCCCCTTCGTGCCGTCGAGCCAGATATGCGCCTCGAGCCTGTCGGCGCGGTTGACGACGAGGACGACGGACAGGCTCGTCACCAGCGTGGTGAGCCGGCGCGCGGCCTCCTCCGGCCCTTGGTCGGCCGTGTCATGCAGGAGGGCGACGGCCCCGGTGGAGGCGCCGATGCAGGTGGCGTCGATGCCGGCCATGACGCAGAAAGCGGCAAGCAGGCCGGGCTCGCTCAGGTTGGTGACGAGCAGCGCCTGCCGTGCCTTGTTGCCGAGGATTCCCTGCAGCTGGTCGTCGAACGATTCACCGGACGCCGCGCCGGCGGTCGGGTCGTCGGGCAGATCGTCCTTCGTCCCGGACCCAGTCCCGGACGCGGACCCCGATCCGGACCCCATGTCGAGGTCCATATCGGCGAACTCTTTCTCGTAGCCTTCCAGGGCGCGACGCACGTCCTCGTCGCTCAGCCCGTCGGCGCCTGGCCCATTATCATGGCCGGACGTGTCCTTCGGCCCCTCCGGCTTCGCGTCGTTGTCGCTGTCTGTCATCTCATCCTCCCCTGCGCGCGGGAACCCACCGGAATCGTATCAGCCGCCGCCCTCAGGCGCCCTCAGGCACGCGGGCCGGCGTACGCAGGCTCCTGCGTGAGATCACGCTTTTTCGTGCTGCGCACGCTGTGCACGCCGAAGATCGTCTTGATGTAGGCGACGAGCTCGTTCTTGTTCTCCACGCGGAACATATCCCCGCACTCAAGGCGTGTGGTGGACCCGTCCGCCCCGGTGATGACGAGCGTGACCGGGCACAAGCCCGGATTGTCGCGCAGCACCGAGTAGAGCCGGCGCACATTGTCACAGGTCAGCTGGCCGGTGGCGATGTCGATGTCGAGCGGGCGGGCGTCCTGCTCGCTCACCTCGACGATATTGAGGTCCATCGCCCGCAGTTTGACGGTCGTCTCATCGACGGACACCATCCCACGGATCTGACAGATCTTGTCGATGGCGAGGTCGGCGGAGGCCGCCTGGAACGCACGGCCGAAGAAGAGGCAATCAATACTGGAATCGAGGTCCTCGATGGTGACGAGCGCCCACGGGTTGCCCGATTTCGAAGTCCTGCGGTCCACCTTGGTGATCATGCCGGAGAGGGTCACGATCGAGCGGTCCGGCATCGCCGGCGCCCGTTCGATGAGGTCGGCGATGGAGTAATCGCGCAGCCCCGCCAGGATCGAGCTCATGCCCGAGAGCGGGTGGTCCGACACGTACAGGCCGAGCACCTCGCGCTCGAAGTTGAGCTTCTGGCGCTTGTCCCACTCAGGGATGTCGGGGATGGTGATCGTCGCGTCGCCCAGCCCCATATCTTGCGACCCGCCCTCGGAGAACAGGTCGAACTGGCCTTCCGCCTCCTTGCGCCGCAGCGGGACCACCTGGTCGATGGCCGACTCGCAGATGGTGAACAGCGCGCGCCGGTTGGGGCTGATGGAATCGAACGCCCCGCCTTTGATGAGCGACTCGACGGACCGTTTGTTGAGCACCTCGAGGGGCACCCTGCGGATGAAATCGAGGAAATCCTTGTACAGGCCACGGGCGCTGCGACGCTCGTCGACGATCCCCTCGACCACCTTCTCCCCCACGTTGCGGATGGCGCCCAGACCGAAACGCACCACGGAGCCGACGGCGGAATAGGCGGCCACCGACTCGTTGACGTCCGGGATGAGGACACGGATGTTCATGCGCCGCGCCTCGGCGAGATAGATGGCCGTCTTGTCCTTGTTCGTGCGCTCGCCCTCGAGCAGGGCGGCCATGAACTCCACCGGGTAATGCGCCTTGAGGTAGGCGGTCCAGTACGAGATGAGCCCGTAGCAGGCGGAGTGCGCCTTGTTGAACGCGTAGCCGGAGAACGGCACGAGGATGTCCCACACGTCCTGCGCGGCCTTCTGCGAGTAGCCGTGCTCGGCCATGCCCTTGAAGAACGGCACCTTCTCGTGGGCCAGCACCTCCGGCTTCTTCTTGCCCATGGCGCGCCGGAGCACGTCGGCCTCGCCGAGCGAGTAGCCGGCGAGGATGCGGGCGGCGGACTGCACCTGCTCCTGGTAGACGATAAGGCCGTACGTCTCGTCAAGCACCGGCGCGAGGGGTTTGGCCACTTCCTGGTCGATGGGGGTGATGGCCTGCTCGCCGTTCTTGCGCTTGGCGTAGTTGACGTGCGAGTTCATATCCATCGGGCCGGGCCGGTAGAGGGCGATGAGGGCGGAGATGTCGTTGAAGTTGTCGGGCTTGAGCTGTTTGAGCAGCGAGCGCATGCCGTCCGAATCGAGCTGGAACACGCCCAGGGTGTTGCCGGCCGAGAGCAGCCGGTACGTGTCTTTGTCGTCAAGCGGGACTTTGGTGATGTCGACGCTCTCGCCTTTGTTCGCCTTGATGTTGGCGAGCGTGTCGTGGATGGTCGTGAGGTTGGACAGGCCGAGGAAGTCGTTTTTGACAAGCCCGAGGGTCTCGCAGGTGTGGTATTCGAACACGGTGGTGATGGTGCCGTCGCTGCGCTCCATCAGGGGTGAGATGTCGGTGATGGAGATGTCCGCCATGATGGTGGCGCACGCGTGCACGCCGGTCTGGCGGATGAGCCCCTCGATGCCGCGTGCCCGGTCGATGATGCGGTGCGCGTCGGGGTCGGACTCGTACAGATGCCGGAATTCGCGACCTTGTGCGTAGACCCTCGATTTCGGGTCGAAGAGGTCCTTGAGCGAGGGGTCCTTCGCGTTCTTGCCCCCGCCCGGGAGCGCCTTGGTGAGCCGCTCGCCCGTCGAGAAGTCGTAGCCCATGATGCGCGAGGCGTCCTTGAGCGCCTGCTTCGTCTTGATGGTGCCGTACGTGGCGCACTGGGCCACCTGCGGGGCGCCGTATTTCTGCGCCACATAGTCGAGCACCTTCATGCGTCCCTGCGGGTCGAAGTCGATGTCGATATCCGGCAGGGAGACGCGCTCCGGGTTGAGGAACCTCTCGAAGATGAGGCCGTGCTTCATCGGGTCGATCTCGGTGATCCCCAGGGCGTAGGTGACGACGGCGCCGCCGGCCGAGCCGCGGCCGGGGCCTACCTGGATGCCGTGGTTCTTCGCCCAGTTGACGTAGTCGGAGACGACGAGGAAGTAGCCCGGGAACTGCATCTGCGAGATGACGCCGCACTCGTAGTCGGCCTGCGCGGCCACATCCGCGGGCACACCGTCCGGGTAGCGCCATTCGAGGCCCTTCTGCACGTTGTGCAGGAACAGGCTTGTCTCGTCCCAGCCCTCGGGGCAGTCGAACTTGGGCATATAGGCGCCGTCGGTGTGGTCGTCGAACATGACGTTGCATCGTTCGGCGATCTCGAGCGTGTTGTCGCACGCCTGCGGCAGGTCCTTGAACAGCTCGCGCATCTCCTGCGCCGACTTGAGGTAGTAGCCCGCGCCCTCGAACTTGAAGCGGTTCGGGTCGTCCAGGTGCGAGCCGGAGTTGATGCACAGCAGGCTGTCCTGTGCCTGCGCATCCTCCTTGCGCGTGTAATGGCAGTCGTTGGTGGCCACGAGCGGGGCGTCGAGGTCTTTGGCAATGCGCAGCAGGCCGTCCGTCACACTGCGCTCGATGCGCAGGCCGTGGTCCATCAGCTCGATATAGAAGTTGTCCTTGCCGAAGATGTCCTGCAGGGTCCGCGCCCATTTGAGGGCCTCGTCATACTGGCCGAGCCTCAGGCGGGTCTGGATGATGCCGGAGGGGCAGCCCGAGCCGGCGATGACGCCCTCGTGGTAGGTCTCGAGCACGTCGCGGTCCATGCGCGGCCACTTGCCGAACCGGCCTTCGAGGCTCGCCACGGAGCTCGCCTTGATGAGGTTGCGCAGACCGGTGTCATTCTCGGCCCAGAGGGTCATGTGGGTGATGGCGCCGCCGCCGGAGACGTCGAGGCCGGCCGCCTGCTGCGCCTTCGTGCCCCAGTGGACGCGCTTTTTGTCACCGCGTGCGGTTCCCGGTGTCACATACGCCTCGATGCCGATGACCGGTTTGATGCCGTTGTCCACGCAGGTGCGCCACATCTCATAGGCGCCGTGCATGTTGCCATGGTCGGTGATGCCGACCGCGGGCTGGCCGAGCTCATTTGCGCGGGCGACGAGATCGGGGATCTTCGCGGCACCGTCGAGCATCGAGTAATGCGTGTGGTTGTGCAGGTGGACGAAACCGGTCTGACTGGGCATGCCCTCCAATCTAGCCGGGACGGGCAACGGCCCCGTCAGTTTTTCACCGCCGTGCCGCTGTCCATACGGTCAGTCCGGTATGGCATCGGGCCCCGGTATGGAGCTGGCCGGCAGGGTACAGCCACCCTGACGGTCACTGCGCCACGGCGTCGGACCCGTCGGCCCGCAGCACGGACAACGCGTGGTCGAGGTCGGCGGCGTAGGGGGCGCGCACGCTCGTCCACACATGGGTGCGCGGATGACGGAACGTCAGGCTCATGGCCTGCAGCCACTGGCGCGACAGCCCCAGCCGGCGCGAGAGGACGGGGTCAGCGCCATAAAGGGGATCGCCGACGAGGGGATGGCCGATCGAGGAGAAATGGACGCGGATCTGGTGGGTGCGGCCTGTCTCGAGATTGACGCGCACATGTGTGGCGGAGGCGAACCGCTCCATGACGCGGAAATGGGTGACCGCCTCCTTGCCCACCGGCGAGACGGTGAAGCGGAAGCTTTTCGCACCCCTGTCACGGGCGATGGGCGCCTCGATGGTGGCCTTGTCCTGGGCGAGGCGCCCCTGGCAGACCGCCTCATAGATCTTGCGCACCTCGTGCCGGGCGAACTGGCGGCGCATCTCCACATAGGCGAGGTCGGATTTGCACACGAGCATGACCCCGGAGGTTCCGACGTCGAGCCGTGAGACGATGCCCTCGCGTCCCGGTGCGCCCAGGCGCGAGATGCGGATGCCGCGCTGGCGCAGGCCGTCGAGCACGGTCGGGCCGGTCCAGCCTGCGGAAGGGTGCGCCGCCACGCCGACAGGTTTGTTGACGACGACGACGTCCTCGTCCTCGTAGACCACGTCCATCTCGTCCACACGCGGGGCCGGGCGATCCTCGTCGGCCGGCCTGCTCAGACACAGGATGTCACCGGGCTCGAGACGCGTCGAGCGCTGCGCGGCGCGCGTGAGCAGACGGATCGTGCCGTCGTCCACCTCCGCTCCGGCCTTCGTGCGCGACAGTCCGAGCATCTTGGAGGCGGCCACATCGAGCCTCAGGCCGATGAGCCCTTGCGGGACCGGAAAGATCTGCCGGCCTTCGGCATCGGGCGCCCCGGATGCCGTGGCCGCCGTGCCGCCGAGGACGGCCGGAAGCGTGGGGACGCGGCCGCTCACCGTGCGCCGCCCCCCGTCACACGTGTCGGGCCGTCGCCGTCATTGTCGGACATGTCGGCCTCATCCTCCCCGTCGTCGCGGAAGTCGGACGCGTCATCATATCGGCCCGCGTCGGTGAAGGATGTCACCGATCCGCCCTCATCAGAGCCCTCATCAGAGGAATCCTCATCGGAGGGATCCGCCCCGGAGGAGAAATCACGCTCATCGGTGCGGTCATCATCGTGGGCGCGCGCCTGCGGCGACGCGGAGCGGAACGGCACGGAGCGCAACAGCAGGATGATGCCGATCACCGCGGCCAGCGTGAGGTAGATATCGGCGACATTGCCGATCGACCAGCCGTAGTTAAGGAAATCGACCACCCACCCGTCCAAAAAATGAATGGCGTAATGGACACGGTCGATCAGATTTCCGGCGGCCCCGGCCAGCGCCAGGGCGGCGGTGATCGACCATGGCAGCGAATCCGTGCGGAGGATGCACCACACCAGCAGCACGCACGCCGCGATCGCCAGCAGCGAGATCACCCATGTATGCGAGGAGCCCATGCCCATCGTCGCGCCGATATTGAAGAACAGCTGCAGCGAGAGCAGATTGCCGAGGACCGGTACCTTCTTCGAGAAGGACAGATGCTGCAGGGCGAGTGATTTGGTGAGCTGGTCGATGACGACCAGCACGACGGCGAGCGCGAACGAGACGGTCAGACGCCTCTCGCGCGCCGGTGTGCGCGGGGCGGCCGCGGTGATGTCCTGCCGCCCCGTGTGATCACTGTGACCGCCCATCGATCACTGCTGGTCGGCGTCGGCCTGCTGCGCAGACGACTGGCGCTCGGAGCCGTACTCATCGGAATCCGACACCTGCGCGGAGAGCTGGTCGAGGAAGTTCTTCAGACGGCCGCGGTACTCGGTCTCGAACTTCTTGAGCGAGGCGATATTGCCCTCGATGACCTTCGAATCGGCCACGAGCTTGTCCCGCACGGACTTGGAATAATCGTCCGCGTCCTGACGGGTCTTGGCGTCGTAGGCCTTGGCCTCCTCACGGATCTGGCTGATGTACTGCTCGGCGTCGCTGCGCTGCTTGCCCGTCTCCTGGTCGGCCTGGGTGCGGACCTTCTTCGAGTAGTCGTCGGCCTCCTGATGGACGCGCTTGGAGTAGGCGTCCGCCTCGCTGATGGCGGCGTCGTGCTTGCTCTGGCCCTCGTTGATGAGGTTCTGGCGGGTCGTCTGTCCCTCGGCCTCGAGCTGTGCCTTCTGCGCCTTGCCCTTGTTGACATACTCGTCGTGCAGCTGCATGGCGAGGGTGAGCATGGCGGTGGCGCGCTCGGGCTCGGACTGCGCCTGGGCGCCGGCATTGCTGATCTTCTCGATGGAGCCGGTCTGCGTGCCCGGCTCCAACTTGGCGACCTGGGCGCGCAGCTTCTCCTCGCGCTCCTGCGACTCGGACAGCTGCTGGCGCAGCGTCTGGGCCTGCTGGCGGGCGGAGGCCTCGTCGGCCTTGAGCGCCTCGAGCGCCTTCGCCTGCTCGTCGGCCTGCGCGCCGTTCTTGCGGGCCCGGTCGAGCTGGGTACGTGCCTGGCCGAGCTGGTCGGTCAGCGTCGAGTTCGTCTCCTGGAGCTGCTGGCGCTGATGGTCGGACTGCTCGAGCTGGGAGCGCAGCGTCTCGATCTGCTTCTTGAGCGCCTCCGCGCCCTCGGTGCCATGCGTGGCCTGGTCGGTGAGCTGGTCGAGCTGCGTGTTGAGCGACGAGATCTGCGAGCTGAGATCCTTGACCTGGCCCTGGAGATTGTCGCGCTCGCCGGTGAGGGCGGTGATCTGCCTGCGGGCATCGGCCAGATCGGCCTGTGAGCCCTGGGCCGAGGAGGCGGCGTTGCGCTCCGTCTCGAGCTGCTTCTCCAGCTCCTGGTTGCGGGAGGTGAGCTGGCTGATCTTCGTGTTGAGCTCTGCCACGTCGGAGCCGAGCGCCTGGGTGCTGCCGCCGCCGAGGGGGTTCTGGCTCAGGGCGTCGACGGTCTGGGTGACCTCATCGAGGAAGGAATCGACCTCGTCGATGTCGTACCCCTCGCGGAAACGGGTGGTGTTGAAACGATGGTTTCGGATATCGTTCGGTGTCAGCAATGCCATGATGATGCTTTCTCTTGTCGGCCCCGGCCGAAGCCGGGAAGCCACGCTGCTTCCGCCTGAATGCTATCACCGGCCTTCAAGCGGCTGATCTTTTGACGGGCGCGCCGCCTCTTCGTGCTCCTCATCACCCCCAGACAAGAAGGGAGAAAAGGAAGTTGACAAGCCATTGGACCACCCCGATGCCGACCCACAGCACGAGGTAGGCGACGTCGAGGCTGACCCCGCCCATCGGGATGGGACGGATCCATCGGCGCAACCAGCGCAGCGGAGGTTCGGTGAGGTCATAGAGGACGGAGACGATCCTCCCCCACGCCCCGTGCGGCGTCCTCCTGGAGAGCACGAGCACCCAGTCGACGATCATGCGTACGAAAAGGACGGCGATATAGGCGTCGAGCAGGATGTTGATGAGGCGCTGGAGGAAGGCGAGGACGGTGGTGAGCATGAGGTGTCAGTCCCCGAAGAAGTCCTGTGAGGCGGGCTTGCCGCCCTCGGCGCGCGTGATGGCCACCGACGAGGGGC
This sequence comes from Aeriscardovia sp., assembly GCA_040773385.1. GTDB lineage: Bacteria > Actinomycetota > Actinomycetes > Actinomycetales > Bifidobacteriaceae > Aeriscardovia. The sequence continues at coordinate 64,230 of JAXGWH010000001.1, read as the reverse complement.
TGAGCAGGAAGACACGGGGTGTGACGCGCTCGATCTTGCCGCGCAGGCCAAAGACCACACCCGCGGAGAAGTCGACGATGCGGTACGCCACGGACTCGCTCACATCGGTGAGGTTGAGCACGACGGGCGTACCCTGCCGGATGGCCTTGCCGACCTCCTGGGCATCGTCGTAGCTCTTCGGATGGATGGTGATGATCCGTGAGAGCGGGTCGTCCTCATACTCGTCGGGATCCTCGTGCTGCACCGGATACTCCTGTTTTTGCGCGGAGACGGACTCGTCGGTGTCAAAGGAGGCGGGGGCGGCACCGCCGTCCCGGTCCTCGTCCTGCTTGTCCTGGTCGTCCTGTGACACATCGGCCATTCCGAGGAATGACAGCGCATTTTTGAACTTGCTCGCCATATCAGCTCCTCACCGTTGCGCGGTCCGCCGGATCAACCCTGAAGGAAGGGCGGGATGTCGATGCTGCCCGTCTCATCGCCCTCGCCGGGACGGTCCTGCGTGCGGCCGCCGTCCTGTGCGGACCGGTCCTGGGACTGCTGCCGGGCACCGTCCTGCTGCGAGGATGGCGCGGCGGGCTGTGCGGGTGCGGCCTGCGCCGGGGCCTGCGTCTGCCTGGCGGAGGAGTCCGAGAGGCTGAGCGGGTTGAGTGCCGGGACCTGCGGCGCCGAGGCCTGTTCGCGCACCGGTTCGGTATAGGCGGGCGCGGCCTGTGACGCCGGCGACGAGGAGGTCCCGTCCGAGACGAGCGGCTCGGCGGCAAGCGCTGCCTGTTTGGCCTTCTTCTCCTTGTCCGGATCAAAACCTGCGGCGATGACGGTGACGCGCACATCGTCGCCATACGAATCATCGAGGGTGAGTCCCCAGATGATCTGTGCCTGCGGGTGGACGTTCTTGTGGATGAGCTCGACGGCGTCGTTGACCTCGCCGAGCCCCACGTCGGTCGGGCCGGCGACGTCGATGAGCACGCCGTGGGCGCCCTCGATGCTCTCCTCGAGCAGCGGGGAGCTGATGGCGAGCTCGGCGGCCTTGGTGGCACGGTCCTCGCCCTTTGCCTGCCCGATGCCGAACAGTGCGGTGCCCGCATCCTTGAGGATGGTGGTCACATCGTTGAAATCGACGTGGATGTAGGCGTTGTGGGAGATGAGGTCCGTCACGCCCTGCACACCGGACAGGAGCGCGGAATCGGCGGTCCGGAACGCGTCGAGGATCGAGATGTTCTTGTCGGACATGTCGAGCAGACGGTCATTGGGGATGACGATGAGCGCGTCGACCTCGCCGCGCAGCTTCTCGATGCCGGAATCGGCCGACTGCGCACGCCGGGGACCCTCGAAGCCGAACGGGCGGGTGACAACCGCGACGGTCAGCGCCCCGAGCTGGCGGGCCGTGCGCGCTACGAGGGGGCTGGCGCCGGTGCCGGTGCCGCCGCCCTCGCCGCAGGTGATGAAGACCATGTCGGCGCCTTTGAGCGCCTCCTCGATCTCCGACTGGTGGTCCTGCGCGGCCTTGGCGCCCTTCTCAGGGTCGGCGCCTGCGCCCAGGCCGCGGCTCGACTTGTCGGACAGGGAGATCTTGACATCCGCCTCGCTGCGCAACAGATCCTGCGCATCCGTGTTGATGGCGATGAACTCCACATTCGAGAGCTGTTCGTCGATCATGCGGTTGAGGGCGTTGCCGCCCGCCCCACCGACACCGACGACCTTGATGTTCGTGCTGTTGTCAAATTCCTGGACGGTGTAGTCGTCCGTCTGATCGTTGTCGCTCACGCTCGCTCCCAGCTCACTTGTCCCAGACAGTACGATCTTATTGCCAGACTTCTACCTCAATTGCACGCAGTACCGACACTGGCCGTATTGATACGGCTCACGGCGTATATCATGGCGGCCGATCTGGCAGAAACCCTGTGTCTGCCGATTTCCATCAGCCGACTTCTCATCGCTCAGTAGCTGGCGTCCATCGGATCCTCCCCGAAGAGGATCTCGCGCTCCTGCGGCAGCGTCGTCTGACTGTCGAGCCAGCCGTACGGCAGATGCACGCGGCTCTGGAATTTGACGCGCCCGCGCGGCACGCCGATCGCCTCGTCGGGGATGCGCAGGTCAGGATCCAGGCCGTCGACCATCTTCTTGATGTCATCAAGGCTCGTGGCCGAGGTGAACTGCCGGCGCACCGCCCCTCCGACCGGGAACCCCTTGAGGTAGGAGACGATGTGCTTGCGCATGTCGCGCACGGCGTGCGTCTCGTCACCGTCGTAAAAATCGATCATGGAGCGGGTGTGCCGCAGGATCAGCTGCCCGACCTCGCCCAGCGTCGGGTTGACGCGCTCGGCGGAACCTGCGAAGGCGAGACGGATGTTGGCGAAGATCCACGGCCGGCCCATCGCCCCGCGGGCCACGGCCACGCCGTCGCAACCGGTTGTTCTCACCATGTCGAGGGCATCCTCGGCGCTCCAGATATCGCCGTTGCCGAACACCGGGATTGACAGCTCTTTCTTGAGCCGACCGATGGCCGACCAGTCGGAGTGGCCGACATAGAACTGGGCGGTCGTACGGGCATGGAGCGTGACGGCCGCCACACCCTCCTCCTGGGCGATGTGCCCGGCCTGCAGATACGTGAGATGCCCGTCATCAATGCCCGTGCGGATCTTTGCCGTCACCGGGATGCCCGTGCCCTCACAGGATTTGACGGCCGCCCGCACATCGGCGGCGAACAGGTCCTCCTTCCACGGCAGGGCGCTGCCCCCGCCGTGCCGGGTGATCTTGGCCACAGGGCAACCGAAATTGAGGTCGATGTGGTCGGGATGCGCACGGTCGATGATGGCATGCACGGCTTTCGCCGTCCACCACGGGTTGACCCCGTAGACCTGCAGGCTGCGGATCTTCTCCGAGGGGGCGAAACGGGTGAGCCGCCACGCCTTGTCGTTGTTCGCGACGATGGCGCGGGCGGTCACCATCTCCCCCACGTACAGACCGGACTTGCCGTACTCCTCGCACAGCACGCGGAACGGCCAGTTCGTCTCCCCCGCCATCGGCGAGAGGACGACCGGGGTGTCGACGGTGAGAACGCCCAGATGAACAGGCGGCAGGGCGGGAACATCCTTCTCCGCCTCCACGGCGCGCTCGTGGGCGGACAGTGCGGGCACGACAGTATCAGCCGCAGCGGGGCCATCCGTCATGGCGTTCGCCTGACCGTCGTGCGCAGGGCCCCCGCCACGGTGCTCGCGGACGATGCTCTCGCGCTTGCGCAATTTGCGCAGACGCGATTTCTCGGCGGCGTCTGGCTGTGAGGCCGGCCGTCCACCAACCGCGGCCGGCCTGTCAGTGTTCGTGCTCACTCGTCGCCCTTGACCTCGGCCACCTTCACCGGTGCGGACTCGTCGGTCGCGTCCTTCTCGGCGGCCAGATCGGTGCTGCCGTCCGCGGCGACCGTGCCGGTCACATCGACCGGGCCCTCCGGGTACTTGACACGGCGGTCCTCGATCCGTTCACGGATGAAGTCGGCGAGCTGGGTCATGTCGACGCGCTGCTGCTCCATCGTGTCGCGGTCGCGCACGGTGACGGCATGGTCGCCCGGGGTGTCGAAATCGACGGTGACGCACAGCGGCGTGCCGATCTCGTCCTGACGACGGTAGCGCCGGCCGATGGCGCCGGCCATGTCGAAGTCGATCTCCCAGTCGTTCTGGCGAAGATCCGCCGCGAGATTGCGGGCGATGGTCTGCAGCGGCTCCTTCTTGCTCAGCGGCAGGACCGCGGCTTTGACCGGCGCGAGGCGCGGGTCGAGGCGCAGCACGGTGCGGCGGTCGACGCCGCCCTTGGTGTTGGGCGCCTCGTCCACGTCGTAGGCGTCGACGAGGAAGGCCATGAGCGAGCGGGTCAGGCCTGCGGCCGGCTCGATGACGTACGGGGTGTAGCGCTTGCCGGTCTTCTGGTCGAAGTAGTCGAGCTCCTTGCCCGAATGCTCGGAGTGCGCCTTGAGATCGAAGTCGGTGCGGTTGGCGATGCCCTCGAGCTCGCCCCAGTCGGAGTTGGGGAAGCCGAAGCGGTATTCGATGTCGACGGTGCGCTTGGAATAGTGGGCGAGCTTGTTCTTCGGGTGCTCGTAGTGGCGCAGGTTCTCTTTCTTGATGCCCAGGTCGGTGTACCAACGGGTGCGCGCGTCGATCCAGTACTGGTGCCACTCCTCGTCGGTGCCGGGCACGACGAAGAACTCCATCTCCATCTGCTCGAACTCACGGGTGCGGAAGATGAAGTTGCCGGGGGTGATCTCGTTGCGGAAGCTCTTGCCCATGTTGGCGATACCGAACGGGGGCTTCTGACGCGAGCTCTGCAGCACCTCATCGAAGTCGACGAAGATGCCCTGGGCGGTCTCGGGGCGCAGGTAGTGCAGCGAGTTCTCGTCCTCGACGGGGCCGAGGTTGGTGCGCAGCATCATGTTGAAGTCGCGCGGGGCGGTCCAGTTGCCCACGGTGCCGCAGTTGGGGCAGGCGATGGACTTCATGCCGTTCTCCGCCTTGTGGCCGTGCTTGTGCTCGTAGGCCTCCTCCATGGTGTCCTCGCGGTAGCGCTTATGGCAGGAGAGGCATTCGATGAGCGGGTCGTTGAACACCTTGACATGGCCGGAGGCCACCCACACCTCGCGCGGCAGGATGATGGAGGTGTCCACGCCGACGACGTCGCCGCGGGTGGTCACCATCGAGCGCCACCATTGGTGCTTGATGTTCTCCTTGAGGGCCACGCCGAGCGGGCCGTAATCCCAGGCCGAGCGGGTGCCGCCGTAGATCTCGCCGGCCGGGAACACGAACCCGCGCCGCTTTGACAGATCGACCACCTCATCAAGTTTTGACTGAGCCACAATCGCCCTTTCAATTGTCCGCGGACGCAGGCGCCGCGACCGGATTGCCGCATGTCTGTCCGCACCGACCTCGCCACGCTACCGCCTTTGGCTGACGAAGCCGGCATGGGGTGTGGGCGCAGGGACCGTCATGCCAGTCGATCGGCGACTGCTGCAGCTGCAGCACAACAGGCGGATGCAGAACAGAAAACGGGCCGCCACGGCAGAACCGTGACAGCCCGTGCGGATCAGCACCGGCGGATCAGCATCCGTGCGACCTGCCGGGTGGGGTGCTCACCGTCTCACAGGCCCAGTCCCGGCATGGGCTCGCGCTCGTCGAGCGCGGACACGTCGCCGGCCGGTGCGGCGTAGAACCGGTCGAGGTCGTCGATGAGCTTGGGCAGTGCCTTGGGAGCTGTGTAGATCATGTGGCCGGACGGGTAGTACGTCAGGGCCACGTTGCGGCGCAGCGGCTTGGGCAACTCAAGATGGTCGATGTCGAATTCCGTCTGGAAGAACGGGGTGCACAGATCGTAGATGCCGTTGCCGATGAGCACCTTGAGGCCGGGCTCGTGCGTGATGGCGGAGGCGAGGTCGTCGATCACGCGCGGGAACGGCGTGTACTCCCAGTCCACTGCCTTGACGCGGGACGAATCAGGCAGCGTGTGCTTCCAGTCCCACGATTTACCCGGCTCGGTGCCGTCGAGATCAAAGTCGGCGAAGTCACGACGCAGCTCATGGTCCTTGTAACCCAGCTCGCCGCGCAGGTAGTCCTCCACGCAGGCGGTGTACGCCGGGTCGAGGAAGGCGTCGTCGATGAGGAACGTCTCCTGATCGCGCGCCTGGTCGAGGTCGTAGCCGGCCACCCGGCCGTCATAGGCGCCGAGGATCTTGTTCTGATCGCGCAGCAGCTCCTTGCTGAACCGCTCCACCGGGATGCGCAGGTTCGATGTGCGCACGAAGTCGGCCGACAGGCCGGTCAGGTGCGCGTATTCGGAGGCGACGGCGTTGAAATCGGCGTCGGAGATGCGGTCGCCCAGGGCGAGCGCCTGGCGGTACGGGCCGGCGGCGAACTCGCGCGCCTTCTGCAGCTGCTGGGCGGGCGTCAGGCCCTTGCCGGCCCTGCCCTGGTACTGGGCGGAGGCGGCGTAGGTGGGGAAGAAGCCGATGTAGAGCTGGTCGTCGCCGGTGAAGGTGTGGGCGTAGTCGAGGATGTTGGAGATGAGCGTGATGCCGGAGAGGGCCGCGCCGTCCTGGAGGAGGCGGTACGACAGGGCCGCGCCGCGCACGGTGCCGTACGACTCGCCGAACAGGTACTTGGGGCTGTTCCAGCGGTGGTTCTTGGTGATCCAGCGGCGGATGAACTGGCTGAAGGCGGTCACATCCCCGTCGACACCCCAGATCTCCTTCTTCGCCTTCTCGGCCACCGGCGAGGAGCCGGCACCGGGCGCGTCGATGAACACGAGGTCGGAGACGGGCAGCAGCGAGTGGTCGTTCTCCACGAGGCGGTACGGGGCGGGCAGGCCCTGCACCACGTCGCCGGTGTCCACGCGCTTAGGGCCGAACGAGCCCATGAGCAGGAACGTGGTGGACGAGCCGGGCCCGCCGTTGAAGATGAAGGTGACGGGACGGGTGGGGTCGGTGCGCCCCTGTTTGTCGATCTTGAGGAAGTCGACGTGGAACATGGAGGCGGCGGGCCTGACCTTCTTGGTGTTCACCCAGATGTTGCCGGCCACGGCCTGGTAGGTCATGTCCTGCCCGTTGACGCGGGTGGTGTGGCGGGTGACGGTCTCGTTCTCGTCGGGCATGCCGTTGTTCTTCTCGACCGGTTCGTCGGGCTGGACGATCTGCAGCCTGATGTCCTTGGATGTGAGTTCTGCCATGGGGATCCTTTCCTGCCGTCCCGCCGCCGGTTGCGTGCGGTGGCGGCGTTGCTCCCTAGGCTACCTCCGTCTGCGCCGTGCGATCACGTCTGTGAAACATTCGCCCTCACGCGGTGCCGAAGCGGCGGTGGCGGCCCGAATAGTCCTTGATGGCGCGCCAGAGCACCTGCCGAGAGCAGTCGGGGAACAGCTCGGGCACGAAGTCATACTCCGCGTAGGCGGCCTCCCAGATGAGGAAGTTGGAGGTGCGCTGTTCGCCGGAGGTGCGCACCACGAGGTCGACGTCGGGGATGTCGGGATTGTAGAGATTCTCGCCGATGGTCTTCTCGCCGATGCGTTTGCCCGAAAGCCTGCCGTCGCGCACCTGCTCGGCGATGCGGGCGGCGGCGTCGGCGATCTCGGCCCGGCCGCCGTAGTTGATGCAGAACACGACGTCGATCACAGTGTTGTGGCGGGTGATGCGCTCGGCGCGCTCCAGCTCGTCGATGACGGACTTCCACAGGCGCGGGCGCCGTCCCGCCCACCGCACGCGCACGCCCCAGGCGTTCATCTGATCGATGCGCCGGCGGATGATGTCGCGCGAGAAGCCCATGAGGAAGTGCACTTCCTGGGGCGAGCGGTTCCAGTTCTCGGTGGAGAAGGTGTACAGGCTCAGGTAGCGCACGCCCGCCTCGATGGCCCCGGCGATGATGTCGAAGACGACCGGTTCGGCGGCCTTGTGCCCCTCGGTGCGCACGAGCCCGCGTTTTTTGGCCCAGCGGCCGTTTCCGTCCATGATGAAGCCGATGTGCCGGGGCACGTTCATGTGCGAGAAATCCGGGATGATCGACGGGTCGGAGAAGGGGGCGGCCGGGATGTCGAGACTGGTGGGATCATAGCCGGCGAACGGTGAGGAGAGCGCCTTCGGGGCGGTGTACGACTGGAAACGCGAAGCCATACGGCTCAATCTAGCAATCGTGCCGAATGGAGGGGGCGCTCGAGGTAGTACTGTGTCCATTCCTCCACGAGCGCGGTGACCTGGTGGTTCTCCTGGCGCGGGCAGTGCGCCCAGTCGCCCAGCAGCAGCGCGGTGAGCGCCCCGCGTCCCTGGCGCGAGAGGGGCCGGGCCTGCGCGGCGAGGCCCGGCTGGTCGAGCGTGCACACCATCCCGCCCAGCGGCACAGAGAAGAAGGCGAGGTCGCGCTCGGGCTCGCCTTTGCCGCACACCACGCAGGTGGAAAGGCGCGGCCGCCAGCCTTCCTGGGCGAGGGCGCGCAGCTCGTACGACTGTGCCGCCTGCCACGGGGCGAGCCGGCCGGAGGCGAGCGCGGCGAGGGCACCGATGAGCAGCCGGTAGTGGGCGGGCTGGGGGCCGGAGTCGTCGGCGATGAGCTTGTCGGCCGTCTCGCACATGAGGCTGGCGGCCACGTAGCGGCTGTAGTCGGCGGCGATGGACCGGGCGTAGGCGCTCACCTCCACGGCCTGGGTGACGATCTGCAGGTCGGAGCGGCCGGCGAACAGCTGCAGGCGGCAGCGCATGAACGGTTCGAGGCGGGCGCCGAAGCGTGAGCGGGGCCGGCGCACGCCTTTGACGACGGCGCGGATCTTGCCGTGCCCGGCGCTCAGGAGCGTGACGATCCGGTCGGCCTCCCCCAGCCTGGTGGTGCGCAGCACCACGGCCTCATCGCTGTAGACGGGCATCAGAAGACGAACGCCCCCCAGAACGCGAAGAAGAGGAGGACGAGCACCATGGTGGCCGAGACCACGCACGCGTAGGCGGTGCCCAGCGGGGAGCGGGTGAAGAGGTGACGACTGTCCCAGTCGCCCTCGCGGCGCCTTCGGGCGAGCCTGCGGCGCAGCGCGTGCTCGCTCACCGTGTCCGGGGCGGCGCCGGCATGCACGAGGCGAGTGGCGAGGCGGTGGGCCTCCACACGCCGCTCGTGCGTGTTGCGCAGGCCGACGACGAGCATCTGGGTGAGCACCCTGGCCCACGTCCACACCACGAGGATGCAGCCGGCCACGATCACGTACCAGCTCCAGCCGATGAAGCCGGGGTCCTGCGGGGCGGCGCCGTAACAGAGGTTGACCACGCGCAGCACCACCTCGGCCAGGCCGTCGGCGAACAGGAAGAGCGCGAGCACGGTGATGAAGCCCATGGCCAGAAGCGTGGGTCCGAACCCGTTTTTGAACAGCCGCTCGTGGGGCCTGTGCCGCAGCCGCCGGCCCAGATCCCGTCCGAGCAGGGCGATGGTGAACACGAGCGTGACGAGCAGGGCGAGCAGCAGGAGCACGTGCAGGACGACCATGTACACGGTCTGGCCGGTCTTCTTGTGCACGTCCTGAGGCAGGCTGATGGCCTGGTAGAGGTCCACGCCGGCCACGCGTTGGGCCACCTGCTTCCGGCTGCGCACGATGCCGTTGGACCAGGCGATCACGTCGTCCACCATGTGGTCGGCGTAACGGGTGTTGCCGTCCTCCTCGTTGCCGATGCGCATCACATGGTTGGCAAGCGCATAGTCGCGGATGACGAAATTGTTGTTGCCGCTGCCACGGGCCAGGCGCATCACCCTCTGGACACCGTCCACGTGCGCGGTCATCACGTCCTTGGAGCCAAGGGCGAGGAAGGTGGGGATGGAGAAAGAGTTTTTGTCGATGGGGTCGATGCCGAAGTTGTGCAGCCCGAACACCTCGAGGTCGATGGACATGGCCCGGCGGATAAAGCCCTGGTAGCCGGGGTTGGCCCCGACGATGGAGAAGTCCTCGCTCACGAAGAATCCCAGTGCCTTGCGCGGGGAGAACAGCATGGGTGAGAGAAAGATCTGGAAGTCGATGTTGTGATCGTCACGCAGCATGTAGGGGGTCACGTAGCCTGACTCGCTCGTGGCGTAGATGCCGACTTTGCCGGGTTCGACGCTCTTCTGGCGGCGCAGCAGGTTGAGCGCGGCCACGTCGGCATTCGCCTCGGCGGGATAATCGTGGTTGACCACGGTGGTGTCCCATACGGGTTTGTCGGTGACCATTGTCACATAGCCGGCGGAGGCGAACGGGACGGCGATGTCGCCGAACGCCTCGGTGCCGTACGTGCCGATGCCGTGCAGGAAGAGGATGCCGGGTGCCTTGCCTTTGTAGCCGATGGGCTCGCGGATGAGCACGTCGAGCTTTTGTTTTTTGCCGGTGGACGGCTGTGTGACGGTCAGGCTGGTGTGCCGCTCGCGGATTTTATAGCGGCCGGTGGTGTCCGCCATGCCACACAGGCCACCCTGTTGTTTCTGCGCCTGTGCCGAGGTGGGGCAGTTGACCGAACCTTTCTGCGGTTCGAACCGCACGGAGGTGGTGTGCTGCACGGATTCCATCGTGCGGTCATAGGGGTGCAGGTCCCACTGTTCGTTCGTGGCGGCGGAGATGCCGGAGAACAGTGCGAGCAGCAGGAAGAACACGGGGATGGAGGAGATGACGCGATGGCGTGCGATCCACGCCTCCTGCCCGCTGACGGCCGACGGGTCGACCGCGGTGTCATGACCTGCCCGGTGGAAGAGTCGTCGGCTCACTCGGACTCGTCCCCGTTGTGGTCGGCGCCGTCCTTTCCGCTCTCGGCTGCGGCGTGCGGATCCGTACGGTCGTCCGTCTCAGACCTGTTCGTGTCATGTCGGCCTGCCGCGGAGGGGAAGGTGAGGTCGGGGATCTCGAACGAGCCCGTGGAGGCGACGGATGTGTTGAGCAGCGAGGAGATATAACTCGCGTCGGAGGCGGCGGAATCCTTCGAGTTATCGGCGGACGGCGCGGGAACGGCGGGCAGATCGCTATAGATCTGCTGCGATAGCTGCTGCGACGGTGCCGTCTCCGGCTCCTGCCGCCCCGGCCTCACGGCCGCGTCCTGCCGCGGCTGTTCGGGCATCGGCGCCGTGGTTTTGTCCGGATTGTCGTGGAAGGACGCGGCGGCCGGATGCTGTGAGGCGAAAATCCCGTCCGGGCTGATCGTCGTGGTGGCCGAGGCATCTTGCCGTGCATCGGCCTCATCGTGATCACCGCCGGCCGGGGCATGGTCCGGAGCAACCGCTGATGCGGGGACTGCCGGCGAGGCCGGATGGGAGAGGACGGATGTCGCGGAATCGGCCTGGCCCTCCTCTGTCGGGGAGGAAGCGTCCTGATTCGGCACGGACACGAGGGAGGCAAGGCCGGCAGAACCCCAGCCGCCGTCCTGTGACTGCGTGTCCTGCGCCATGCCCTGTTCCACCGGCCGGGCAGAAGGAGCAGGAATCGGGGAGAACGCCTCGGGCACCTGATCGCCCTGCCGTGGCACGGGCGAGGGACCGTCGAAGCTGATCGTCGGCCTCGCCGAGCCGGTACCGGCAGCGGCTGACGATGCCGGCGCCGATTGCGCGGGGCTGACGGCGGCCGTGACCGTCTGCCGGGCCTGCGGGGACGGGAAAGCGACGCCGTCAGCCGTGTCGAAGGGCTGGAGGGGCCGGCCCGCCACACGCCCGTATGATTCGATGCGGGTGAGGACCTGGACGCACCGGTTGAGGTAGGCGTCCACCGAGGCCTCGCTGTAGCCGTGGCGCCCCTTGCGCTGGGTGAAGATCACATTGGAGACGCGCTGGGCGCTGATCTCCTGGGAACCCTCGGCCGGCTGGAGGGAGGTGGTGATGCCGATGACGCGGGCGATGTGCGTCCACGACTGGGCCACGATCTGATCCACCTGACGCACGTCATAGGAGGGCTGATGGTGGGTCCCACGGGAGAAACGCTGCTTTTCCGGCGCCTCGGCACGCTCCTGGAGCGTGCGGGCCAGCGCGAGGAGATCATCCTGCCACGCGTCCTGCCCGGTGGTGGACAGGGCGTATTGCGTGCGCTTGTCGACCACGGCCTTTTCGAGGCGGATGAGCACGGCGTCGACCTGGGAGATCACATAGCCGTCTTTTTCCAGATCGAAGCTGGCGAGCTGGATGTCCTCCTGGTTGAGCATGGGGGTGTCGGACTCGTAGAGCGTGTGGGTGCGGTCAAGGAACTCATCGACCTGGGCGACGTTGTAACCCCACTTGTGCTTGCCTGCCCGCTCGATGGACGGCGCACGATCCTCACTGTCCGTTTTTGCCGCAGCCTGACTCATAGGAATCCCCTTTGACGATGGACAACGTCAAGATTACGCGGTGCGAGCGAAGAAGGATACCGGGAGTGTAAGGTGGGTTCGGTCAGCCTCGGTAGCTCAGTGGATAGAGCACCGCTCTCCTAAAGCGGGTGTCGTGCGTTCGAATCGCATCCGGGGCACTCTGAAGGAAGTGCGATGGGACAGACACAGTCGACGAAGATTGAGCCCGTCTCCCCCGCCGTCCGCAAGAATATGCGCCGTCAATCCCATGGCCACAGCCTGGTCGAGGATGAGTTCGCCCATGCCCTCTGGGCGAGAGGAGTGCGTTACAGGCGGGATCTGCGCTCCCTGCCGGGAAGCCCGGATATCACCATCACGAAATACAAGATCGCCGTCTTCGTGGACGGTGAATTCTGGCACGGCTATGAGTGAGACGAGCGCAAGGACGACATCAAATCCCACCGGGATTTCTGGATCACCAAGATCGAGCGGAATATGGCGCGCGACCGTCGTGACGAGCAGAGGCTCAAAGACCTCGGCTGGACGGTGATCCGTTTCTGGGGCCGCCAGGTCAGCCGCGAACAGGATGCCTGTGTCGGGCAGGTCCTTGCGGCGATCAATCGAGCCACAGCCGGCGTTGCCTCAGAATCCGCCGGCGTCGCGCATAAACCGCATCAGATCCACCAGTGACCGGTCACCATCGCCGGTGGGCACCGACGGGTCGACAGACGTCTCCACCCGGATCGGCGCCGTGCCGAAGACTTTCGGAGCGCGGAGATCGAAGAGTCCTGAGCGTTCCAGAAGCGGCCGGCAGTCGGGCGCGAAACAGACCTCGTGCCGGCCGACCAGCTCGCGCAGCCGCCGCCAGAAGCCACGGGTGAACAAGAGGTCGGGCGGGTAATCGGCGAGCGCGAGGCTGAGGGCGCCGGGCAGGATCTGCCAGCGGGCCTGTCTGTCGGCCTTCGCGTCGGTGGACCGCGTGGTCAGGCCCGACGATCCGTCGTCGCCGGCCGCACCGTGTTCTGTGGGGTCCGCGGCCGTGAGCGGCTGTCCGTCGAGCAGATCTGTGGTGTACTCCTGTTCGAGCCGGACCCGTGCCTGCGCGGAGGCGGTCTGGCCCTGGCTGCTCGTCATCTTCTCGGCCAGGAAGCGTTCAATCCGGCTCCGTGCACGCGCCTGTTTGGCGTGCGTCCCGACTTCTGTCGCATCCTGCTTCGTGTCCTGATCAGCGGTGGCGCGTTTGCTCGTCTGTCGGTGCGGCACGGATACCGGGGCGGGCTTTTTGTCGTGTCGCGACGCGTCCGGACGGTTGCGTGCAGACGTGTTTTCCGGCAGATCGAAGAGTGCCTGCTGTATCAGTCGTGCCATCTGCCCCTCCCCCGCAGTGTGTTCCGGCATTGATTTTACGTGGATGAGGGGGCTTCGGGCATGGTGCGAAAAGTTTAGCCGCGCATTCTCAGGTTTTCCATGTACACTGCCCTCTGTCCGGGCATGAGGCCCGGCCCGGTCCGCCTGTTTCCCGTGCCCAGGGCGGTCTGACTTTTCTTCCCACCGGGCATGCACCGGTGAAGGCGGGCAGCCGAAAGATCATCGATGACCCCCACTGCCGCAGATGACACTCCCAACGTCGATTCCTCCCCCACCACCCCTGCCGCCGACGGAGGCGTCAAGAGCGGTGGGACGGATGCCGCGTCCGCACAGGCCCCACAGGCCGGCACACGTCGTCGTAGGATCGTCTCCACGATCCTCGCCGCCGTGATGTGCGTGCTGTTCGGTATCATCGTGCCGCTCACCTCGGTGGTGGAGCCCACGAGCGCGGAGCTGACAAGCCGGCAGACATGGCTGCCCTCACAGACCGAGCGCATTTATACGAGCGAGTATCAGAGTGCCGCGCAGGCGCGTGTGACGAAGCAGAAGCAGTCGAAGCATTGGACGCTCTCGAGCCCGTTGGTGATCCGCAACGCCTTCGGCACGAACACCGCCGGGCTCTACGTGTATTTCCAGACCGATCAGCCCGCCAGGATCTCCTACAGGGTGCATGCCCGCAATGGCAGCTACCCCGATTTCTCCGCCACCGCCTATCAGGGCTCCCAGACCTACTCCACCACGCATGAGATCCAGGTGATCGGTCTGGTGCCCAACAACGTCAACAATGTCACGCTCATCGCCACCACGAAGTCGGGCGAGCAGACCTCGTCCACCATCACCTCGCGCACGCATGAGACGCTCGCCTCCACCGAGCCGCGCGTCAAACTGACGAAGAAGAACACGGATTCCCGCCTCGAGAACGGGCTCTACGCCATTCTGGGCAACGACAGCGATGATGACGAGCAGGCCTACCTGTTCCTCTACGACAATTACGGCGTGCTGCGCACCGAGACGCCGCTGCTCAACTACCGCGCTCACCGCCTGCTGTTCCGTGGCGGGCTCATGTACTTCTCCGCGGGTGTGCACAACCTCGTGGGCCTCGACTATCTGGGGCGCATGGTGAAGAACTACACGCTGCCCGCCCGTTTCCTGCTCCACCACGGATATGCGATGAGCAAGACCGGCACACCCATCCTTCTGGGCACCGACAATGAGTCGGACTCGGTGCAGGACAAGCTGCTCGTGCTGGACAAGGACTCGGGCGACATCACCCGTGTGATCGATCTGAAGAAGATGTTCAAGAGCTATGAGGCGAGCACCATCGCCTCCAACCTCTACCAGAGCGCGGAGTCGGCGAGCCAGCTGCTGGCCAAGAACAAGAAGAAGATCAACGCCGCGCGCACAAAGCTCGCCACCACCGACTCGTCCGCCACAGCACACGCGGCCACAGATTTTGCCAATGGGTCAAAGGCCGAGGACATGCCGGTGGACAATGATTCGGGGCTCAAGACGACCAGCTCGTCGGGTGAGAGCGACGCCGATCTGGACAACGGTGCCAAGGACGCGGCCTCGGCCGACGGCGGCAACGGCGTGCAGAAGGACTGGCTCCATCTCAACACCATCTCCTACGACGACAAGAGCGATACGGCCATCCTCAGCTCACGCGAGACGAGCACGGTGATCAAGATCAACCATGTGCTCTCCGGCAGCCCGCGCATCGTGTGGATGTTCGGCACGCCCAGCTTCTGGCGTGGCACCGCCTATGAGAAGTATCAGCTGCGCCAGGTGGACGGTAGCGGTACAACGCTCGACGACGCGCACGCCCGCACCCATGGCGGCCAGTATTCTGTCACGGTGGAGGAAAACGGGGACCCGGACGACGGGATCTACTACCTGTACATGTTCGACAACAACTACGGTTCGACGAACACGCGGCCCGACTATGACTGGAAGAAGGCCGACCCCACCATCAACGCCGGCTCCGATGAGACCGATGAGCCCAGTTATTACAAGCGCTATCTCATCAACGAGAAAAAGAAGACCGTCCAGGAGGTGGAACGCATCGCCGTGCCGTACTCGCGGCTGGTCTCCAGCGCGCAGAATCTGCTCGACGGCACGCGCCCGGTGGATTCGGGCATGGCCGGCACATGGGGTGTGTATGACAGGCGCGGACACCTCATCACCCAGTACACGATGAGGCTGCGCAAGAACCTCATCTTCCGCGTGTACAAGTACACGTTCGAGGGGTACCTGTTCGACAATTCGTCGGATCATCCGCGCAGCGGGAAGACCGGCTCCACGCCATCGCAGAACGGCACATCGAACGGTTCGTCGAATGCTGCGGCCGGCGCGTCGACCTCGGGCACATCCGGCTCCTCTGCCTCCTCCGGTTCCTCCGGCACGAAGTCAGGCTCGGACGGCGCAAAGGCCGATGCCGATCCTGACATCGTGGGAACGAATGTCACCGGCCAGGACGGACCCGGCAGCGCGGAAAACGAGTGAAGTCCTCAGGCGAGTTTCTCGTCGATGGTGGCCAGCAGCAGCCGCACGTTGCCCTCGAACTCCTCCGGCTCGGGCAGGAGCGAGACGCACACGTAACCGTTGTCGGGCATGTCGAAGAAGAAGCCCGGCTGGCCGGAGAGGTGATGCTGCCGGATCATCGTGTCCACGAGATCGGATTCGTCAATGACGCCCGGGAAGCGCACGAGCACGTTCCAGCCGCCTTCCGGCCGCAGCAGCGAGGCCACGCCCGACGACGCCCCGAGCAGCCGGGTGAGCGTGGCGAGATTGCGCTGTGTGCGCTCCCGCAGCCGCTCCACCTGGCCGGGCACGGCGGCGAGCATCTCCTCGAAACGTGAGCTGATGATCGAGCTCATCGGCAGGAAGTCGTCGGCGATCACGTCCAGACGCTTCTTCGCTTGGTCCATATCATCAGCAGGCCCGCTCATCTGGATCCACCCGACCTTGGCATGCGGGGCGGCGAGCAGCTTGGAGAACCCGTCGAGCGCGAAGGTGAGCACGCGCTCCTCCCCCGCCACGCGGAACGGGGTGTGCAGCGGATGGAGCGGGAAATCGTAGAACACCTCATCCACGAGGATCGGCAGACCATACCGTTCGCACAGTGTGATGATCTTCTCGTAGTCGTCCCTGCCCACGTAGGCCCCGGTAGGGTTGTTGGGGCTGATGAGGATCATGAGCCGGATGGGCGGGACGTGCCCCCCGGTGACCGGGTCGGGCGTGCCGGTGCGCGAGGCGGTGAGCAGCTGCTCGATGCGCGGCACGTCGATGGTCCACGACCCGTCGAAGCGCTGCGGATAGGTGACGGCCTCCACACCCTCGAGCCGGCCGATGGAGGCGATGAGCGGGTAGCCCGGCGTCAGGCAGAGAACGGCCTCGCCCGGGTCGCACATGAGCTTCATCACCCACGAGTACGCCTCGGAGGTGGAGCTGGCCAGATAGAGGTCATCCGGGTCGACCGGATGCGGGGTGCCCGGCTTTTCGGCAGCATCAGAAGCAGCATGAGTCCCCGCCATGCCGTCGAACGGGAACTGTGCCGTGGCGAGCGCGGCGACGTCGGTGGGCACGTCAAAGCCGCCGAGGCCGCCGCGCCTGCCGAGGAAATCCGCCAAAAGCCTGCGTGCCTCGACCGGCCCGCACGGACGGGCGTCATAGCGCGAAGGGATGTAATCGGCGTCAAGTCCCAGGCCATGGTGGGTGGGGTTGGAATCGTTGAGCTGGCGCAGGACGACACCCTCCGCCTTCATCCGTGTCTGCAGGGCGATGATGGGGTTGGGCGCGCCCACATCCACGCGGTCCGAGAAATGCAGGGGCGCACGGCCCTCAGCGTCCTGACCCATGATTCATCCTCCTGTCCGGTACGGGTTCAGCGCAGGTGCAATTCAGATTCAGTTCAGGGCGTCCTGCTGCTGCGCGGCGAAGTACGCCGAGCCGATGATGCCGGCGTCGTTGAGCAGCCGGGCCGCGACGATGGGCGTGGAGATCTCGATGTGCGGGAAGAACTTATCGGACTTTTTGCTCACCCCGCCCCCGACGATGAACAGATCCGGGTTGAAGTACTTCTCGAGCAGGGAGTAGTACTTCGTCAGCCTCTTGCCCCACTTCTTCCAGCTGAGGTCCTTGCGCTTGCGGGCGGCGTCGGAGGCGTAATGCTCGGCATCCTTGCCCTCGAGCGTGAGGTGGCCGAGCTCGGTGTTGGGCACGAGCACGCCGTTCTCGATGAGGGCGGTGCCGATGCCGGTACCGAGCGTGGTGGCGATGACAAGGCCCTTGACGTTCTTCGCGACGCCGAACTGCGTCTCGGCCAGACCTGCGGCGTCGGCGTCATTGACCACGCGCACGCGTCGGCCGGTCTTCTCGGAGAGCAGCTCGTTGATGTCCACGCCCACCCAGCTCTGGTCGAGGTTGGCCATGAAGTCGAGCGGCTTGCCGGGCTTGATGGGTGCCGGGAAGGCCACACCGACCGGGGTGCCGTTGCTGACCTCGAAGTGGTCGAGGAGCTGCTTGACGATGTCGGCCACCGCCTCGGGCGTGCTCTGCTCCGGGGTGGGGATCCTCAGACGCTCGTCGGCAAATTTGCCGTTCACGAGGTCGACCGGGGCGCCTTTGATGCCCGAACCGCCGATATCGATGCCAAAAGCCTGTGCTGTGGGAACCATCCGGATCCTTCCCTTCCCCGGCGGATGCCGGTGATCTTCTCTCATCGCCGGCCGATGGGCCGGGGATACCCGTCTTGATTATCGCGCACTTTTATCTGTGCCGACAGCAGGTGCGGCAGCCAGATCGACGATCTGCGCCGGGCTCGCACCCGCGCTCTTTGCCGACAACGCCGGCATGGGTGCCCAGTCCGGGTCATGGAGCAGTGCGCGCGAATCCCACCAGCCCTTGAGCAGGGCCGGGACGCCGCTGCGGAAGGAATGGTCGACCGCCACGATGCGGATGAGCTCCTTGGCGAGCGTGAACGCGGTCCCCAGCCCGAACAGGACCGGCCGGTAGTCGCCGTGCGCCATGAAGTAGCGGGCCATGTAGCCGCGGTTGCGCATGATGTGGTAGCGGTTCATGTCGGAGGTGGAGTTGAGCTGGCGGACCCCGGCGATGTCCCAGTTGGGAATGTCGCGCGTGCGGCGCATCACGAAGTCCGGCACGATGATCGGGTTCGTCACTTTGGAGGCGAGGTAGCCGTAGAGCGTGTCGTCCCAGTAGATGAAGAAGCGTTTGTCGGGAAGCCCGATTTTCCGGATGACGTCGCGGCGGAACAGACCGCCCTCGAAACAGGCGGTGTCCATCACCTTGTAGCCGGCCCGGCCGAAGCCGGACGGCGCCACAGGATCGGGCACGCCGAGCGGGACGATGAAATGGTACTGCCAGTAGAACGGCCCGCCGTCGGCGTCGTAGCGCTGGCCCTGGATGACGGAGAAGCCGCGGTCGGCCCATTTGTCGAGCTTTTCCATGCCGTCAGGCAGGATCGCCACGTCGTCGTCCATGATCCAGAACCAGCGGGCCCCGAGGTTGTAGGCGGTGGCGACGCCGGCATTGAAGCCGCCCGATCCGCCGGAGTTGCCTGTCATGCGCTGGTAGACCACCCGGTGCGTGCCGCCCTGCGCGTCCTTGTCGGTGGTCCCCCACTTCCCGTCCATCCGGGAGGAGAAATCAGCCACGATGGAACGGGTCTCCTTGCTGTCCTCATTATCGGTGACGACGACCCTCCACGGCGCCTGCGTGGAGGCGAGGATCGAGTCGAACAGCCCCCGCAGCAGTTTCTGCCGTTTGTAGGTGACGATGACGATGGCGAGTTTCTTCATGTCTCCCATCTTTGCACACCCGCACACCCGCACGCGCGCATACGTATACCCGCATATGCGCGGCGTGGTTGCCGGAGCCGGTACCCCAGCGATTGAAAGGGGCAGTGGGGCGATTGGCCTGTTGCTCAGCCTTGATTGACCGGATTGGTGATGTGGTCGAGGATGGCCGCCATCACGGCTTTGTTTTCTACCGGGACGGGGTGGGCGAGAATATCAGCCGTGCCCTGATGCAGATCGTTGTGAGAGAGCGGATACTCCGTGTCGTTGCAGGCGATCTCGCGCACCTCGTCCGGCCCGGGCTCGAAGTGGAACTGCAGCCCGACAACATTTTCCCTGTAAATGAAGCCCTGATTGCGGACGAGATCGCTGGAAAACAGCAGCCATGCGCCCTCGGGGATGCCGAACATCTCCTCGTGCCAGTGCAGGGCGGTCAGCTGTTGGGGGATGCCGGCGATGGCGTCACACTGCCGGTACACGCTCGCCCAGCCGACTTCCTTGTGTGGCGCCTTCGTCACGGGCGCGCCGAGGACTTTGGCGATCTGCTGTGCGCCGAAGCACGCGCCGAACAGGGGCTTGCCCTGCTCCAGAAGGTCGGCGATCAGCTCGCGCTCGGCGTGGATCCAGGGGAAATCATCGTTCGGGCTCATCGGCCCGCCCAAAATCACGAGCAGGTCTGTCTGCTCGGCGGAAGGCAGGTGGCCGAATGTCTCAGGATGGTAGACCCACAGCTCATGGCCGTGTGCGTGCGACCAGTCGCGGATAGTGCCCGGCCCCTCGTTGGGTGTGTGCTGCAGAACGTTGATACGCATGTGTTCTCACTCCCAGCGGGCCAGATCGGCCGGATCAATCCGGTGATCTTTGAAATAGTACTGGCGGTCATGCTCGTTGATCGGGCGCAGCACGCGACACGGGTCACCCACCGCCACCACATTGGCGGGCAGGTCCTTCGTCACCACGCTGCCCGCGCCCACCACCGTGTTGTCGCCGATGGTGACGCCGGGCACGACGATGACGCCCGCGCCGAACCAGCAGTTTCTTCCGATGCGGACCGGTGCGTTGTACTGGATGCCCTTTGAGCGCAGCGAGGGCAGGATGGGGTGGCCCGCGGTGGCGATGGTCACGTTCGGGCCGAGCATGGTGTGGTCGCCGATGTAGATGGCGGTGTCGTCGACGAGGGTGAGGTTGAAGTTGGCGTAGACCCCGGTCCCCAGATGCACGAAATGCCCGGCCCAGTTGGCGTGCAGCGGCGGCTCGATCCAGCAGCCCTCGCCCACCTCGGCGAACATCTTTGTGAGCAGCTCCGCCCGCTTCCGCCCTTCGCTCGGACGCGTGGCGTTGTAGTCATAGAGCAGCTCCATGCACCGCGTCTGTTCCTTTATGATCTGCGGGTCGCCGGGCTGGTACAGCTCGACGGAGTGCATTTTGTCGATCTCGGCCATGGGATCCTCCTGCTGCGGTCTGTCTGCCGGGACACTGTCCGCCGGTCACAGTGTCTCTGATAAGCCGCCCACCAGCTTACGAGATTGCCCGACTGTGTGGCAGAGATCTGTGCAGAACGGGCCGTGATCTTATGGGCTCCGGAAAGATGGTTCTGACCGGATGGGCCCTGACCGGATTATTTAGTGGCTTTTGTCAACTATCTGTTTTAGTGTGACGCCATGCGCACAGACCAGTTGCATCACATCCGCCGGTTCAACCGCCTCTACACAGAAAAACTCGGCATCCTCGACCGCAACGTGTTCGGCTCGGGTCTGGGCTGGGCGCAGGCACGTGCGCTCATGCTCGCCGCCTCCGGCCAGGCAAGGACCCCCGCCGACATCACCCGCCTGCTCGGCGTGGACAAAAGTTATGTGAGCCGTCTCGTCGACTCGCTCGTCCGCGGCGGTTATCTGACAAAGAAAGCCGACACTGCCGACAGGCGTTCCAAGCTCCTCGAGCCGACCGCCAAAGGCAGGAAGGCATTCTCCTATCTCGAGGAGAGGTCCGACAAACAGCTGCTGGCACTCTTCTCCGGTTTGTCCGACCCCGAACAGGAAAAGGCGTACCAGGCTTTCACCGCGCTCGACGGCCTGCTGTTCGGCAAAAGCGCGACCCCCGGCGGCAGTGCTGCCCCAGGCAGAAGCACGGCCCCGGACGGTCCTGCGGCGCCGCCGATGTCCGCCACACCGGCGGCGTCACCTCTCGCAACGGATAAGACAGCCGAAGGGGGATGGTTCGACGAAACGCTCGAGCGGATGCCCGCCTCCCGTCTGCTCGGCGAGCTGGAGCTGCGGGCGGCCGTCTTCGCCGTCGACCAGAAGCGCATCTATCAGGACCCGGACGAGACCGACAGGATCGCCCATCACATCTGCTACATGCAGGACGGACAGGTGCTCGCCTATGCACGCGTGTTCGCCTCCGCGCCGGACAGACGGGAACCAACCACGGATCAGGACGACGATGCGACACACCCACTAGGGACACCACAATCGGTGGCCGCACAGACCACCACGCAAAGCACCGGAAGAGACGGCACCCCGCCCACAGGACAAACCGAATCTGGCACCAGAACGGCTGGCACCAGAACGGTTGACGGTGATGACGGCACCCAGACTCTCACGCAGGTGAGCTTCGGCCGGGTCGTCACCGCGCGGCAGGCTCGCGGAAAGGGTCTCGGCGCCGAGCTCATGCGTCATGTGCTGGGCTGCATCGCCCGACATTATCCTGGCCGGCCCGTCTATATACACGCCCAGCAGCCGGTCATCGGGTTCTATCAGAAGTTTGGCTTCACCCAGGAAAGCGAGCCGTTCCTCCTCGCCGGCTCGCCGCATGTGCTCATGGAGCACACGCCGCTGCCCGAGGGCAGATAGACCGTGACGCACAATGGCCGGAAGGACCGCTCCCGCGATATGTTCCGGCCACCCACAAAGAAAGCCCTGTCCCCGTCGCCCTACTCGGACGGCGTGTCGATGCCCACACTCTGACGCGAGCAGAGGCCCGGGTCCTCGACAATGCGACGCACGAGGTCGGCGATCGAGGAGACCGTGACATCATGGCCGCCGAACGGCTGGCCTTTGAGCGTGATCTCGTAGCGTGCCGGGCCGGAGACGAACCAGCCCGGGCGGATCACCGTGTAGTCAAGGTCCGAGGCCTTGATCACATCGGCGGCCTCACGGTACGGGCGCAGCACCGGGGAGACGACGCCGGGCGTGCCGCCCAGAGAGGCCGGCACCTCGCCGTAGATGCCCATCGAGCTGATGAACAGCAGACGGGAGACACCCGCCTTGTCCATCGCCGCCACGATGTGCCGGGCGAACCCTGCCATGTCACCCGAGAGCGCGGCAAAAACGACATCCTGGCCCTTCAATGCACGGACCAGGTCTGCCTCGTTGTTGACAGAACCACTGATCGCCATCTCCCATGTGGGATTGATGGTGACCGACCCGGCGTGACGTGAGAACAGCGTCAGATGCGCATCGGTCCTCTCCAGCAGTTCGGCGCGTGCGGCGGAGCCGAGTGTCCCGGTCGCCCCGAGAATAAGGACATTTGTCATGATCGTCTCCTCTATCAGACCTTCGAGTGACTGACCCGCGGGCGATCCGTCCGCCCACAAGCCGGACCATCTGTTCCGACCAGTTATCTTCCCGGCTTCAAGCGGTTGATGTCAAACTGTCATCATTGGCACGGACCCGTCCACGATTCCGATGTGCCAGATCACTCACTGGCCCTTGTGCACATCGATGGCGTGGAGCAGGAACTCGCCCACGCCCGGGGCGTCCGGGTCGTGCTGGCCGTGGCCCTGGTCGAGCGAGCGCAGCAGGTCCATCTCATCCGAGGTGAGCTCGAAGTCGAAGATGTCCTTGTTGGACTTGATGCGCGCCTCGTGCACGGACTTCGGGAAGACGATGACGCCCTCCTGGTGCTCGAAGTGCAGGATGATCTGGCCGGCGTCCTTGTGATACTTCGCCGCGAGCGCGGTGACGACCGGGTGGGTGAGCAGCTCGTGGTTGCCCTCCCCCAGCGGCGCCCACGCCTCGAGCGTGACATGCGCCGGGGCGAGGATCTTCCGCAGTGCCTTCTGCTGTTGGAACGGGTGGAATTCCACCTGGTTGACGGAGGGCATCACATCGAAGTCGGGCACGTACCTCTCCCACAGCTTCGGGGTCATATTCGAGACGCCGATGGAGCGGATCTTGCCGGCTTTCTGTGCCTCTTCGAGCGCCTGCCATGCCTGCCCGACCGGCCCGTAGGGCTGATGGAGGAGGTAGAGGTCCATGTAGTCCATGCCGAGCCGCGTGAGGGAGGCGTCGACGGCCTTCTTCGCGTCCTCGTATTTGTAGTCCTGCAGCCAGAGCTTGGAGGTGATCCAGATCTGGTCGCGCGGGATGCCGCTGTCTTTGACGGCCCGGCCGACCTCCTCCTCGTTGAAGTAGGCGTTGGCGGTGTCGATGTGGCGATAGCCGAGCGAGAGCGCCTGTCTGACGGCGTTGTAGGTGGAGCCGTCGGCAGGGATCTGGTAGACGCCGAGGCCGAAGGACGGGATCTTCGTACCGTCGTTGAGGGTGAACGAGGGAATGGTCGGTGCGGTGGTGTTTTGCGCCATGATCGTCTCCTTCTGAGGAAAACCATGCGGTTATGACAGTTTCAGATTAAAGAAACCCGATCAGGTGCGTCAGTGCTTTACGCTCATACCACGATACGCTCCGCGTATACTCCCCCTGCCCGAACGGGAAGAGCCGTGCCCGAAGGCACGGCTCTTCCCATCCGTCTCACACACCGGCATTCACTGCCATCGGTCACCCACAGTCCCGACTGTCACCCACGATCGGCAGTCTTGCGGCCGCGGACGAGCAGCAGCGCACCGGCCGTGCCGAGCAGGACTGCCGCTGTGATCCAGATGACGAGCCAGACCGCGCCCGTCTTCGGCATCTCGGTGATATTGCGGGCGTTCTTGACATCGATCTGCGTGTTGATCGGAGCTTCCGGGGTATGCATGGCCATAAGTTTATAGGCATCCTGCTGCGACATCTGGGCATCAACGAGGCCAGAACTCTGCTCGACGGTAACGGTCACATTTGCGCTCGGCAGGAAACTCGTCGAGTATCCTTGCGGCGCACCGGTCTCTTTCAGTGTGTACAGACCGTCGACACCGTCGATGGTGAGAAGACCCTTGTTCTTATCTCCCGTGCCGACAGCGAGATCCTGCGTCGTACCGTCCTTGTCATCGCGTGTGGCGACACGATAGGAACCGTCACCGAGTTTGACGAACTTGATGGCGGTGGAATCACTGCCGGCACGGGAAGGCCGGAACGTCGCCCCATCGATCGGATTACCGCTCATGTCGGTCTTCTGAACGGTGAACTTGCCCGTGAACACCTTCGTCTTCTGCTCTTGGGAAGTCTTGTGGTCGGTCCATGTGTTCGGATTATGCGAATATTCCGTCACGACTTTGTTCTCCTCCGGTTTGTCCGGATCAGACGGAGCTGCCTGGCTGTTCAGGCGCGCGTTGTAGGTGACGGTGACGCGGTTTCCATAGGAGAACTTCGCCCGGTTCTTGTCAGTACCGGCAATGCCGTCAGCCTCAGTGCCCAGATAGATGGTCAGAACACCTGTCTTCGAGACGGAGGCGTGATAGTCGGCCGCACCAAGCTCTTTGACACCGATCGTGACCTTGACGGAATCCGGATCGATGGTCAGACCCGTGCTCGGGGTGTCGGTGAAGCCATAGTAGAACTTGTCGTAACCTGCGGCGTTGGGCACCATGGACGTGAGCGTGAAGGTGATGTCAGAGTAGAGCTGCGCGGCAGCAGATCCTTGGCCTGAGGCGATCACCCCATAGGGACTGTCATCTTCCGGAGCGATGGTGACAACCTTGCCTTCCTCGTTTTTCGCCGTGATGGCGGTAATCTTTTTCGAAACATCTGTCGGATCGTTGACCTTGTAGTCGACCTCGCCAAGGCGCGATTTCTCAGGGTGCGATTTGTCAGAAAGTATGTTGCACACCAGGTTGCTGCCACAATGAATTCCTGTACCTGTCATGGCGATGATGGCGGCACTCTGGTGGTTGTCGCCGGCGGGCGTAGTATCGACAATCGCATAGACGCCGGGAGAAACAACAGCCTCGACTGAAGAATGAGGATCAATAATTTTCCCGTCATTGCGCTCAAAATCGAAATCAACGCCGGATGCGACAGCCTTCTTGAAAGATTGTTTGTCTTTCAGATGATTGAGAAAAGTACGAAGCTGGCCGGAATAGCCTTCCTCTTTAAAGGCATCAGAATAGTTTTTGACGACCCCACATCATCGGGTTGTCGGCAGTTGCTTCATTGTCCGTCGTCGTCTCATCGACCGCGCTCTTGATATCCGAGGCAAGTGCAGTGACTGTTGACAGATCGTATGAGGAGACCTTTTGCTCACCTGCGTCTGTGACCGCTGACGTGTAAGAAGCCAGTTTGACGGCTTTGAGCTTGATATTCTCAGGAAGATCGCTCGTTCCGTTGACAAGCAGCGTCACATCGGTCGTCAGATCCGTTGGTGTCGCGACAGCTTCCTCAGCACTGGCAGTGGAGACCCCCCACATGCGGCGAAGAGCGTCGTGACACCCACAAGAATGCCACAGACGCGTTTCATCATCCTGTTCATACCATCCACTCCCCTTCTCCTGCGCAACGTTGCGCACTCGTAAAAGCATTGTATACACCGTGAGACGCAATCGGCAATATGACGCTTGTTGAGGGATTCATATCTATAGATATTGCAATCTTTATTCGCGAAACGCCGTGTACGGACGAGAGTCGGATACACCAACAGGGAGCACAAAAGCAAAAGAACGAAATCTGATACTGACGAAGCGAAAGATGAATGAAGAGACTATCGGTCTTCGGGGAGAAAAACAGACGGAAACAGGATCATGACAACAAAGAGCCGTGCCCGAAGGCACGGCCCGCACTTTCATCATCCCTGACCAACGATGTCACGACACGCCTGTCACACCGCTTGGATGATGTCGGCGGACACACAAGAAGAGCCGTGCCCGAAGGCACGGCTCTCCCAGTCAACACAGATGACGGTTCAGACCACCGCGTCACCGTCACCGGTGGACGGCTGGTCCGGCGAGGCCGGGCCGTCCGAGGACGAGTCCTGCGACTGGCCCACCGGCGCGGGCTTGCTCTGCCCGTCACCATCACCAGCGGCAGCATTGTCGGAACCGTCACCGGAGACACCGGCACCGTCCTCGCCCGGCACCGGCCCGGCCTCGATGATGTCGAGACGCTCCTTCGGACCTTCCTGTGCCTTGGCGATCTCCGCCTTCTGGTCCGCGGTGAGCGGCTTGCCGGTGAAGGTGAACGTCGCGTCCTTGCCCTCGCCGTCGACGTCCACGAGCACGCTCTGGCCGTCTGTCAGGTCGCCCTTGAGGATGTCCTCCGAGATGGCGTCCTCGATCTGCGACTGGATGACGCGGCGCAGCGGGCGAGCGCCGAGCTGCGGGTCGAAGCCCTTGTCGGCGAGCACATCCTTGGCCTTGTCGGTGAGGACGAGGGCCATGTTGCGCTGGTACATGCGCTGGTCAAGGCGGCCGGCCTGCAGGTTGACGATCCTGCGCACCTGGTCACGTGTGAGCTGGCGGAACACGATGATGTCATCGAGACGGTTGAGGAACTCAGGACGGAAATTCTCCTTGAGGTCCGAGACCACCTGCGCGCGCATGTTGCTGTAATCCTGCTCCACGCTGTCAGAGAGCGAGAAACCGGTGTTCTGCGTGCGCGTGATGTTCGCGGTGCCGAGGTTGGTCGTCATGATGATGATCGTGTTCTTGAAGTCGACCGTGCGGCCCTGGCCGTCGGTGAGCCTTCCGTCGTCCAGCACCTGCAGCAGCGAGTTGAAGATGTCCGGGTGGGCCTTCTCGATCTCGTCGAACAGGATGACGGAGAACGGCTTGCGGCGCACCTTCTCGGTCAGCTCGCCGCCCTCGTCGTAGCCCACATACCCCGGGGGTGCGCCGAAGAGGCGGGAGACCGAGTACTTCTCCGAGAACTCGGACATGTCGACGCGGATGAGCGCGTCCTCGTCGTTGAACAGGAACTGCGCGAGCGCCTTGGCCAGCTCGGTCTTGCCCACGCCGGTGGGGCCGGCGAAGATGAACGAGCCCATCGGCCGGCGCGGGTCCTTGAGGCCCACGCGGGCGCGGCGGATGGAGCGGGCGACGGCGTTGATGGCCTCGTCCTGGCCGATGACACGCTTGTGCAGCTCGGACTCCATGCGCAGCAGCTTGCTCGACTCCTTCTGGGTGAGCTTGTTGACCGGGATGCCCGTGGTGTCGGAGACGACGTCGGCGATGGTCTGGTCCGTGACGGTCATCGACACGTCGGACTTGCCCTCGCGCCAGGCCTTCTCCTTCTCCTTGCGCTCCTTCTCGAGGCGCTCCTGCTCGTCGCGCAGCTGGGCGGCCTTCTCGAAGTCCTGCGCCTTGATCACACGCTCCTTGTCGTCCTTAACCTTGGCGATGGAGGCGTCGAGCGTCTTGAGCTCGGGCGGGGCGGTCAGGCGCCGGATGCGCAGGCGTGCGCCGGCCTCGTCGATCAGGTCGATGGCCTTGTCCGGCAGCTTGCGGTCCTGGATGTAGCGCGCGGACAGCTCTGCCGCGGCCTGCAGGGCGGCGTCCGTGTAGGTGACGTGGTGGTGGTGCTCGTAGCGGGGCTTGAGTCCCTGGAGGATCTCCACCGTGTCGCGGATGGACGGCTCGGAGACCTCGATGGGCTGGAAACGGCGCTCGAGGGCGGCGTCCTTCTCGATGTATTTGCGGTACTCGTCGGTGGTGGTGGCACCGATGGTCTGCAGCTCGCCGCGGGCGAGCATCGGCTTGAGCATGTCGCCGGCGCCCATCGCGCCGTCCGCCGAGCCCGCGCCCACGAGCTGGTGGATCTCGTCGATGAAGAGGATGACGTCGCCGCGCGACTTGATCTCCTTGATGACCTTCTTGAGGCGCTCCTCGAAATCACCGCGGTAGCGCGAGCCGGCCACGAGCGAGGCGAGGTCGAGCGAGTAGATCTGCTTCTTCTTGAGCGTCTCGGGCACGTCGCCGTTGACGATCTTCTGGGCGAGCCCCTCGACGACGGCGGTCTTGCCGACACCCGGTTCGCCGATGAGGACCGGGTTGTTCTTCGTGCGGCGTGAGAGCACGGTCATCACGCGCAGGATCTCCCTGCGACGGCCGATGACAGGGTCGAGCTTGCCGGCGGCGGCCTCCTTGGTGAGGTTGCGGCCGAACTGGTCGAGGATCGTGTCGCTCTTGCCGCTCGAGCGCGGCGCCACGCCGCCGGCCGCGGCGAGGCGGTCCGTGTTGTCCTTGCTCTGGTCCTCGTTGTTGCCGTGGATCATATCGATCACCGCGCTGCGCAGGCTTCCCAGATCCACGCCGAGTTTGACGAGCACCTGGGTGCCCACACCCTCGCCCTCACGGATGAGGCCGAGGAGGATATGCTCCGTGCCGATGTAGTTGTGGCCCAGCTGCAGGGCTTCCCGCAGACTCAGCTCGAGCACCTGGCGGGCATGCGGCGTGAACGGGATGTGGCCGCTCGGCGAGGCGGACCCCTTGCCGATCATCTCCACCACCTGGTCACGCGCGGCCTTGAGCTCGACGCCCTGGGAGGCGAGCGCCTTGGCCGCCACACCGTCGCCCTCACGGATGAGGCCGAGGAGCAGGTGCTCCGTGCCGATGTAGTTGTGCTGCAGGGAGCGGGCTTCTTGCTGCGCGAGGACGATGACGCGCCTCGCGCGGTCAGTGAACCGTTCGAACATGTGGATTTCCTTCCGACGACTCCAAGACTACCGGGCAAGATCCCCGCATCGGCGTGCTTGCGCTCATTGCGCAACCCTGCGCCCAGAGAAGAAACGGGGAAGAAGACCCGTGGCCCCCTTCCCCGTCGTCATACCGGATGCCGTGTCCTGCGGCGCCTTATGCCCGGCGCCTGCGGCGGCGCCGCACGCGGGTGAAGCCCTGCTGGACGGCGCGCGCCCGGCGCGGATCGGTCTCGTCACCGCCCGCGAGCAGGGACTCGTCCTGCGAATCCTGTGTATCCTGCCCGCCTGCCGGGTTCTCGCCCTCGTCGGGATCGGCGTCCTCGCGCCAGTCCTCGTCGGGATCGGCGTCATCCGGAGTCGACAGATCCTCGATGTTCTCGACGACATCATGATGGCGCGGGTCCGACACGAGCGTCGGCTCATCTACCGTGTCCCCGTCGTCCGCCGTCATGTCCGGGTTTTCGGACGACTCCTGTGCGGAATCGGGATCTGGGCGGTCCTCGGCCCGGTCCGTGTCGTCAAACACATCAATGTGCTCGCTGTCGACGAGCGGGTCGTTCTCCGGCCACAGATCCTTATACAGGTCATCCTCGTACTCGTCGGGGTCGGCACAGGTGTGATCGAGCGGCACGACCTTGCCGTCGTAACGGCAGTGCTTGTTGGTGCAGACACCGTACATCCGACCGAGGAACCCTTCGAGCGGGATGACGAACGCGTCGGTGACGGCCTCGCCGCCGTCATGGTGGCGGCGCAGACGGGAACGGCCGTCATCCCAGCGCTGTGCCGTGTCCTGCAGCCCCTTGGGGCTGGGTACGAGCCGGCGGGTGAGGTAAAAGCGGTTGATGGCTTCGGCGATGTCCTCATCGGAGTCCGCCTCATCCAGAAGACGGCCGTCGCGGTCCCGGCGCTGCTGGCCTCCCTCGGCCTCGTCGAGGCCGGGCTCGAGCCCGTCGTCCTCGTCATCGTCGCCCTGCCCGGGCAGACGGTCACGGAAAGGCACCCACTGCGGGGCGACAAGCGAGCGTTTCGTAGGCAGCAGCACCGCCTCATTGACCGTCCACTCGTCCAGACCCGTGTCATGGAAGAGGGTGACGGCCCACTCCCAGTGCTCGTAGCCTTTGAGACCGCAGTCGAAGCGGAAGTCGTAGACGCCCCCGCCGAGATCCTCCCGGCGCAGGAAGTCACCGACGGCCTCCGGGCCTTCCTCGGCGGTCTGCTCCGCCGCCCGGCGCGCGATCTCGACGCTCGTCGGCTGTTGCGGCACGCTTTGCGCATCGTCGGCCTGTGTCGGATTCTCCTGTGTCATACGTCTCCTCTGTTGACGGAACCCGACCCGTTCTCCGTGAACGGGTCGAGCGGTACCCATCGCGTACCTTCCGGCGATCGGCCCCTCGGTCTGGGTCGTCTCAGTCCGTTGTCTCAGTCTTCGACATCAAAATCATCGGCCACCCGGCGCAGCAGCTGGGCGACCCGGTGCGAGGCCTCGCGGCCCGGATAATGCCCGCGACGCAAGGTGCTGCCGGCCTTGTCGAGCACCTTGATGAGATCCTCGCACACGGCGGCCATATCCTCCGGCCTCGGTCTGCTCGCCGCCACCATCGAGGGACGCGGCCCCTGGATCTCGACGGACAGCGCGGCCGGTCCGCGCCGTCCGTCCGCCTCCGAGAACTCGACCTTCGTCCCCTTTGCGACCTTTCGGACCCCGTCAGGCAGCGCAGAGGCGGGAAGGTAGACGTCATGACCGTCATCGGCCGTGAGAAAACCATAACCACGAGCGGGATCGAACCACTTGACCCTTCCGATCGGCATAGCCACCTCCAAAGAACCGGCGCGGCGATTCACCGCACACAACCTCCCCAGTCTAGTCCGCGGAAGTGTTTTGCGCCGGCGGCATGGCGCTCACACCGGGCGTGCCCGTCTGCGCCTGGAACGCGGCGAGCAGACCGCCCACGCTCTTCTGCACCGGCAGGATGATCGTCTGGGTGAGCCCGCCGCCCGGGGTTGCGGAGGCGACGATGAAGCCGGACTGGGATTTGACCACGCTCAGCGCGAGCGCCATCCCCAGGCCGGTGCCGCCCTTCTCCCGCGCACGGGAGGGATCGGCGGTATAGAACCGGTCGAAGATGCGCGAGAGCGCCTCCGGGCGCACGCCCGGGCCATGGTCGGTGAAGCGGATGACGGCGAAGAGGCCGCCTTCGCCACCGTCAGCGGCCGACCGGCGCATGGCACGCACGAACGTCGTCCACGAATCGGCCGCGGGGGGAAGACCGGCCGCCTTCGCCACCGTCATATCCGCCCGCGTCAGGCTCAGCGAGACCTCGACCGAGCTGTCGGCCGGAGTATAGCGATGGATATTGCCCACGATATTGGTGAACACCCGCCGCAGCTGGTCCGGGTCGCACGCGAGCGCGACCTGCTCGAACGAGCCGAGATCGAACGTCGGATCGACGATCTTCGCGTTCGGCTTTTTGGACGCCTCCGCAGCAAGATCCAACCTGCCAAGGCTGATCGGACGATGGATGTCGAGCGCGTGGAGATCCTCGCACGATCCGGCGAGCAGACGATGCAGCGGCACATTCTCCTGCACATGCTGGCCGCGGCCCTCGTCAAGGCGGGCAAGGCTGAGCAGGTCGTTGACGAGCCTCGTCATCCTCGCGGTCGAACCTCGCACCCGGGAGAAGAGCGTGTCGGCCAGGGCGACCGGGTCGTCCGAGCTCGTCTTCTGCATCTCATACAGCTCGCCGTAGCCGGAGATGGCGGCGAGCGGGGTGCGCAGCTCGTGGCTCGCGTCCGAGACGAACCTGCGCATCTTGGCGTTCGTCTCCTCCTCGTCATGGAAACTCTGCTCGATGCGGTTGAGCATCATGTTGAGCGAGGCGGACAGGGACCCCACCTCCGTGGTCTCCGGCAGCGTCGGCACGCGCTGCGAGAGGTCGCCCGCGGCGATCTTGCTGGCCGTGCGCTCGATATCACGCAACGGGCGCAGACTGCGGGTGATGAGAATCCAGCCCACCGTGGCGGCGATGAAGAAGATGAGCAGACAGATGATGATGAAATATTTGACGGATGTGCGGATCGTGTCCGTCGCGTTGATGAGCGACAGGCCGATGTAGAGCGTGCCGCGCGCCCCTGTCTGCTCATTGATCCAGCGCAGGGCGACGACACGCCATTGGCCCGGGTCATGCCCGCCCGCGCCGGTTCCCGCCTGGACGAGGCGGCCCTTCACGGTCGTGGGCACCTGCAGTTTCGAGTCGGGAATGTTTGTTCCCGACGCCGGCAGCACCGGTTTGGACACCATCCCCCCGCGCAGCCGCGGCATGAACGGGGTGGAGACGATCCGGCCGTTGTCATCGCGGACCTGGAGGAAATAATCGGTCGGCGCCGAGCTGGAGGACGAGCCGAGCGCGGAGATGCTGTTGACGACGAGCTGCGACTGGCGCATCAGCTGCTCGTCAGTCTGGTTGACAAGATACTCCCACACGAGCGAGTTGGTGGCCACGGCGGTCACGATGAGCCCGACGCCGAGCAGCAGCAGCACGATGGAGAGGAGTTTCGTCGTCAGCGGCAGCGCGTCGATTTTGGCGCCCAGGCCGCGGCGGCGGTCCGCCTTCTTGCCGCGCCGTCCGCTCTTTGACGCTCTCGCGGACTTCCCGCCCTGCTTTTCCGTGCCGGAGGCCACCGCCGTGGCCGTCGGCTCGCCCGGCACCGACTGCGCGGCATATCCTCTCATATCCGCCGGATCGTCGCGCGGATCCTGGCCCGCGCTCACCGCGCGGCCCCCGCGGCAGCCGCGGCGGGCTGCTCCTTCGGGGCCCGGATCATGTAGCCGATCCCCCTCTTCGTCTGGATGAGCGGGTCGACCTTGTGGGTGCCTGTGCCATCGGTGTAGGTCAGACCGTCCACCTTCTTGCGCAGATACGAGATATAGCTTTCGACAATGGCCGCGTCACCGCCCCAGTCATATTGCCAGACATGGTCGAGGATCTGCGCCTTGGAGAGCAGGCGGCCCTCGTTCTCCATGAGATAGTGGAGCAGCTTGTATTCGGTCGGGCTCAGGTCAATCGGCTGTCCGTGGCGGGTCACGTCATGCGAGTCCTCGTCGATGCTCAGATCCGCGACGGAGAGCACCGGGCTGGCCGGGGTGTCGGAGCGCGTGCGGCGCAGGATGGCGCGGATGCGCGCGACGACCTCCTCGAGGCTGAAGGGCTTCGTCACGTAATCGTCGCCGCCTACGGTGAGGCCGAGCACCTTGTCCTGCGTGTCGTCTTTGGCGGTGAGGAAAAGAACGGGAGAGGTGATGCCGGCCGCGCGGATCTTGCGTGTGACGGTGAAGCCGTCGAAGTCCGGCAGCATCACATCAAGGATGATGATGTCAGGATGGGTCTTCTCGATGGTCTCGACGGCATCCTTGCCGTTGGCCGCCGTGGCGACGGTGAAGCCGGAGAACTGCAGGGACGCCTGCAAAAGCTCGCGGATCGACGGCTCGTCGTCGACCACCACCACTTTTGCGCCACTGCTGTTGGCCATAATGCCTCCTGTCATGCTGCCCTATCACGCTGTCATGCCGCCGTGCCGTGTCGAATCCACCTATGAGGACCCGCCCACCGGGGCGTTTGCCATGTCTTTTCCATCGTAAAGGCGGATCACTGGCCAGTCAGCACTTTCCCGCCAACATGGAGGAGATACCCAGAAAACTTTCAGGAACTGACCGTGGTATCCGGCGCGGTGGTATCCGCCGCAGTGGTATCCGGCGCCTCCTTGTGCCGACGAGATCGGTGGTTCTTTCTGCGTGTTTTCCCATGTGCCTGATGGCCCTTGTGGCCCTTCCGGCCGTAGCGGGAGGAACCGCCGTGCGCGGCGTGTCGACCCTCATGGTGCGTGAAGAAGCCGATTTTGCGCAGCCACCGCAGGAAGAGGACAATCCCCACGATCACGCCGATGACAAGCGCTGCAAGCGCCACACCGCCGGCGATCCTCCATGGCAGACTGTCATGATCCGATTTGACCCGGCGGATCTGCGCTATGAGCGCGGTGACCGAACCGGACCAGTCTGGATTCGACCTCGCGAGCGGCTTTGCCGCAGCATCGGACAACGTCGTGTCGACCTGTGAGGAAAGCCAGAGGTCGGACCCTTTCGAGACGGCGAGCGCCATCTGCCCGTCCTGCGAGGCAACGGCGAGCAGGAGGGTGTTCCTCGACGGCTTGGTGAAGGCAAGACGGGCGTTTGCCCACTTGCCGACGCTTGCTTTATCGAGCTTCTTGAGTCCGAATGAGCTGACAAACAGAAGGTTGATGGTGACGCCCGTGTCCTTCTGCAGCGAGTCGAGACTCTCCTGGATCTTCGCGCCCTGCGAGCCCAGAAGATTCTGCGTGTCGGTGACGGCGGGTTTCGCGGTCGCGGCCCTCACCGTGATGACGGGCAGGAGCGGCAGAAAAACGGCGAGCAGTGCGGCGACAAGCACGAAAAGACGGGATTTTCGGGCCGCTGTCCTGTTTCTTCCCTGTTCGCTGCCGCTGCAGGACGCCCTGTCGTGGTATCTGTCCCGGTTTTCCACATTCAGGCAGGAGGATGACAGTCTGCGACTCGATTCCATACGCTTCATGCTAACGGCGTTCGGGGATATACCCCCTCGCCTGGCCGGTTGGAAACCCCTGCCGGCCCTGCCGTCGGAAAAGTTCCGGCGGCCATGGAGGAAAGGACGGGGACGATGGCCCAGTTCAGTGTCGATTCGGAACAGATCGCGGCGGCCGCGTCGGCGGTGCAAGGCTCAGTGGCCCAGATCCGCGGATCGGTATCATCGATGTACACGAACCTCAACCAGCTCCAGAGCGTCTGGACGGGAGGCGCCGCACAACGGTTCGCCACGGTGGCTGATCAGTGGCGCGCCGCACAGCAGCAGATGGAGGACTCGCTCGAGTCGATCCAGACCTCGCTCGCCCAGGCCTCCAGCGTCTATTCACAGGCCGAGAGCGAGGCCGGACGCCTGTTCAACAGCTGACGCGGCCGACCGTGCCTGAGAACGACCGTTCCTTGGGGCAACCGTGTCTTGGGACAACCGTGTCTTGGGACAACCGTGCCAGAAACCGCGCGCACAAAAGCGCCGGGCACCCGCACAGAAGATGTGTGCTGGTGCCCGGCGCTGTGGGCCGAGGTGACGGGCGTCCCTTAGATGCCCACCCGGTCTACCGATCAGTTGTTCTCAGACGCTTCGGATCAGTAGCCCATGCCGGCGCCCTGCTGGGCGGCCTGGTTGTCCTTCGGCTCCGGCTTGTTGGCGACCACGGCCTCGGTGGTCAGGAACAGGCCGGCGATGGAGGCGGCGTTCTGCAGGGCGGAACGGGTGACCTTCACCGGGTCGGCGACGCCGGCCTTGAGCAGGTCCTCATACTCGCCCGTCTCGGCATTGAAGCCCTCGCCCTTCGGCAGGGAGAGGACCTTGTTGATGACGACGTCACCGGAGACACCGGAGTTCTCGGCGATCTGCTTGATCGGGGACTGCACGGCCTTGAGCACGATCTGCGCGCCCGTGGCCTCGTCGTCGGTCAGATCCTTGAGATCCGCCTCGGCGTCCTTGGCGGCCTCGATGAGGGCGACACCACCGCCGGGGACGAGCCCCTCCTCGATGGCGGCCTTGGCGTTGCGGACCGCGTCCTCGATGCGGTGCTTGCGCTCCTTGGCCTCGGTCTCGGTGGCCGCGCCGACCTTGATGACGGCCACACCGCCGGCGAGCTTGGCCAGGCGCTCCTGGAGCTTGTCACGGTCGTAGTCGGAGTCCGGGGTGGCGAGGGCCTGGCGGATCTGCTCCACACGGGCCTTGAGATCGTCCTTGGAGCCGCCGCCGTTGACGATGGTGGTCTCGTCCTTGGAGACGGTGACCTTGTCGGCGGTGCCGAGCACGTCGAGGCCGATGGAGTCGAGCTTGAGGCCCAGCTCGTCGGAGACGACCTGGCCGCCGGTGAGGATGGCCATATCCTGCAGCATGGCCTTGCGACGGTCGCCGAAGCCCGGGGCCTTGACGGCCACGGAGTTGAAGGTGCCGCGGATCTTGTTGAGGATGAGCGTGGCAAGCGCCTCGCCGTCGACGTCCTCGGCGATGATCAGCAGCGGCTTGCCCGACTTCATGACGAGGTCGGCGATATGGATGATGTCCTGCTGGCTGGAGACCTTGCCGCTGGTCAGGAGGATGTACGGGTGGTCGAGGACGGCGGTCTGCTCGTCGGCGTTGGTGACGAAGTAGCTGGAGATGTAGCCCTTGTCGAAGCGCATGCCCTCGGTGAAGTCAAGGTCGAGGCCGAACTTGTTGTTGTCCTCGACGGTGACGACGCCGTCCTGGCCGACCTTGTCGAGCGCCTCGGCGATGGTGTTGCCGACCTCGGCGTCACCCGCAGAGATAGTGGCGGTGGCGGCGATCTGCTCCTTCGTCTCGACGTCCTGGGCGCCCTTGACGAGGTGGTTGACGATGGCGTCCGAGGCCTTCTCGATGCCGCGGCGCAGCGCGATCGGGTTGGAGCCGGCGGTCACGTTCTTCAGGCCCTCGTGCACGAGCGACTGGGCGAGGACCGTGGCGGTCGTGGTGCCGTCGCCGGCGACGTCGTCGGTCTTCTTGGCGACCTCTTTGACCAGCTCGGCGCCGATGCGCTCATACGGGTCCTCGAGATCGATCTCATTGGCGATGGACACACCGTCGTTGGTGATGGTCGGCGCGCCGTAGGTGCGGTCGAGCACGACGTTGCGGCCCTTCGGGCCGAGCGTGACCTTGACGGTGTTTGCCAGCTTGTCGAGACCAGACAGAAGGTTCTGGCGCGACTCCTGGCCGTACGAAATCATCTTTGCCATGTGATTGCCTCCGATGGCTGGAAGTTCTGTTCGCAGGCACCGCCGTCAGCTGCGGTCCTGCGTGTTCCGTCACACAGATTAGCACTCTGGCCACGAGAGTGCCAATTTGTCATTCCCCTCTGAGAAGAAAGATCAAAACAGCCAAGAGCGGCAGAGATGAAAGCAGCCCGCGCTCATCGCGCGGGCTGCCTGACGACCGACCGGGACGGCCGGTACCGACGATCAATCGGCCACAGGTCAGTCGACCTTCGTGCAGGTCTTGGCCTGCAGGCCCTTCGGACCGCGGACGGCCTCGAACTCGACCTTGTCCCCCTCGTCAAGCGTGCGATAACCGTCGGCCTTGATCGCGGAGTAATGGACAAAGACATCATCACCGCCATCGTCGGGGGTGATGAAACCGTAACCCTTGGTGGCGTTGAAAAACCTGACTGTGCCAGTAGACATATGGAACCTACTTCTTTCATGCCGCACGGCAGAAGCGGAGTACTCCTCGGACCCGCACGACACCCCCAACTGTATCCCGGCACGGCAGGAGGTATGGAAACGCCGCTACTGCAACAGTTTCAGACACCGTGCGCGACACGTCCGCCGGAGGGATTCCGACAGGAGGATGACCGTGCGGCGGATCCCCGGCAGCACCGTCGCGACGCACAGGACGGATCACCTCACAGAAACAGGCGGGTCACTGGGCGGACACAAAGATGGCGGCGACCGCTTCCCGCAGGCTCGTCTGCTGCTGCACGGCGGAGATCCCGAGCTTCGAGGCGACATCGCGGGCGGTCGCCTCATCACTGCTGCTGCGGTACCACACAACGTTGGTCTGCGGCAGACCGCTCGTCAGTGTGTTCGCGCTCACGCTCGTGTACCCCGCGTTCGTGAGGAGCGCGGCCTGGCGCGCCGCATAGCCGTTGCGGGCCGCGACAGTGGCCGGCAGCGCGTTGAAGACGACGACCTGGGTGGAGTGGTCGGCCTGGGCGGCCTGGGATGGGGACTGCGAGGAGGACTGGCTGTCGGTCGAGGTGCTGCCTGACGAATCCGAGGAGGACGAGGATGTCGACGAGGACGATTTCTTCGCGGATTTCGAGGAAGCCTTCTTCTTAGAGGTCGTTGAGGCGGAAGTGCGCTTTTTGACCGCATCCTTCACCTGTGTCGCGGTGACGACCGGCTTGGCCGTGCCGCCCCCGACCAGTGCCTGGATGTTGCCGCTGAGGAAGCCCCACGCGAGCAGCGCGCAGAGGACGGCCACGACAAGGACGATGATATAGGGCATCGTCCGGGCGGCCGCGCTGCGCTTGCCGCGGTGCAGGCCGACCGGACCCGTCTGCGGTTTGTCGAATTCATCATGGAACGTCATCTGCGTCTGCCGCTTGTCCGTCGTGCGATCGGCCATGCCATGTCCTTACTCGTCCTCGCGGGTTCAGCCGGCCCGTCCTGTCGATTTCTGAAGATACTGACATCTTAAACCGACCGAGCAACCCGTGCGTCCTGCTCCTACCGCCCTGCTCCTAGTGTTGGCCGCATGGCATCACGCGCACCGTTGGACACGATCATGGACCCGTCCTGGGCCGCCGCCCTCGCCCCGGTCGAGCCGGACATCCGCAAAATGGGGGACTTCCTGCGCTCCCGGATCGAATCCGGGCACCAAGTGCTGCCCGCCTCGAAGAACATCTTCCGCGCCTTCGGCCAGCCCCTCGACTCGGTCAGAGTGCTCATCGTGGGCCAGGACCCGTATCCCACGCCGGGAAACCCCATCGGACTGGCCTTCTCCGTGTCGCCCACCTCGCAGATCCCCGCGAGCCTCGACAATATCTTCAAAGAACTGGGCACCGACCTCGGCCTGCCCTATCCCGCCGACGGCGACCTCACCCCCTGGACCCGGCAGGGCGTCATGCTGCTCAACCGCTGCCTGAGCGTGGAGGCAGGAAGACCTGCGAGCCACCGCGGCAAAGGCTGGGAACCCATCACCGACCAGGCGGTGCGCGCCCTCGACGCCCGCATTGACAAAGAGGGACGCCCCCTGCCGCTCGTGGCGATCCTGTGGGGACGACAGGCACAGAGCCTCGCGCCTCTTCTACCGCATGCGGCGATCATTGCCTCCCCGCACCCTTCCCCCCTGTCCGCCTCGCGCGGTTTCTTCGGATCCCGGCCCTTCTCCCACGCCAACGCCGCCTTGGAGAAAATGGGCGCGCGGCCGGTGGACTGGCGTCTGCCCTCGCAGGAGGACCTCCCGCCTGTCAGCGACGACCCGCAGTTCTGACGCCCCGGTCCTGGGACTTTCCGGTTCCGGGACCTCCCCCGGTTCCGGCTCACCGCTCTTCCGGTCACGAATTCCGCGCTCCGCCCTAGGGTGGGGGCCATGTCACTTTTTGAGAACGACGCCGCACCGGCGCCGATGCCGCCCGCCCAGGACGCAGGGGCGCAGGCGCTCACCCCGGAGGACACCGACCGCGCCAAGCGGCTCACCGCCATCCTGCGCGACCGGTTCAGCGACCAGGTGGTCGGCCAGACCATGCTGCGCGAGAGCCTCATCGTCACGCTCATCGCCGGCGGCCACGCGCTCATCGAGTCCGTGCCGGGCCTTGCCAAGACGACCGCCGCCCAGACGCTCGCCGGCAGCGTGGCCGGCACGT
Source organism: Aeriscardovia sp. (assembly GCA_040773385.1). GTDB lineage: Bacteria > Actinomycetota > Actinomycetes > Actinomycetales > Bifidobacteriaceae > Aeriscardovia. Next base: position 25,020 of record JAXGWH010000001.1, on the reverse strand, counting down.
TCCGCCGCGTGCAGTGCACCCCCGACCTCATGCCCTCCGATCTGACGGGCACGCAGATCTTTGATTTCAAGACGCAGCGGCTCGTGACCCAGATCGGCCCGATCAACGCGAACTTCGTGCTCCTCGACGAGATCAACCGTTCCTCCGCCAAGACGCAGTCCGCCATGCTCGAGGCGATGGCCGAGGGCAACGTGACCATCGGCGGCCAGCGGATCGCCCTGCCCCGCCCGTTCATGGTCATCGCCACGGAGAACCCCATCGAGGAGGAGGGCACCTACACACTGCCCGAGGTACAGATGGACCGCTTCTTCACCAAGACGGTGATGACCTACCCGACCGCGCAGGAGGAGACCGAGATCCTCGATCTGCTCACCCGCCGCGGCAGCGACACCGCCCCGGCGATCCCCCAGGGCGAACGCATGGACATCGACGACGTGCTCTTCCTGCGCCAGGCGGCGCGGCGCGTGCATGTGGGCGATGAGATCAAGAAGTATGTGGTCGATCTCGTGGCCACCACCCGCGGTGCCGGTCCGGCCCCGATCAAGGACCTCTCCTCGCTCGTGCGGCTGGGCGCCTCACCCCGTGCCTCGATCGCCCTGACCCGCATCGGCCAGGCGTTCGCGCTGATGAACGGCCGCGATTTCGTGATACCCGAGGATGTGCGCATGTTCGCCCACGAGGTGCTGCGCCACCGCATCCTCCTGACCTTCGAGGCGATGACCCAGAATGTGACGACCGACGAGGTCATCGACCACATCCTGCAGGTCGTGCCCACGCCATGAGCAGCAGCGGTATGACAGGACGCCGTCCGCACAGCAGACGGCGCGGCACGGACGACACGCCCGTCGCGCGCCCCGCTGCCATGGCAGGACGGGGAGGAGCCTCGTCCGCCCGCTCGTTCGACCTGGCGCTCGAGGCGGCCGTGCGCGCCCGCTCCGAGGCGCTGCACGACGACGCCGACGAGAAATCACGCCACGTCCGGCTGCGTCTCGCCTCACTCGGCTCGCGCATCAGCCTTCCCCTCGCCCGCCGTGCCCTCGGCCTGCTCGAGGGCGAGCACCATTCCGACAGGGCCGGCAACGGGTTCGACTACCTCGACCTGCGCGACTACCAGCCCGGCGACGAGGCGCGCCTCATCGACTGGTCGGCCTCCGCCCGACTCGGACGGCCCATCGTCGTCAACAAGCGCCGGGATGTGACGAGCACCGTCTGGCTCCTGCTCGACTGCGGCTCGCAGATGCTGGCGAGCGCCGAGGACGGCGAGCGCCAGATCGACGTGGCGGCCAACGTGCTGCGGATGGTGGCCATGCTGAGCCTGCGGCGCGGAGACGATATCTCCCTCGTCCTCGCCGACAGCGCGCAGGTGAGCCGTACCCCGTTCTTCGGCGGTTACGCCCGTTTCGACCGGCTGCTACGCGAGAAGATCGCCGCCGCGCCGGGCGCCCCCTCGGATGTGGAGGCCATGCTCTCCTATGCCCAGCGCGTGGAGGGCCGTGACACGCTCATCGTCCTTGCCACCGGCGAGCACGCCCTCACCGCCAGGGCGGGCACCACCATCTCCGCGCTCTCGCAGGAGCACCCGCTCTTCTTCTCCGTGACCAAGTCCGTCAACCCCTTCGCCGCAGGATCCGCGGCGCGTGATGCTGTGACAGGCCGGCTCATGCCCGCCTTCCTGCGCACCCCGCAGGCGAGCCGGGATTTCGAGGACCGCCGTGCCGCCGCGGTCGGCTCTCTGCGCCACGATCTGGACCGGCATGGTGACACGCTGCTCTGGTCCGGCTCCTCGCAGGGCATGCTCGACGGCTTCATCCGCCTCGTGCGGCTCTCCCGCTTCGGCGTGCGGCCGGGCTCGACGAGCCTTCTGGGGGCGGATGTCCCGGAAAGGAGGGCACTATGACCTCTCTGCCCGTTCCGACGCTGCCGTCATTGCCCTCCTTCCCCGCCATTGCCGTCATCGCGCTCGTGGCCGCGGTGACCCTCGCAGTCGGGGCGGCCCTGCTCCTGCGGCGTCGCGGGCACACCACGCGCAGGCCGCGCCCTGTGCCGCTGCGCCGCGGCCGGCACAGCGAGGGTCCCGACGACGCCTGGCACACCGAGCTCGCGGATATCCGCGACGACTTCCATGCCGGTCGGAGCAGCGAGACGCAGGCCTACGCCGCCCTGTCGGCGCTTGCCCGCGATTTCGCCTCCCAGCGGCTGGGCACGGATCTTTCCTCCTCCACGCTTCTCGACCTCAACCGGCGCCATCAGGTCAGCTCAAAGGAGCAGTTCACCCGCCTGCGCCAGACCATCGCCGCGCTCTACCCGGCGGAGTTCGCCCCGTCGACCAACGTCCAGGCGAGCCAGACGAGCGTGGACCAGGCGGCCGACTGGGTCGATGACCTTCTGGAAAGGTGGGACAGATGAACGGTTTCACCTTTTTGTGGCCGTGGATGCTGCTTGTGGCGGCCATCGCCGCGATCCTTGTGGTCACGCTTGTCCTCATGCGCACACGCCGCGGCCGGCGGACAAGCGGCCAGGGCCCGCGGGTGTGGGGCCTTCCTGACCTGCTCGAACAGACGAGCCCGCAGGCGCTGCGCACCTACAGACTCACCGGGATAGCAGGACTGGTCGCGATGTGTCTGGCCGCCGGCACGGGACTGGTCATGACGGCGCGTCCCGCGCAGACAGGCACGCTCGACTCCTCCGTCCATTCGCGCGACATCGTCCTGTGCCTCGACGTGTCCGGCTCGGCGCTGCCGTTCGACCGGCAGGTCATCGCCTCCTATCGCTCGCTCGTGTCCGACTTCCGCACCGAGAGGATCGGCATGTCGATCTTCAACTCCACCTCACGCACCGTCTTCCCGCTCACCGACGACTACAAACTTGTCAAAAACCAGCTTGACAAGGCGTTGAGGGTCCTCTCCAAGGTCACGGACCAGAAATCGATCGACACGATGAGCCGGAAGGACTACCAGGCCGTCTCCGACTGGCTCGACGGCACGCAGAACCGCCACGACGCCACGAGCCTCATCGGCGACGGCCTCGTGGGCTGCGAGACGATGCTGCCGGGCTTCATCGCCACCGCAAAATCCACACAGGCGCGCGTCTCCCCCGCCTCGATCGTGTTCGCCACCGACAACGTGCTCTCCGGCACGCCGCTCTACACGCTCGATCAGGCGATGAGGCTCGCACGGCTCAATTCGATCGGCGTCGACGCGCTGTACACCGGGCCCGCCTCGTCCGTCTCCGGCTCCCAGGCGACGGCGCTCAAAAAGAGCATCACACGCCAGGGCGGCACCTTCCGCGCGCAGGCGGATGCGGACTCCGTGGCGGCGCTCGTCTCCTCGATCGAACGCCAGCAGGTGCGCAAGGCACGCTCGGAATCGACGGTGCAGGCCAGCGACGCGCCGTGGCCGTGGGTCGTGGCGATCGCGCTGCTGTTTGTGCTCGGTCTGCTTCTTCTGACGAGAGTGAGGCGCTGATGGGCACACATCTCGGTTTCTCGCCGCTCTTCGGCTCCTGGGCATGGTTCGCGCTCCTGGCGGGTGTCGTCATCGTCGCCTTCGCCGTCAGCGTGGTCTTCTGGACGCGCGACCGCGGCTCCGGTGAGGCCGGTGTGTCCGACCAGATCCGCCGGGGTCTGATCTGCCTTGTGCTGGTCAGCCTCGCCGCCGGGCCGACACTCGTGAGCGCCTCCGCCTCCACGGCCGTCAGTTCGACGACGGTGGTCATCGCGGTCGACGTGACAGGATCCATGGCCGTGGGCGACGCCCATTACGGCTCGACGACCACCCTCACCCGCCTCGCCGCGGCACGGCGCGCGGTCGACGGGCTGCTGGGCATGTACGCCGGCGCGCGCTTCGAGGCGATCAGCTTCGGCTCCTCCTCGAGCGTCGACGTGCCGGCGACCGCGGACACGCAGGCGGTGCGCTCCTGGGCCCGGGGCCTTCAGGTGGAGCCGACCGCAGTCTCCGCAGGCTCCTCCCTCGCCCAGCCGCTCGATACGCTCATCCGTTCCATGCAGGAGATCCGCAGGAGCCGGCCGACCGCGCCGATCGCGTTCTACTACATCTCGGACGGCGAGCAGACGAGCCGCGGGGGTCGGCGCACCTTCTCCACCCTGCGCCAGTTCGTCACCACCGGCGCGACGATCGGCGTCGGCTCCGCCTCAGGCGGGAAGGTCCCGCTGGTGACGGCCGCCAATACACGGGCCATCAGCAGCGCTTCCTCCCCCAGTCCGCCGGACGGATATGTGACCGATCCCACGACCAAGAAACCCGGCATCTCACGGCTGAGCAGGCATGAGCTCGCCGCCATTGCCGACGAGTTCTCAGGCACGAGTCTCGTCACGGGCGCCTCCCGGACGGTGCGGGACCTGGAATCCGGCTCCTCCCTGCGCTACCAGATCTCGCAGGGACAGCGGCGCCACCGCACGCGCACGCTCGTCGTCTGGCCGCTGGAACTCGCGCTCTGTGCGTTGCTGCTCTGGGAGGCCGGGGCGGATCTGTCCCGATTCAGGAGGTATGTGTGATGGCACGTCCCCGTTCTTCCTCCCCGTCGACGCCGGAAACGACCGGCACAAGCCGCCGTCTGCCCCGGATCATCGCGGCAGTGCTGCTCGTCGTCCTCGCCGTGGCCGCGCTGGCCGTGTCGGCGCTGTCGATGTTCAACTGGTCCGCGCAACGCTCGTATGACTCCGCCTCGGCTCGGCTGCGCGGCAACGTCGCCGCCGCGCGGTCCGGATCGCGCCCGACCTCGGACATCCAGGCCTCCCAGCGGCGTGTCGACGCGGATCTGGCGGACCTGTCGTCCTCGTCCGCCGTCCAGGTCCGGCCTATCTCGGACGCGGTGAGGACGGCCTCGACCACGAGCCGCCGACTTGACAGGATCCTCGATCTTATGGCCAAAGGCAAAAGTTGGTCCCAGGCTGCCAAAGAGGCGTCCTCCTCATTAAAGGACAGCCGGCCCGCCGGATCGGCAGCCGCGAAAAAGAAATCATCGGGTTCGAAATCCTCCGGCACCACGGCGAACAAGGCCCGGTCCGACGAGCAGGCGGAAAAAGAGCAGGAAGAGCAGAAGAAGAAGCTCGACCGGCTCGTCTCCCGCACGCAGTCCAGCACCGATTCCACGACAAAACCGTGGTGAGAGGCCGCAGGCTCGTCGGACCGGAGAGTTCGCAGGACGCAGGCCTGACCAGCCGCGCACATGGACAGCCGCGGACTGCGGCGGGTACCGCGGCGCATCCCCGGTTTTCCACAATGCCGCCCGGCTGCTGACACGGTGTTGTGCCCGGTTTTGACTGATGGTATGAGTCTTCTGTCCACGAACATGCCATCCGGGTCATTGCCCGGCCTCGGCACGCCGGCGCTGCCCGTGCCGACGTCCGGGGTTGTCTCTTCCGCCAGAACGGCCACGCCGCCGACCGATGAAGCGCTTGTACCGCTGTACGGCCTCGACAGGTCCGCCTGCTGCTGCGGCGGACGGATCAGCGCCGCGCGCACTCTTCTCGATGACGGCCTCGACCAGTGTGATGCCGCCTGCAGGGCATGCGAGGAGGCCCTGCCTGCGCTCAACGACATCGACTGGCAGGGTGACGCCGCCGAGGATTACCGGCTGCGGCTGCGCTCGATCTCCGCCGTCTGTGACGACAGCCTCCGCCGGACCGCCGTCCTTCGCACACGCGCTCTGGAGGCGGCATGATGACTGCCACGGCGATGACAAGCGACACGCTGAGCCAGGGGCAGACGGCCACCGTCCGTGGCAGTACCACACACGTCGACACATCGGACATGCACCGTGCCGCAGGGCGTCTGCAGGATCTGGCACATGATCTGGCCGGCCGGGCGCAGGCCTGCCAGGGCGGTCTGACCCGTGCGAGGACTGAATTGGCGCGGGTCGCCCTCTGTCCGGCCGCGACGATGCCCGGTGACGGCCAGGCCCTCCATCACCGGCGCCAGCAACAGGCCGGCCTGCTGCTGGCCTGCCTCAACGAGGCGGCCGTCGTCTCCGACAGGCTCACGGTGCTCTCCCGTCGCTGCACACAGCTGGCGGATCTGCTCCTGCGGGCCGAGGGCGTGTACAGGCAATCCGAGTCCCTCGTCACACGGGCGTTCGGCACGCTGCTCGGTCTGGCACCCGGCGCCGGGAAACTGGCCGGGCTCCTCCTCGCCCCGACCATCGCCGGTGCCGTGGGCCTGAAAGCCGGACCTCTCGCCCCGTCCGCCTCGCGTCTGATGCAGATCGCCGACCCGCTCGTCCAGCCCGGCATGTCCCTTCTGGCCCGGTCGATGGGGCCTGCCGGACGGCGGACAGATGTGAATGACGCCGCCCGGATGCTCTCGCCCCTGTCCGCCGCGCTCCAGGACGTGTATCAGGGTGACCGGCTGACCGTCCGACAGGTCAGGCCGGGCAAAAACGGCGGGATCCGCGCGAGCACCGATGTCTCCTCCGCCTTGGAAAATCTCGACCGGCTTGGTGACATCGACCGCACCAAAGTACCGTACGGCACCGTCGCGGTCCAGAAATACCAAGAGGAGGACGGCACCGTCCACTGGCTTCTTCTTGTGCCCGGCACACGCGGCGAGGTCGACACCCCTATCGGCTGGGCACAGAACATCGAGCTCATGAGCTCCGACAACCGGCAGCGTCTCCATGCGGACTCCTCACGTCTGGCGTTGGAGGCGCTGCGACGCAGCGGGGTCAGGCCAGACGAGAGCGTGGCGGTGGTCGGCCATTCGCAGGGAGGCATTGTGGCGGCGAGCCTTGCCGCGGGCGACACGGGCTATGACATCACGCACATCGTCACCGCCGGCTCGCCGATCGCCGGGCACCCGGTCCCCTCCTCGACCTGGGTCACCTCCGTGGAGGACCGTGGCGAGCTCGTCTCGCGCCTCGACGGGAAGGACAATCCGACGCGGCCGGGATGGGTGAGCGTGGACGGCTCCCTGGATATGTCACGCTCTCGGCAGGCGCCGGGCGAGCAGGTCGAGGGCACGGGCGGCCGGGCCGGCCTCACCCACGGCATGAACTACCAGCGGGCCACATGGGAGGACGCCCGCAGGCTCGGCAATCCGGCGGTGGAGGAGTCGGACAGGCATTTCCACGAGCAGGTGAGGGGACGGCTCGTGTCCACGCAGTATTACACCGGCAGGATGTCCCACTGAGACGGTCATGACCCGGCAGGACGGTCGTGGCACGGCGAGAACGGCCGTCGGCAGTCCTGGGAGGAAGACAGGTTCGGACCGGATGGAAAAATAGGCGGAAGGACAGGAGATGACACGATGATCGATTTTTCCTCACTGACACCGAGGATCGCCCTCAGCCCGCTTGACGGACGGTACGCGCGCCAGACGGCGCCCCTGCTCGACAGTCTCTCGACCCCCGCGCTCAACAGGGAGCGGATCCGCGTGGAGACCGAGTGGATGATCTTTCTGTGCGAGTGCCGTGATGGCCGGCCTCTGCTGGCCGGCCTGTCGCCCCTGACCGACGAGGAGAAGCAGTATCTGCGCGATATCGTCGAGAATTTCGGCGCGGAGGGCATCGCGGAGCATGCCGCCATCGAGCAGGTCACGCATCATGACGTAAAGGCGGTCGAGTATTACATCGACCGGCGTCTTGACGAGGCGCAGGACAGGCTGGGCCATCCCACGCAGCTGACGGACCTCAAGCCGCTCGTGCATCTGTTCTGCACCTCCGAGGACATCAACAATCTCTCCTGGGCCCTGTGCCTGCGCTCGGCCGTGACCGATGTCTGGCTGCCGCATTTCGACCGCCTGCTGGCCCTGCTGCGCGACGACGCCGACCAGTGGAAGGACCTCCCGCTCCTGGCGATGACGCACGGCCAGCCGGCGACGCCGACGACGCTGGGCAAGGAGATCGCCGTCACCGTCTACCGGCTCGCACGACAGCGCCTGCACCTCTCGCACGCGGAGTATCTGGGCAAGTTCAACGGGGCGACCGGCACGTTCGGCGCCCACAGCACGGCCGTGCCGGACGTCGACTGGCCGGCTCTGTCCCGTCGTTTCGTCGAGGAGCGGCTCGGGCTCACCTGGAACCCGCTGACCACGCAGATCGAGAGCCACGACTGGATCGCCGAGCTATTCGGCATCGTCTCGCACACCAACCGCATCCTCCACGATCTGTGCGTGGACATGTGGATGTACATCAGCCGCGGGGTGTTCCACCAGATCCCTGTCAAGGGCGCGACCGGCTCGAGCACGATGCCGCACAAGGTCAACCCGATCAACTTTGAGAACGCCGAGGCGAATTTCGAGATCTCCTGCTCCTTCCTCGACACGCTCTCCGCCACGCTCGTCGAATCACGCTGGCAGAGGGATCTGACCGACTCGACCACGCTGCGCAACATGGGATCCGCCCTCGGCTACTCGCTGCTCGCCCTGTCGAGCCTGACGACCGGCATGGAGCGTGTGAGGCCGGAAACGCAGGCGATGGCCGCCGAACTGGACGACAACTGGGAAGTGCTCGGCGAGCCCATCCAGACGGTGATGCGCGTGGCCGGGCTCGAGGGTCTGCCCGGCATGGACGAGCCGTACGAGCGGGTCAAGGCGCTCATGCGCGGCAAGAAGATCGGTAAAAAGGATGTAGAGGATTTCGTGGCCGGACTCGGTCTGGACGAGAACGACGAACAACGTCTGAGGGGTCTGACCCCCGCCTCCTACACGGGTCTCGCCTCCGATCTCGTCACCTATGCGGACGAGGCGGTCGACCGGTCACAGGGCACGAACGATGATCCACGACAGAGCCCGCAGGACACGAAGGGCCGGCAGCACCGGCTGGACCGCTGAGCGGGACGAGCGACGTAAGTATCGGCAGGAGGATGAGATGAGTGACGAGAAAACAGACATGCCCGGAACAGATGCCTCCGCCAAGGACGTCCGACCGGAGGACGCCCCCACGGCGGGCACATCGACGGACGATGCCGCACACGCCGCCGCAGGAACGCAGACACCGGCCATGACGACGGACAAGACAGCGGCCATGACGGCGGATGAGACAGCGGATGAGACGGCGGAACAGGCGGGCCTTGCCTCGTCCGGCCCGCAGGTGCGCATCAACGACACCCCGCCACGCTCCGTGCGCGACTTCAACGATGTGCTCGAGGCGGTCATCTGTCTGCTGCTCGCCGCGGTCGTGGTCCTCATCGCCTATTTTCTCCAGTCCTCCACACAGGGCGTGGAGTCCGATATGCACCGCGTCACCCAGATGGCGAGCCTGCATTGGATCGTCGAGCTGCCGGTCAGCTTCCTGCAGTCGCTCTCCTTCCTGGTGATCGTCTCGGTGGTGCTGGTCCGGCTGCTGCTCGCCCGCGCCTGGTGGACGACGCTCGCCGCCACCCTCGCGCTCGTCACCTCAGGGGCGCTCTCGGCGCTGCTCACCTGGCTGCTGCCGATGGGACTGCCGCCGCTGCGGCGCTATTTCAGCGCCCCGGCCTCAGATGTGCTCGGCGTCGGGCCGATCGTGCTGTTCACCGCCGTCGCCGGATTCCTCATCGCCGCCGGCAGCCATCGCAGCAGCCGCTCGCTCTCCTGGGCCTGGGACTGGTATGCCATCCTCATGGTCCTCGAGGTCATCGCCTCGACGCTCGAGCTGCCCTCCGCACTGTTCGCCGTACTGCTCGGCTGCTCGACAGGACTGCTCCTGCGCTTTGCCTTCGGCAGCCCCAGCACCGGCGCCTGGAGCCGCCAGCTCGTCGACGCCCTCGCCGCAGTAGGGGTGCGGGTGGACGTCCTCTCGCTGCGGAAGACCGCCGAGGAGCGCACGAGCTTCTCGGACGATCTGACTGACAGCTCGCGCCTCTACCACGCGCGGACCGTGGACGGCGAGCGCCTGACCGTTTCCGTGCTCGATGCGCAGCACCATTCGCGCGGGTACCTTTCCCAGCTCTGGCAGAAAGTCCGGCTGCAGGGCCTGTCGATCCGCCAGGACCGCACCGTCCGTGAGGCCGCCGAGCACCATCTGCTCATGCTCCGAAGCCTGTCCGCCCTGCGTCTTCCCGTCCCACGGGTCCGGGTGATGGGGGACACGGGCGAGTCGAGCTTCCTCGTGTTCGACTCCCCCGCCCCCGGCAGGCACGCCCACCCGCTCGACCTGTCGCAGGCAAGCGACGCGCAGGCCGCCCAGCTCATGCGCTCGCTCGAACGCGCGCACCGCAGCGGTATCACACACCGTGCGATCACCTCGGACGATATCGGGGTCATCCCCGACCGGCCGACGCCGCGCGATGAGACGATGGCCGTGACACGCCTGACACCCTCCCAGCTGCTTGCCGGCGCCTCCCCCGAGCAACCGGCGGACCCGTTGCCGACAGCGCAGAGCGGATCCCCCTCGCCGCACACCGACGTCCAGAACTCCGCGGTGCCGAAGACCCCCGCAGCCAGCGGCCGCCCTGATCCTGACGGCCGCCCTGATCCTGAGGATCCCGACGCCGTCACGATGTCCGGCAGGGCCGTGCTTGACGGATGGTCGCAAGGCGACGTCGCCTCCTCGCGCACCCACCTGCTCGTCGACCGCGTCCAGCTGCTCACGTTGCTCGCCATCAAGATCGGCGTCGACCGCACCATTGCCGTGGCGCGCACCGTCTACTCGGACGAGGACCTCGCCGCGCTCGCACCGTACTTCCAGCAGGTCGTCATCCCGGCGGCCACCCGTCATGAGCCCCAATGGAACCGCCAGGTGCTCAAGTCTCTGCGTGACAGGCTCGGCACGCTCGTCGAGCAACCGGCCGTGCCGGAAGGTGAGACGGTGCAGTTCGCCCGTTTCTCATGGAAGCGCGTCGTGACCCTCGTCCTGCTCATCGTGGCGATCGTCGCGGTCTTCACGCAGCTCAACTTCAACGAGATGCTCACCACCGTCCGCACGGCGAACCCGTGGTGGGCGCTCGTCTCGCTGCTGCTCGGCATCGTCAGCTGGCTCGGTTCGGCGCTCGCCTTCGGCATCTTCATCCCCAAGGAGCACCGCAAGGGCCATTGGGCGGGAATCGTCGGCACGCAGGCCGTGGCGAGCTTCACCGCCGTCTCGATGCCCACCGCCGCCGGCCCGCTGACCGTCAACACGCTCTTCCTGCGCAAGATCGGTTTCGACAACACGTCCGCCATCGCCACCTCCACGACCGACACCGTCGCCGAGTTTGCCACCACCCTGCTGATGTTCCTCGTCCTCGGCCTGTTCACCGGCCGCGACGGCCTGCAGAACGCGATCCCGGGCACGACCATCCTCATCGTCGTCGGTGTGCTCGCCGCGCTCATCGCCGTCGTCATGCTCGTACCGCCGTGGCGCAGGTGGGTGGTGACGAAATGGGACAAACCGATCAAGGAGTATGGTCGGCAGATCGTCGAACTGTTCAGCCATCCCAAGACGCTCGCCATCTCGGCCCTTGGGTCCGTGATCCAGAACACGACCCTTGCCGCCGCCTTCTGGGTGTGCCTGTTCGCCTTCGGTTACCGTCTTGACTTCATCGTCACGCTCTTCCTCTTCCTCCTCTCAAACGCGATCGGTTCGGCCGTACCGACCCCGGGCGGCCTCGGCGCGGTGGAGACGGTCGTCTCCCTCACGTTCGTCGGTGTGGGCGTGCCAAGTTCCACCGCCGTGAGCGCCACGCTCCTGTTCCGTCTCATGACGTACTGGCTGCGCATGCTGTTCGGCTATGTCTACCTGAAGTGGATGCAGCACCACAACTACCTGTGACATCCGCTGAGCTCCTGTCGTTCTTCATGTGCTTTCAGGCGGTCACTGTGTTCTCCGCCCTCTGGCGGAGGCAATCCGCACCCAGAAACCCGTTGCCGCTCCGGGCCTGCGCGGGCCGGCATGTCCGGATGCGTGGGGACCGGTGCGGGATTTGGGGGAAATCGTTTTGGGAAACCTTGATATGACTGCTTTTCCGGCAGACTTTGAGGTATTATCACTAAGTCACGGGCAGCGCGACGGTCGCGTGCCCTTGTTCAATAAGGAATGGATCATGGCTTACAACAAATCGGATCTTGTTTCCAAAGTCGCCCAGAAGTCGAACCTGACCAAGGCCCAGTCCGAAGCCGCCATCAACGCTTTCCAGGAGGTGCTCATTGAGTCCCTCAAGAGCGGTGAGGGCCTGCGTCTGACCGGTGTGTTCTCCGCTGAGCGCGTCCGTCGCGCTGAGCGTACCGGCCGCAACCCGCGCACCGGTGCCACCATCAAGATCCCGGCACGCTACGGCGTCAAGCTCTCCGCCGGCAGCCTGCTCAAGAAGGCCGTCTCCGAGTGAACCGGATCGTCGATCCGTTGCGCTGACCACACTAACAGCCGCACGGATCGTCTGAATCGCACAAGAGCCCGTGACCCCAAGGATGAGGCCGCGGGCTCTTCTTTATATTTTCTTTCTGTCTTTTCTTTCTATCTTTCCGCCGCTCACGCCTCGATCGGCGGCATCTCCTGCGTCTGTTCAATGCGCAGATCGTCGCGCGGATTGGAGACGGTCGGATTGTCGGCGCGGGGCCGCAGGTAGCGCATGAGGTCATCGTCGATCACACCGTTCGTGGCGACCACATCGTTGGCTTCATGCCAGTTGATGAGCGAGCCGTCCCAGCGCGACAGGTGCCCCTGCGCCTCCCAGACGACGATCGCCCCGGCGGAGACGGCAGGGATGTCCCACGAATGCAGCGACGGCTCGAAGTAGGCGTCATACGTGCCGTCCGCCACCTTGCACAGGTCCAGCGAGACCGGCCCGATGCGCTTGATATCGGCCGGCAGCCCGCTCAGGGCGCTCACTGTGGCGAGCGCACGGCGTGATTCGGCGCGGAAATAGCTCATGCCGAAGCAGATGACCGAGTTTTTGAGGGTCGGCGTGGTGGAGGGGATGACCCGCTCGCGCTTCTCGGTGGTGAGCATGCGGCGGATCCGCACGGCGCCCTGGCCGCGCGCCGCCATATAGGTGATGTCGAGGGCGGGGGCATGGACGACACCGAGCACCGGGTACACCTCGCCCCGTTCGTTCATCTCCATGAGGCTGACGGTGATCGTCCATTCGGAAAGGTTGCGGCTGAAATTGATACCGCCGTCGATGTTGCCGATGCACCAGAAGCGGTCGCCGGCATGGCGGTCGCCCTGGTAGTCCCAGAACTCCGGGTGCGGTTCGATCTTGTTGAGCTCGCTGTCCATGAACTCCCGGATGCGCGTGTCCGTCTCGGAGGTGTACTGGCGGCCGAAATTGCGGCTGCTCACCGTCTGGGCGGCGGCAAGCTCGCGCGGGATGAGCTGGTCGTGCAGGGCATGTGTGCCGGCCGTGCGACATATTTCCTCCACCCTGGTCGCAAGTTCGCGAAGATCCATGTCGTCCTTCCTTTTGCCTCTCTGAAGGGGCCCAACCTTCAACAGATCCGTCCGTCCGGCTGCTCTGGACGGCGACCTGTGGATAACCCTCACCGCCTCCGGATGAGGCAGATGAACATCATATCCGTGTCATGCAGATCGGAGAACAGCTGCACATCCCCCTGGCCGGTCAGCGGAATGTCCGCATCGGGCAGTGACATGCGCAGAATGGAGGCGGTATCGAGCCGTTCGGCGTCGTCGCGGCCTGCGAGGACGGCATCGACCACCTCCCGTGTCTCCTCGAGCACTGGTGAACATGTCACATAGGCGAGCACTCCCCCGTGCCGCGTGGCGTCGAGACCGGCGGAGAGCAGGCCGCGCTGCAGCACGGACAGATCGTCGATGTCCTCCCGTTTTTTGGTCCAGCGTGCCTCGGGACGACGGCGAAGCGCACCGAGACCGGAACAGGGGGCGTCCACGAGCACGCGGTCGAAACAGGCGGCCGTGGCCGGCCTGCCGTCATGCGCCGGTCTGCCGTAGTCCCGACCGTCGAGACGCGTGACCGTCTCCACGGTGTCCTGCGGCAGGGCCCGCAGGTTCTGTTCGACGAGCCTCGCGCGGTGTTCCTGCGGCTCATTGGCGACGAGCCGGGCACCAGTGCGGGCGGCGAGCGCGCCGAGGAGCGCGGCTTTCCCGCCCGGGCCCGCACACAGGTCCAGCCAGCGGCCGGAATTGGAATGCCCGGACGATCCTCCGGCCGACGGCGACGGGGCGGGCTCCGGCCGTGACGGGACGGTACAGGGCACCGTGGGGACGGAATCGAGCGGTGCCGAGGTGAGGGCGATCACCGCGAGCTGGCTGCCCTCGTCCTCCACGCCGGCCCTCCCCGTGCCGACCGCGTCCAGCCGGGCCGGATCGACACCATGCAGGCGGACGGCATAGGGGCTGTAACGGCCCGGCCCCGCATTGACATTCGGCCCAAGCGCCCGCGCTTGGCGCAGCAGCTCGTCACGTGTCACCAGCCCCGGCCGGGCACAGAGCGTGACGGCCGGATCGGCATTGTCCGCCTCCAGCAGGTCGAGGAGGTTCCTGCGACGATCCTGCGTGAGGGACGACCAGCCGGTCTCGTAGCCCGCCGCCGCCCTGCTCCGGGCGAGCTCGCGGACGATCCACAGCGGATGCGACGTGCGGACCGAGAGCCTCTCCAACGGCCGTGCCTTGCTGATGCGCGAGGTCAGGAGCGAACCCCATTCCGAACGCGTCCGCCGAGAAACGGCACGCAGGAGCGCGTCGACAAGGCCGACCGCAGCACGTGTCGTTCTGCCGGACCGCGCCAGATCGCAGCTGGTGGAGACGGCGGCATAGGCGGGCACGTCGAGAAAGAGCAGCTGATAGGCACCGAGGCGGAGGACGTCGCGCACCTGCGGATCAAGAATGCCCTTGCGCCGTCTGTCCCGAGCAGTATCGATCACCGCGTCGAGGAATCCCTGCCAGCGCAGGCAGCCGTAGACGAGCGTCGTGGCGAGCGCGGCATCACGTCCGGACAGGCCTGCCCGGTCGAGCCAAGCCGGCAGGACGAGATTGGCGTACTGGCCATGCTCACGGATGTGACGGAGCACGGACAGCGCGAGCGAACGGACGGGGTCTGTGCGGGATTGGCGCAGACCGGCAGGCGGCCGGCCGGAATTCCGGGTCCGGTACCCTGCCCGGCGGTGTGTCGGACGCGTATCAGGCACAATACGCCCCTGCGCCCAGACGGGCCCCGCGCGCCCAGTCGGCGGCACGCATGGTCCTCTTGCCCGGTGCCGTCACACGCAGCAGTTCGACCACGCCATCAGTGGCGGCATGGCCCGGCACGAGCCACACATGTTTCTTCGAGGCGATGAGCGAACCGACGGGGAGGATATCGAGGGCGGTCTTTCGGGAGTCGAGCCATGACGCAAGCGCGGGATCGTCGGCGGGGACGGTGCACACGCCGTCGAGGCGCAGCCGAATGCCCGTATCCGCTGTGCCGGCGGTATCGTCGGCGTCTGCACGAGCGGCATCCGCGGCGTCGGCCGCATCGTCGGCATCAGCGGCAGCGGCAGCGACACTGCCGGCTGCCTCGACTGCATCTGTGCCGTTGTGCAGCATCGTCCAGGCCCCGGGATCGGGGTCGCAGGCACGGATGTGGGCGGACAGGACCGGCGCCGAAAGGCTGACGTCCGCGCGTGCGTCCTCGGCGGTGATCTTCGAGGCGATCGCCCGGGCAGGGTCCGTGAGCGGCTCCTGGGGCACGAACAGCGCGTCGACCTTCTCGCCGGGTTTTCTGCCCGAGGCGATCCATGCTTCCTCGACGCGGTGGAACGCCCTCGCGTACACACCTGCGCCGAAGTCGGCAAGCGCGGCCATCAGCTCGCCGCTCGTCGGCTCGCCGGTGATCGGATAAGACTCGCGCTCGATGACGCGCCCGGTGTCCATCCCATTGTCGAGCCGGAAGACGGTCACGCCGCTTGTCGTGTCACCCGACCACACGGCCCGCTGCACGGGTGCCGCCCCGCGCCAGGCCGGCAGCAGGGAGAAATGCAGGTTGAGCCAGCCGAGCGGGACCGCGTCGAGCACATTCTGGCGCAGGATCCGCCCGTAGGCGACGACCGCCGCGATGTCCGGCCTGTACATTCTGACAGCCTCGAAGAACCTAGGGCTGGAGGGCTTCATATCGAGCACGGGGATCCCCCGTTTCTGCGCGGCCTTCTTGACCGCGCTCGGCTCGAGCCGCCTGCCCCGTCCCTGTGCGGCGTCGGGCCGGGTGAGGACGGCGACCACCTCGAACTCGTCGGCAAGTTTCTCGAATGCCGGAACCGCTGCCTGCGGCGTGCCGGCGAAAAGGATTCTCAATGCCATCTGTCGCCTTCCTGTCCCCTGCTTTTGTGCCTCATGTTTTCTGTTCTCTTGTTCCTGTGACCGCGGCTTCCTTCAGCCGCTCACACGTCCTGACGCACCGGCGGGATCGTGACGCCGAGCGCGATGAGGTCCGTCCTCACCTGCTGCGGCGTTTTCTGGACGACACCCTGCCAGCCGGCGTCCTGCGCGGCCTTCACATTGGAAGGTTTGTCATCGATGAAGACCGCCTCGGAGGGGGTGAAACCGAACTTATCTTCTGCTGTGCGGAAGATCGAGAGGTTCGGTTTGATGTCATGGATGAAGCCGGAGACGAGGAACCCGTCGAGCTGGTCGAAGATGTCGTCGCCGTTCCACGCGTCCTTGAAGTTCTGGGGCGACCAGTTGGACAGTCCCCAGCATTTGTAGCCGGCGGCGTGCAGGTCGACGATGAGCTGGCGGGCGCCCGGCACCTCGCCCATGAGCGACTGGGGGAAACGGGCAAGATAGAAATCCATCATCTGTCCCCACAGCTCGCCTTTGCGGTTCATGATCTCCACGGCGCTGCGCAGGTCGTGGCCGGAATCGGTGGAGTCGTTGGCATCATCGAATCCGGAGACGCTGTTCTGGCGGAATTTGCGGATGAGGCCGTCGCTGTAGCGTGCCGAGAGGGGGCCGTATGGATCCCAGTTGACGAGGACCTGCCCGAAATCGAAGACGATGTCGCGGACGGGTCCGTGGGCACGCTGCCCGGCCTGCGGGGCGGGATGCGGGTTCTGCGCCCCCTGGGCCCGCTCGATGACCTCCTGCGGCAGACCCGTCTGCTCTGGTGTGATCGACACAAGGCGGAATGCGTCGTTGTCGTTGTTGCCCATGGGACCCGTCCTTTCTGTCGATGGCCAATCCGAGTCCCATCGTATCGGCACAGGTGGGCGCAGGAATGTCTCACCGTTCGCGCAGGTCCTTGGGGTTCATCCAGTAGCGCAGCTCGCCTTTGCGGCCCTCCCGCTCGATGTTGGCGGCCACGACGCGCAGACGGTAGGCGAGCTCGCCGGCCCGGTCGAGCGGCACGCGCACGACGGCGCGGACACGGTCGCCTGCCCCCTCGAAGGCGGGGGCTCGCCGCTGCGTCTCCTGCGGACGGATCTCGAGCGGTCCCATCACCGAGGGGACGCGGACAGAGTGTCCAGAGCCGTTGTTTGTGGCATCCGGATCCACAGAACCGTCCGAGCGGTTCAGAGAAACCGTCATAGGGATCTCGATGGTCGACATGTCCCCGTCGATCGCCCCGATGCGCGAAAGCAGCTGGTGGACGAGCACGCCGCGCCCCCACACGCTCGCGGCGGCGACGGCCGGCGGCAGGCCGGAGGCCCGGCGCGAGGCCAGCACGTTGTGCAGAAGAAGCCCCGGCTTCCACTGCCTCCACGCCTGTCCCATGTCCTCCTGGCAGTCCCCCACCAGCAGCGCCTGGCCGCCCTGTGA
Organism: Aeriscardovia sp.; assembly: GCA_040773385.1. Lineage (GTDB taxonomy): Bacteria > Actinomycetota > Actinomycetes > Actinomycetales > Bifidobacteriaceae > Aeriscardovia. Next base: position 7,398 of record JAXGWH010000001.1, on the reverse strand, counting down.
GGCGGGCAGTGCCTGTGAGGCGGCTCCCATCCACACACCAAGCATGTCGGAGCGGCCGTCAAGACGCTGCGCGTAGCCGGCCGTCCACGCGTCGAGGAGGACGACCGTCCGATAGCCGCCGACAGTCCCGTCCTCCCCCACGACCTGTGGGACGGACTGGGGGGCCGCGACCACGACGCACGGCTCGTCCGGGATCTGCGGGACGAGCCGCTTCTTGCCGTGCTGGACGGAGGCGGGGTCGACCTTCTCCCGCACGATGAAAACGGCACCGGGCAGGAGCGGGTGCAGCTGCTCGGCAGTGTCGCCGATGCTGAAACGTGCGATCCGCAGCCGCCGGCCGCCGCAATGCGGGCACGTCCAGCCGGCAGCCGTCGCCCCGCACCAGGCACACACGGGCGCCCGGCCCCGGCCTGCGGAGGCGAGAGGGCCGGTGCAGCTGGTGCAGCGTGCCTGTCTGCCGCAATCGGCGCACACGAAGAGCGAGAACGGCCTGTTCGAGCCGGGGACGACGAGGACAGGGCCGTCCTCCAGTCCCTGCCGCAGCGCCTCGACCGCCCTGTGCGGCAGACGCGAGCCGATCGCCGGATCGGCGAGCCGGGCGAGGCGGTCATGGTCCAGCCAGTCCATGCGCGGCAGGCTGCGGGCGAGCGCCACCCCTGCCCCTGTGACGGCCAGGGCCGCGCCCGTCTGTATCTGCCGCTGCGAGAACGCGGAACGCACGTGGCCGAGGGCGATATACCGGCCGTGCCCCAGACGTGCGCGCAGTCGCAGGACGTCCCGAACCCCGGCGTACGGCATGAACCCGTCCCAATTCTGGTAGGCGTCGTCGTCGACCGCGATAAACAGAGACCCATCGGGCGCCGGGGCGTACATGGAGGCTCGTGTGCCGATGACGACGCGCGCGGAGCCGGTCGCCGCGGCGAGGAAGCCGAGCGTGCGGGAGGTGGGCGTGTCATCCGAGTCGATGACGGCCACCTGCCCTGCCAGCGCACTGATCCCTGCGGAATCCATGGAATCCGCGGTAGAGGAACTGTCGGTGCGGGAATCCGCCGCACTTGAATCGGCAGGCCGGGAGTCGGCGGTATCCGTCATGCGTGGATCGCGGGAACCGCGGGAGAGCCTGCCGATCTCGGTCTTCGTGGGCAGCATGAGCCGTTCGAGGCCATAGGGACGCAGAGTGTCGAGAAGCAGGGTGATGTGCCGGGAGTCAGGCAGTTCGACAAGGACGTGACGGCCCTGGCTGACGGCCCGCGCGACGAGCCAGGCGGCGTCCTGCGCCCAGTGGTCCGGGCCGGGCAGCACGTCCCAGACGGCCTCCCCCGACCCCGCCTTGTCCGGGCACGCCTGAGAAGCAGCGGGATAATCATCGACCATCCTCGTCGTCTGCCGGGCGAGGAAATCGGTCTCCAGATGCAGGTCCGGCACCGTCCCGGCGAGAAGCTCCCTCCAGCCGGGCCTCCGTGCGAGCGTGGGCCGCACGTCCGGGAGGGCCAGCCGCAGCAGCTGGCTGACGGTCCCCCCGGTTGTATCGGCGATGGCCTGCAGATCCCGACGCAGCCCTCCGGGGACCCAGACAGCCTCGGAGAGGACGGCGTCGACCGGTCGCAGATCAGAAAGCGAGCGCCCTTGTGACGGCTGCGACGGTTGCGTCGGGTGCGACGGCTGTGATGGGTGCGGCACACGCTGCCAGACCACGCCGTCGACGGTGCTGTTGCCCAGCCTCACGCGCACACGGCATCCGGGCTTTGTCTGTTCGTCGAGCGATGCCGGGACGAGATAGTCGAACGGCGTGTCAAACAGGATGGTCGGCACCTCGACCATCACACGCGCGACAGGGTTGTCCGTTGCCACGGAGGAGACGGCGTCACCGCGGTCGGCCATCACAGCCCCACGGCCGCGCGCAGCGCGTCGGTCCTGTCCGTCTTCTCCCACGTGAAATCAGGATCCTGCCGGCCGAAATGCCCGTACACCGACGTCTTGCGGTAGATGGGCCGGAGCAGGTCGAGCTCGTCGATGATCGCCGCGGGCCGCAGGTCGAAGACCTTTCGTACGGCCTCTTCGATCTGATCTCGGCCCACACCGTCCTGCTCGGTGCCGAACGTCTCGACGTTGACGGCCACCGGGTCGGCCACGCCGATCGCATAGGCGATTTGTACCTCGACACGCCGCGCGAGGCCGGCCGCCACGATGTTCTTGGCCACCCAGCGCGCCGCGTAGGCGCCGGAGCGGTCCACCTTGCTCGGGTCCTTGCCGGAGAAAGCCCCACCGCCATGGTGGGCCGCGCCGCCGTATGTGTCGACGATGATCTTGCGGCCCGTCAGCCCGGCGTCCGCCGCGGGACCGCCGAGCACAAACGAGCCGGTCGGGTTGACGAACAGGTCGAACGTGTCGTGCGCCACCTTCTGTCCGCACACCTGATCGAGCACGGGGCGGATCACCTGCTCGAGCAGGCGCGGCCGCAGCCATTCGGTGTTGACGCTCGGGTCATGCTGTGTGGAGAGCACGATCGTCGCGACGCTGACAGGCTCGCCGTCCTCGTCGTAGCGCAGCGTGACCTGCGTCTTGCCGTCCGGGCGCAGATGCGGGACGATGCCCTTCTTGCGCACCTCGGCCAGGCGCATGGCCATCCTCTGGGCGATGGTGATGGGCATGGGCATGAGCACGTCCGTCTCGTCGCACGCGTAGCCGAACATGACGCCCTGATCGCCGGCGCCCTGCTCCTCGTAAAGCCGCTCGCGCTGCTGCGGGGTCATATTCTCCGTGCGGCGCACGCGGTCGACGCCCTGGTCGATCTCCGGGCTCTGCTCACCGATGGCGGACATGACGCCGCACGAGTCGGCGTCCAGCCCGATGGCGCTGGACGTGTAGCCGATGGAGCGCACCACGTCCCGCACGACGGACTGGAAGTCGGTGTAGCCGTGCGTGGACACCTCGCCGAAGACGAAGAACAGGCCTTTCGTGGCGCTCGTCTCCACCGCGACGTGGGAGTTTTTGTCCTGGGTGAGGAGGTCGTCGAGGATGGCGTCCGAGATCTGGTCGCAGATCTTGTCGGGATGCCCCTCAGTGACCGCCTCCGCCGTCATCAGCCGTGGCTCGCCCATCATGCCTCGCTTAGTCTCGCAGATCTGATCGTGCTGTGAAGAGGAAGCCGATCAGTCAAAAAAGAGTCGATCATCGATCAGCCGTCCGTCGACCGGATAAAAAAGTGACCGGCGACAGCCAATCACACGAAAGAAGGCCCCCGTCGGGAGGCCTTCATCATGCCGCACAGATGTGGGAAAGGACGTCAGTCCTTGTCCTCATCGTCGGAATCGGCGTCGGCGTCGTCCTCGTCCGTGTCGTCGTCGGAATCGGCGTCCGCGGAATCGGAATCATCAGAACCGTCGCTGGTGTCGGCGGCCCCGGCCGGGGTGGCGTCGACGTCGGCCGCGCCCTCGGCGGTGTGGTCGGAACCATACTCTTCCTTGACCTCCGCCGCGGTCTCCTTCTCCTTGGCGGAGTCGGACTCGTTGTTGTCGGCGAGCGTCTGCTCGAGCAGGCCCTCGTTGATCTCGCGGAAGGCGATGGAGAGCGGCTTCTCCTTGGCGTCGTACTCGACGAGCGGGCCGACGTTCTGCAGGAGGCCCTCATTGAGCTGGTTGAAGTAGGCGTTGATCTGACGGGCGCGCTTGGCGGCGAACATCGCCAGCGCGTACTGGTTGCCGTCGGTGTGCTTGACGAGATCAGCGAGCGTCGGGCTGGCGACGCCTTCGGGCTGCGGAACAGTTCCAAGTGCCATTGATTGACTCCTCTGACGATCCCCTCACGGGATCACGATGACAAATTATACAGCTTATGGGGTGCGGTCAAACCTCGCAGACAATGCGGACAATGCGGGCAAGGCGGACGATCACCCGGCGAGCCCGTACTCGTCGCGGATGACCTGCCAGAGCTTGTCGGCCGCCTTCTCCACGGTGCCGTTGACGATGACGACGTCAAACTCGTCCTCGGCGGCCATCTCCACATGGGCGCTCGCCAGACGCTTCATGCGCTGCTCCTCGTTCTCCGTGCCGCGCTCGGCGAGCCGGGTGACGAGGTCATCGAAACTCGGCGGGGCGAGGAAGACGAACAGCACGTCGATGCCGAGCTCGGCCGCCCTCGTGCGCACACGGCGCGCGCCCTGCAGATCGATCTCGAGGATCGTGGGCACGTTCTGCTTCAGGTGGTCGAGCACCGGCTGCAGCGGTGTGCCGTAGTGGGCCATGTTGTGCACGATGGCCGTCTCGAGGAACTTGTTCTCCCTGCGCATCTGTGCGAACTGCTCGTCGGTGACGAACCAGTAGTCCACGCCGTTCTTCTCCCCCGGGCGCGGTGCGCGCGTGGTGGCGGAGACGGAGACCCAGACCTCCGGATGTTTGGCGAGCAGCGCATGCTCGACGGTCCCCTTGCCGACGGCCGTGGGGCCGGTCAGGACGATGAGACGCCCACGGGAGGCGTTGCCACGCGGATTGTGTGCGGCTGTATCCCCTGTGCCGGCCCGGCCGGAACCGGAGAGCCGTCTGCGCCAGCGCCGCATCGTGGCCCCGAATCCGCTCTGACGGGAATCCTTTCGGGACTGCTGCTTCTGCTCGGACATTGGGGTGCCTTCCGATAGGGCGCGGACGCCGTGCGTTTTGTTGCCGGCGATTTACGGATGTATTTCAGGTATACCCGCAGCCATACCCGCCGTGGGGACCCGACATGCCGTTCGGACGGCCGATCAGACGGTCCGGCGGCATCGGAGCTGTTGGCCCGGGCGCCCTGTCCGGCAAACGCCGACCTGAGGACGCCGGATCACAGGCCCCGGCGATGTTGACGGCGGACGAGCCGCGTCCGGGCGGCACCGGAGAACCGGACGCCGACAGGCCGGATCTGCCTCTGGGCGATGCCGGGGATGGTCATCTGACGCTCTCCCGATTTATCCTCCGGACGCGCAGGAGGCTCGGGCAGGTCGTCCTGATGCTTCTTCCACGACGGGCCCATCGAGCGCTGCGACTCGTCGTCACCCTCGGGAACGGCGTTGGGATCATCGTGGATGGCGGAAAGCACCGCGTGGATGAAGCCGGGCACGTTCTCGTCACTGTACTTCTTGGCGAGCTGCATCCCCTCGTCGATGGCGACCTTCGGGGGGATGTCGTCGTTGTAGATCATCTCCCAGGCACCGATGCGCAGGATGTTGCGGTCGATGACATGCATGCGGGAGATGCGGCGCGTGGCATGCTGGTTGAGCAGCCCGTTGATCCGTTTGTAGTGGTCGGCCACACCGGTGACGATCTGACGCGCATACTCGGGCAAGGGCTCCTGTGTTCCGGGGCTCTTCTCGCGCAGGGCGAGCAGATCAAGTATGTCGGCGTCCTTCACATCCGCCTCATAGAGCGTGGTGAGGGCACGCCTCCTGGCAGTGGAACGTGCCACGATGCCTCACTTGGTCTCGCGGCCGAGATAGCTGCCGTCGCGCGTGTCGACCTTGACGACCTCACCCTCGGAGACGAAGAGCGGGACCTGGATCTCGGCGCCGGTCTCCACGGTGGCGGGCTTGGTGCCCGCGTTGGAGCGGTTGCCCTGCAGACCGGGCTCGGTGGAGGTGATCTTGAGCATGACGGACGGCGGCAGCTCCACGGAGAGCGGCTGGCCGTCGTGGAAGCTGATGATGCAGTCGGTGCCTTCCTTGAGGAACTTCTCGTTGTCGCCGATGAGATCCGCGCTGATCGGGACCTGGTCGTAGGTGGTCATGTCCATGAAGACGAAGTTGTCGCCGTCACGATACGAGTACTGCAGCGTGCGGTTGTCGACGGTCTCGAAGTCGACCTTCATGCCGGCGTTGAAGGTGCGCTCCACCTGCTTGCCCGAGAGGACGTTCTTGATGGTCGTGCGGACGAAGGCCGGTCCCTTGCCAGGCTTGACGTGCTGGAACTTGATGACCTGCCACAGCTGGCCGTCGAGGTTGAGGACGGAGCCGTTCTTGATATCGTTTGTGGTCTGTGCCATAGGGAACACCACCCATCGTTGAGAAGAGAAACCTGCATGGCCGATAATGGGCCGTCGGTTATTATGCCACCCGCCCTCGAAAACCGGGCTGGACGTGAACAGCATGTTTGTGCCACCTGTTGCCCGGCCACGCCGAAGCACACGCAGGCCACGGGCGTACAGTGCCGAGAAACAACATGCTGGAGAAACAAAGATGGCCCGGGACGAACCCGGGCCCTCCAGAGCCTATCGGTTCAGAATGATCGTCAGATCAGTCTCAGTCGACGATCTCGGTCACACGACCGGAGCCGACAGTGCGGCCGCCCTCGCGGATGGCGAAGGTCTGGCCCTTCTCCATGGCGACCGGCTCGAGGAGCTTGACGCTGAACTCGGCGTTGTCACCAGGCTGGACCATCTCGGTGCCCTCCGGCAGCTCAATGGTGCCGGTGACATCGGTGGTGCCGAAGTAGAACTGCGGACGGTAGTTGTTGAAGAACGGCGTGTGACGGCCGCCCTCATCCTTCGTCAGGACGTAGACCTGGGCCTTGAAGTCCGTGTGAGGGGTGATGGTGTTCGGCGCCGCGAGGACCTGGCCGCGGACGACCTGGTCGCGGTTGATGCCGCGGAGCAGGAGGCCGACGTTGTCACCGGCCTCGGCGAGATCCATCGTCTTGTGGAAGGTCTCGATCGAGGTGACGGTGGTGTCCTGCGTCGGACGGAGGCCGACGATCTGGACCGGGGTGTTCGGCTTGATCTCGCCGCGCTGGATACGGCCGGTCACGACGGTGCCGCGGCCGGAGATGGTGAAGACATCCTCGATCGGCATGAGGAACGGCTTCTCGAGATCGTGCTTCGGGGTCGGGATATACTCGTCGACGGCGTCCATGAGCTTCTTGATCTGCTCGACCCAGTGCTCGTGGTTCGGGAAGTCGTCGTGGAGCGCGCCGTACGCGGAGACGCGGATGACCGGGCAATCGCGGTCGAAGCCGTTCTCCTCGAGCAGGTCGCGGGTCTCCTCCTCGACGAGGTCGATGAGCTCAGGGTCATCGACCATATCGCACTTGTTGAGCGCGACGAGGATCTTCGGGACGCCGACCTGCTTGGCGAGCAGGACGTGCTCGCGGGTCTGGGCCATCGGGCCGTCGTTGGCGGCGACCACGAGGATGGCGCCATCCATCTGGGCCGCGCCGGTGATCATGTTCTTGACATAATCAGCGTGGCCCGGGGCGTCGATGTGCGCGTAGTGGCGCTTCGCCGTCTGGTACTCGATGTGCGCGATGTTGATGGTGATACCGCGCGCCTCCTCCTCAGGGGCGGAGTCGATTTGGTTGAAGTCGTACTCAGGGTTCACATCCGGGTACTCGTCGTGGAGCACCTTGGAGATCGCGGCGGTCAGAGTGGTCTTGCCGTGAT